>CAVKAP010000043.1:0-26715 GCA_963654445.1 Segatella copri
TGAACAAGAAATGAAAAGCTATACGGTTCATTTCTTAGATGAAAATGGAAATGAATTAGAAGCTGTCACCAAAGAAAGCGAAGATTCATCCATAGTTATTACTTCGACTATAACACCAAGTAAAGAAAATTATACTTTTATTGGATGGGCAAGTGAACAACATAGCTCAAAAGCAGATTTAGGAAAGGATGGCATTACAGTCGATACATCCAATCCAGAACTTTCTGTTTATGCCGTTTATAGCTTGAATTTCAAGGCAACTGTTCGTTTCTGTGATGAGGATGGAAAAGAAATAGAAACGAAAACCGTTATGCGTGATGACATTCATACCGACAAAGTCACAACACGTAAGGTTCGTCCAAGTCAAACCCCATCAAAAGAAGGCTATGAATTTTTAGGCTGGTCAACGACAAAAGGAAGTAATACAGCTGAATTTGATCAAGGCTATGTGGAAGTTAGCCAAGATAATCCAAAGGTAACGGTTTATGCGGTTTATAAAGATCAATCATTCAAATTTAAGGTTCATTTCTGTGATGAAGATGGTACAGAAATTGAAACGGTCTCAAAAAAAGAAAATGAAAAAGTAATACGATTTTTCCAAAGCTCTACGATGATGCATATGGATCCTGCAAAGACGAATATTCAAGGTGTAGGCTATGAAATTATTCAAGCAAAAACAATTCCTACAAAAGAAGATCAGGAACTAGTAGGATGGTCAAAGGAAAAAGGCTCAAAAACCGTAGATTATACAAATAAAGAAGGCGTAAAAGTATTTAGAGACAATCCAGAGGTGACAGTTTATGCCGTGTATAAACATAAAGCACTCGAATTTAAGGTTCATTTCTGTGATGAAGATGGTACTGAAATTGAAACAGTGAGTCAGAAAGAAAGCGATGGTGCAAATTTCTTTTATGAACATAAAGAAATCAAGCTTGGAACAAAGACAATTCCTTTAAATGCTGAATATTGTAATTCGAAAGGTGTAGGATATGACATCATTAAAACAAATAAAACACCTTCAAAAGAAAAAGCAACCTTTATTGGATGGTCAAAGGAAAAAGGATCAAAAACAGCGGATTATACCAATGAAGATGGTGTGAAAGTATTTAGAGACAATCCAGATGTGACGGTTTATGCTGTATATCAAAATAAATATATTCTTACCCTATGTGATTCGGATGGAACCGTATTAAATACGGAGATTTTTGATAAAAAGGAAGATACGAATAACATTCAAGTAAGTATTCAAAGCAAAGAAAATTATGATTTAGTTGGATGGACAGAAACCAAAGGCGGTACAAAGGTTACACAGGATCTTAAACAAATCAAATTTGATAAAGATCAATATGAGCTCACATTGTATGCTGTCTATCAACCAAAAACGGTTCATTGTGATATTTATTTTAGAGATGAACATAACGATAGCACGCGATTAGATCCAAGTTTTTTAAATATCAGCCGAGATGTTACTTTTAATGGAAAAGAATATCTCGTGAAAATTCCAGAGAGTGGTCTTAGAGGAAATGATAGCTATTGTGGAAGAAGATTCATCAGTGGCTTAGGACAAGTTCGCTTTGCTGGTTGGACAACAAACAAAAATGCAACGACCGTAGGTGGCTGGGATTATTTCTGGCATGGTTTCACCGGTGGTAAGGTTACGGTTCCAAAAGTAGAATATTATCCCGGCGATGAAATTGAAATTAACTCGGATACCCAAATCACTTTATATGCGGTTTGGCTTCCAGTGGATGTAGAAAGTAACGGAAATATCGCGCCTAAACAAGAAACGGTAAGAGGGAAGGCAGCTAAGAAAAGAAAAGTTATGGTAAAAACGGCCTTTACGGTTATTAAAGTGATTTGTTTCATCGTTTCAATTTGCTTGTAAACACTTACAGAAAATTAAATTGAAAATAGTTTGACAAATGAAAGTTCATCGATTAAACTAATCCCATAAACGCAAAGGTGCTCTTGATTTCATACCGAGAGTGCCTTTTTTGTTTAGGGGTGCAAAGGCGTACTACAAGATTTTTGTAGTGCGCTTTTTTGTATTCAAGGGAGGAAAAAGATATGGAAGAAGTATTGAGTCAAGTCTTTGGAATCTGGTATTTGATTGGTGCTGCCCTTGTATTCTTTATGCAAGCAGGTTTCGCAATGGTCGAAGCTGGATTCACAAGAAGAAAGAATGCTGGAAACATCATCATGAAAAACCTAATGGATTTCTGTTTAGGTACAGTTGCATTCTTATTCTTAGGGTATTCGTTAATGTGTGGACCGGATACTGGAAGTGGTCTAATTGGATGGTTAGACTTCTCAAAGGGACCTCTATTTGATTTTGAAGGAACAGATTGGTCAACCTTTGTATTTAACTTAGTGTTCTGTGCTACCGCTGCAACAATCGTATCTGGAGCGATGGCAGAAAGAACAAAATTCATTTCTTATTGTATTTACAGTTTTGTTATTTCATTGGTTGTTTATCCAATTGAAGCACATTGGGTATGGGGACCAGATGGATTCTTAACTGCAATGGGATTCCATGATTTCGCTGGATCTGGTGTTATTCACTATGTTGGTGGTTTAACAGCTTTGATCGGTGCATGGATTCTTGGACCACGTATTGGAAAATTTAATGAAGATGGTACACCAAATGGTATTCCGGGCCATAATATTCCATTAGGTGCATTAGGATGCTTCATTTTATGGTTTGGTTGGTATGGATTCAACGGTGCTGCTGCAACAAATGGTTTACAATTATCAACAATTTTTGCGACAACAACCATTGCACCAGCTCTAGCAACCGTAACTGCAATGATCTTCACTTGGGTAAAATATGGTAAACCAGATGTTGGTATGTGTTTAAATGCATCTCTAGCAGGATTGGTTGCGATTACTGCAGGATGTGATTATGTCAATGCCTTTGGAGCCTTCATTATTGGTATCTTATCTGGATTCATGGTTTGCTTCGGTGTTTGGTTCTTAGACTACAAATTGCATGTTGATGATCCAGTTGGAGCTGTTGGTGTTCACTTCTTCAATGGTTTATTAGGAATTATTTGTACTGGTTTATTTGCTTGTGGTACCGATACACAACCAGAAGCTTTAGGATTATTCTACGGTGGTGGATTTAAATTCTTAGGTATTCAGATTTTAGGTTTAATTGTTATTGGTGTATGGACTGCAATCACAATGTTCATTACTTTCAAATTAATTGATAAAACAGTTGGATTACGTGTTACAGAAGAAGAAGAAATTCAAGGTCTTGATTTACCTGAACATGGTTTGGCTGATTCTTATGCAGGATTTGGTTTACAAGCGATTATGTCTGGTGCATCAAAGGCTGTTGAAGTTCCTACAACACCGGATGTTGATATTGAAACAGCAGTTCCTACGAAAAATTATAAAGAAACAGATTCGAAATTATCAAAGGTTTCTATTATTACGAAGCCTGAACGTCTAGATGCTTTAAAAGCAGCTATGGATGAAATTGGAATTATGGGTATGACTGTTACTCGTGTTATGGGTTGTGGTGTTCAAAAAGGACAAACAACATATTATCGTGGTGCGAAGGTAGCGATGGATCTTTTACCTAAGATTAAAGTAGAAGTAATCGTATCTGAAATTCCAGTGAAAACTGTAGTAAATACAGCTCGTAAAGTCTTGTACTCTGGTCATATGGGAGATGGGAAAATCTTCGTATATGATGTTGAAAACGTTGTTCGTATTTCAAGTGGTGTACAAGGTGTCGAAGCATTACATTATGAGGACTAGCGTGAATTTCGCCTTATATATTTCCATTGCGTGTAACGAAAGTTACACGCGCTTTTTTTAGACAAAATAAAAAAGAAATTGATGTCCTTTTGAAAGACTCAATTTCCTTTTCCTGTTATTTATTAAAAAGCTCTCTTCGCTCCGTGGATTGAATGAATAAACGTTTCATTTCATCTGCATCTTCATTTTGAAGCGCATCTCTAAAATGTTCAATAGATTCAATAAAGGCATTGGTTTCATTTAATAAGATTTCTTTATTTAATAAGAATAATTCCGTCCACATGTTCTCATTAATGGAAGCAATGCGAGTTAAATCTCTAAAGCTATCTCCAGTGTATTCCACTAAATGTGAATTCTCATGTGTATTCATCAAAGAAACAGCAATCACATGGGTTAATTGAGATAAGAAGCCAATCATTTGATCATGCTCTTTAATTGATAGATTTGAAATATGGGTACAACCAAGCTTTTGGCCTAATTCACGTGCCGTGCGAATTCCATAAGCCGTATTTTTTTGTGTTGGTACGACAATATAGTTTGCACCATCAAAGATGGTTGGATCCGCATGCTCGATTCCTTGAGATTCACGACCACACATTGGATGGGTTGAAATCAATTCAATGTCCTTACGACAAATGGCTTGAAGTGGTTCGATGATGTTTGTTTTTACACCACTGATGTCCATGACAATGGCACCAGATTTTAAGTGGTCTTGGTTTTCTTTCATCCAAGCTTCTAATAATGTAGGATATAAAGCCAATACAATCACATCACAACGATGGATCAATTCTTCGACATGAATGGTTCCATCCGCAATCATATGATGTTGCATGGCATAATCAATGGATTCTTGTCTACGGGCAAAGCCATAAACTGTTTCATGTAAATCGGTTAAACGTTGGGCATAGCTTGCTCCCATTAAACCGAGTCCGACAATTCCGTAAATCATAATATTTCTACCTTTCCTGCTATTTGTTGAATATCTTCAAAGAAATTTGGATAAGACTTTGTGATCGCTTGTGCATCTTCAATGATACAAGCCTTCTTTGCACAAAGAGCAAAGACTGTCATAGCCATCACAATTCGATGATCATTGTGTCCATGAATGATTACATCCTCTTGATCATAGCTCTCTTTTCCTTCAATTGTAATGGTATCAAAGGTACTTGTAACCGCTACATTCCATTTTTTTAATTCCTCTTCCATTGCTTCAATTCGATCACTTTCCTTCATGCGTAAACGCTGGGCGTGAATTAGCTTTGTACAACCCTTTGTATAGCTGGCAAGAACACAAAGAATAGGACCTAAATCGGGACAATCGGCAATATCCATTACTTGTGGCATTAAGGATTGATGTTTGATATGAATGAATGCCTCTTCTTTTTCTACTAGAGCACCAGCTTTTTGGATAAAGTCTAAAATCACACGATCCCCTTGACGTGAATGAAGATCCATATTTTCTAGCTTTAATTCATTTTGTAAAGAAGCTAAAACCGCAAAAAAGGCTAATTGT
Organism: Segatella copri; assembly: GCA_963654445.1. Classification (GTDB taxonomy): domain Bacteria; phylum Bacillota_I; class Bacilli_A; order Erysipelotrichales; family Erysipelotrichaceae; genus Absicoccus. Next base: position 5,279 of record CAVKAP010000043.1, read on the forward strand.
GAATAATCTCCTTCAACACAAACATCTTTGGCTTGATAGCTTTGGTTTCCTGGGATTCGATAATGGAAATCATCCTCTTCAAAGATTTTAATTCCAAAGCTTTCAAGCATTTGTAAGGTTAAGTTCACGTATGATTTTGATTCATAAGGTGGAAGAATTTCAAGGGTACTATCTTTATCTAATAAAGGAAGACTTAACATGAGACCAGTAATAAATTGACTGGAAATGTCTCCTTTAATTTGAAAGTGACCACTTTGTAGAGGACCTTGAACTTCTAAGGTTTCTCCTTGATTAAAGAGTAAATTTTGTTTTTCAAATATTTCTTTATAGACATCCTGTGGTCTTTGAAGTAAGCGACCATGTCCTGCTAAGGATGCTTTTTGAGAAGTCAGGGCACATAAAGGGATTAAAAAACGAAGAGTGGATCCAGATTCATTGCAGTCTACATGAATCGGATGATCGACCTTTCGTACATCACAGCCTTTGACAATACAGGTACTTCCTTCTACTTGAATTTGTGCGCCTAAGGCTTCCATACAAGCAATGGTTGCTTCAATATCTTTAGAGTAGGTCACATTCGAAACAATACTTGTACCTTGTGCTAAAGAGGCGCAAATAATGGCACGATGGGCCATGGATTTACTTGCTGGAATTCGAACGGACCCATGAATCGAGCTTGGACTAACTTTTACGCGCATACAAATCCTCCTGTTGCTTCCTTTGACATCCATAAATCTAATAAACCAAAGGCAATCATTGAATCAACCACGATGCGAGCACGATGAATGATACAAGGATCGTGACGACCTTGAATTTGCAAGGTCACATTTTCTTTGCTTAAATAATCTACAGATTCTTGTTCTTTAAAAATTGATGGGGTTGGCTTTACAACACTATGAATCAAAATCGGCATACCATTCGTAATGCCACCATTGATTCCAGCATTGTGATTGGTTTTTGTATATATTTTTTGATTTTGGCTATAAAAGGCATCGTTAGCTTCAGAACCTTTGACATCCGCAAAACCAAAGCCAAGCCCAAAGGATACCCCTTTGACAGCGGGTACACTAAATAATAGATGGCTTAAAACACTTTCAACTGAATCAAAAGCCGGTTCTCCAATTCCTGTTGGCAATCCAACAATTGCAGTTTCTAAGATACCTCCAAGAGAATCACCTTCACTGGCTGCTTCTTCGATGATTTTGGTCATTTCACTTGCGGCTTCTGGATTCAAGGTCGCAAATTCCTTTTGATTCAGTGTATCAATTTCTTCTTTTAATTCTTTGATATCTTGTGAAAAAGCTTGATCTTTTACGGTGTACAATTGTTGTATATGACTTCCAATAAATACCCCTTTGGATTCTAAAATCTGGCGACAAATACTACCAGCCGCAACAATTGGAGCCGTTAATCGTCCAGAAAAATGGCCACCTCCACGATAGTCTTGGAAGCCATGATATTTTTCAAAGGCCGTATAATCGGCATGCCCTGGACGTAAGCGTCCTTGTGTTTTCTTATAATCCTTTGAACGAGTATTTTCATTTTTAATTAAAATGGTTAAAGCGGTTCCACAGGTTTTTCCTTGGAACAAACCAGAAACGATTTCGACTTCATCCCCTTCGTGACGTTGCGTAGATATCTTTCCTTTGGCTTTTCGTTTATCCATATCTGCATGTATGCGGTCTAAATCAATTTCAAATCCAGCAGGTAGGCCATCTAAAACCAAACCGATGGCTGATCCATGGGATTCTCCAAATAAAGTGAAAGAAATATTCGTACCAATATTATTTTTCATAAGGCCCTCTTTCTAATAAAGCTTCTAAGTCTTGATGCGAAAGCTCTTCAAGCTGATAGCTACCAGCTTCTTTAACCTTCACAATCGTTGTAGTTGATGCATGGCTTTTTTTGTCATGAACAATATAATCCATTAAGGTTTTTACATCATAATCTGGAATTTTAGGCAAGTCTAGGCGTTGATAGATTTTTAAAACACGATTTTTTAGTGCATCATCTTCAATAAAAAACAACATACCCATCGCAACACATTCACCATGTAAATAGGTATTTAGGCCATAAGCACTTTCAATCGCATGGCCAATAGTATGTCCAAAATTTAAAATCTTTCTTAAATGACTTTCTTTTTCATCTTGTTCGACAACCTGTCTTTTTACGTTGATCGAACGATAGATGATTTCATCTAGATCTAATTCTTCTTTTTCAAAAAGAGCAAGCAATTCATCATCTTGAATCAATCCGGTTTTTAAGGCTTCAACCAAACCGTTATGAATTTGTCGCTCGGGTAGGGTTGAAAGAACATTTGGATCAATTAAGACAGCCTTTGGTTGCCAAAAAGCCCCAACGATATTTTTATAAGAACCGACATCGATGGCAACCTTACCGCCGACACTTGAATCAACCTGTGAAAGCAGGGTTGTTGGAATATTATAAAAATCAATACCTCGCATATAGGTGGCAGCTACAAAGCCTGCTAGATCTCCTGTAACCCCTCCACCAAGTGCAATAATGGCATCACTGCGGGTGAATTGATATTGAATTAAGGTATTTAATAGCTTTTCATATTGCGCAAAGCACTTTGAACCTTCGCCTTGTTCAAAACGAATGACATAAGCATTTAAGCATTGTTTTTCTACAATTTGAACCCATTGATCAGGGACACCTGAATCGGCAATTAAGGCAATCTTACGATTTGTATTTATGACTTGATTGATATTTTCAATCACATTTCTTTCAATTAATATAGGATAAGAAGCATCCTTTAAATGAACTGTACACTTCATATTCAAAAACTCCTTCGAACCTATGATAGCACGAAAGAAATAACTTTTCAGAAAACGAATGAAAATTATGATAAGATAGTTATCAGAGGTGTAAAATGAACCAGTTGGAAGAAGCACGAAAAAAGATTGATTCCATTGATGAACAAATTGCTAGTCTTTATGAACAAAGAATGAGCGCAGTGGAACAAGTTTTAAATTATAAAAAGGAACACCATCTCGCAATCCTTGATTCATCTAGAGAAGATGAAGTAATTGAAAATGGTGTAAAACGAATAAAAGAAGAAAAATATAAGCGACCTTATCGCGATTTTTTAAAGGCTATGATGCGAAATTCAAGAGCCTTTCAACAAAGTCTTTTGACCAACGATATTATCGCGTATTGTGGTGTAAAGGGAGCCTTTGGACATTTGGCAACCCAACGTATGTTTCCAGGGAGTCCAACTTTAAACTACAAAAGCTTTGATGATGTTTTTCAAGCCGTTGTTTCAAGAAAGGCCCATTATGGTGTTCTTCCCTTTGAAAATACCAATTCTGGCTTAGTTGGTGAGGTGTTAGATGGTTTGATGAAATATCCAGTCTATATTCGAAGGATTTCTCATCAAAAAATTGAACAATGTTTATTGGGTCTGCCAGAAGCAACACTAAAGGATATTGAATATGTTTATTCAAAGGATCAAGCCTTAATGCAATCAAAGGAGTTTTTACGTCAATTGAATGTACATACGATTGCCTATCCAAATACAGCCATGGCTGCTCAATATGTTGCGGAAGAGGGCGATATAACCAAAGCGGCTGTTGGCGCAAAAGAAAATGCAGATTTGTATGGCTTAAAGGTTTTGGCAACTCAAATTGAACCAGCGGAAAATGCGGAGAATACAACCCGCTTTTTAGTGATTGGTTTAGATCCAGTAAAGGAAGGGAACCACTTCAGTATTGTCTTTGCGACCAAGCACATTAGTGGAGCCTTGGCCAAGGTCATTGAAGTTATCGCAAAATATGGATTAAATATGGATAGTATTCAATCCCGTCCAAGAAAGGATCAAATGTTTGAATATTTCTTCTACATTGAATTTGATAGTCCGCTCTATACAGAAAATACACAAGCGTGTTTAGAAGAAATCAAAAAAATATGTGAATCGTTTAAGGTGTTGGGAACATACCCAATGGATATATAGGAGGATATATGAGCTTTGTAAGAAAAAGTGTAAGTACACAACCCATTGTCGATACGGTTTTCGCAATCGTACGAAAAGCCAAAGAGGATATTGCGCAAAATGGACCGGAAAACGTTGTAGATGCAACCATCGGTTCTTTATATGATGAACAAGGACAATTGGTAGCCTTGGATACGGTTTTCTCTTCATTGAAAAATTTAGACAATCGTGTTTTAGCTAAATATGCGTCTGCCTTTACCGGAAATGAAGATTTCCGTAAAGAGGTCTATGATTGGGTTTTAAATGGAAATAGTAAGTTACCTCATGAAGTCGTTGCGACACCAGGAGGAACAGGTGCTGTTGATTTAACCATCAGTCAATGCTTGGATGTAAATGAAACGGTTATTCTACCAAATATTGCGTGGGGATCTTATAAATTGATGGCAGGAATGAATGGCTTTGAAGTTGAAAACTATGATTTGTTTGAAGGAGATCATTTCAACCTAGCTTCTTTAAAGGAAGCTTGTCAAAAGGTTATGAAAAAACAAGAGAAGTTGGTGATTGTTATCAATGATCCTTGTCATAATCCAACCGGTTATTCTATGACCAAGGAAGAATGGCATGAAGTCGTTGCCTTCTTAAATGAATGTGGAAAAACTCATCAAGTTGTTTTATTAAATGATATTGCCTATATTGATTTTGCGTATGGACAAGAAAAGGCTAAAGAATACTTTGCAGAATTTGATGCGATTGATGAAAATGTAGCGGTTGTTGTATCGTTCTCTTTATCAAAATCGATGACCAGCTATGGAATGCGTTGTGGAGCCGCAATTCTTATGACGAAGGATGCACAAGCTTTAGAGGATATGAAAAATGTCTATGAAAAAGCTGCACGTGCCACTTGGTCAAATATCAACAATGGGGCAATGGAAATGTTTGTTGATGTATTAGAAAACCATCGTGAAGCTTATAATGAAGAACGTTTAAAATATGTGAAGCTATTAGAAGAAAGAAGCTCAATTTTCATTCAAGAAGCAAAGGAAGTTGGCTTAAAGCATTATCCATATAGAGAAGGTTTCTTTGTGACTTTATCTATGGACAATGAAACACGTGATAAATTCCATGATGCTTTAATGGCAAAACATATTTATACTGTAAAGGTAAACCAAGGAATTCGTGTAGCTCTATGCTCTTTATCAGTTGATAAGTGCAAAGGCTTAGCTGCAAAAATGAAAGAAATCTTAGATACAGTTGAATAGATGATTGAAGGTTGAATGAAGCTGATAGGGCTTTGTTCAATCTTTTTTTATCAAAAACTGAAAACGATTTCATGAAAATAATCGTTGACAATGAAAAGAACAGTGATATATTTTCATTTGTAAATGAAAATAAGACTTTGAACAAGATAAGATTTTCATGAATAAGCTTTAAAGCGAGCATTGTTTGGTGAAAGGATGCAAGTAGAAGCATGAAAATTATCCCTTGCGAGTTGATTTCTTGAATACAGTAAGGAAATCCGCGGATTCGGCGTTAACGAAAAAACGTATTGATGGATACGTAAAGAGGTGAGTTGATCACAAACTGAGTGGTACCGCGGAACAAAAGCTTTCGTCTTAGTAATAAGATGGAAGCTTTTTTTGTTGAGAGGACTTATTTTTTAAGGGAGGAAGAAGAATATGAATGGATTATTGTTGTTAGGATGTACAGCGGTTCTCTTTATTTGTGCCTATCTCTTTTATGGACGATATTTGGTTAAAACGTGGGGTATTGATGTAAAGGCAGATACACCGGCTGTTGCGCAAGAGGATGGACAAGATTTTGTTCCATCCAATAAATGGAGAGTCTTTGCTCACCAATTTTCTTCTATAGCAGGCGCAGGACCTGTTACTGGACCGGTACTAGCTCTAGTATTTGGATGGGTTCCAGCGGTTTTATGGATTGTCATCGGTGGTATTTTCTTTGGAGCCGTTCATGATTTTGGTGCCTTATATGCATCGGTTAAATCGAAAGGTAAATCAATGGGTCAAATCGTTGAAGACAACATTGGTAAGACCGGACGTAAATTATTTTTCTTATTCTGTTGGTTATTTACTTTGATTGTCATTGCTGCATTTGCTGACATGGTTAGTGGTACCTTTAATGGATTTAATGCCGAAACAGGCGCTAAAGTGGTTTCCAATGGTTCGGCTGCATCGATTTCTATTTTCTATTGTATTGGTGCGGTATTATTTGGACTCATTACACGTAAAGCCAATTTAAAGGGCTGGAAGCAAGCTGTTTTAGGTATTGTCTTTGTCTTAGTTATGTTGTCATTAGGAATTGCTTTCCCTGTGTATTTTGGTAAGACAACTTGGACTTATATTATCTTTGTTTATATTTTCTTTACAGCCGTTTCACCAATTTCATTAATGAAACAGCCTCGTGATTATTTAACAACCTTCTTATTTGTTGGTATGATTATTGCCGCTGTCTTAGGAATCGTGGTTTCTAATCCAAGTATTTCTACACCAGCATTTACAGGCTTTAAATCTGCAAGTGGAAGCTATTTATTCCCGACACTATTTGTAACCATTGCCTGTGGAGCTGTTAGTGGATTCCATTCTTTGGTATCGAGTGAAACCTCTTCAAAGCAAATTGCCAATGAAAAGGATATGTTGCAGGTTGGATATGGTTCTATGTTATTAGAATCTATGTTAGCTATTGTTGTTATTGTAGTTGTTGGATCTTTACCATCTCTTGCAAGCCGTGGTGTCTTAAATTCTTCTTTAGCTGGAATTGCGCTCGCTGATACAGCTACACCATTCCAAAAATTTGCGACCGGTGTTACAGGCTTATTGGATCAATTAGGTCTTCCTCAACATTGGGGATTATGCATTATGACGATGTTTGTTTCAGCTTTGGCATTAACAACACTTGATGCAGTTAGTCGTATTGCTCGTATGTCTTTACAAGAATTATTAGAACCATCGGAAGGAGAAAGCCAAAATGCGCTTGCAAAATTTGTGACAAATAAATATGTAGCTACTCTATTATCTTTATTTGTAGGTTATTTATTAAGCTTAGGTGGCTACAACAATATTTGGCCATTATTTGGTGCAACCAATCAATTGTTAGCCGCTATGACATTAATTACATTGGCTGTATTCATGAAGGTTACCGGAAGAAAAGGGGCAATGCTTTATGTTCCAATGATTGTTATGTTTGTTGTCACAGTTTCTTCCTTATGTCTATCAATTTATAACATTGTATTAAAGTTATTTGTGACCGGTGGCTTTGTTTATATGACCGATGGTTTACAATTGTTCTTTGCAATTTTATTGTTGGCCTTAGGTTGTATGGTCGCATTCCGTTCTGGAAAGACATTAAAGGATGTTCCAGCACAAGGATCTAGCCAAATGGCATTCAAAGCGCAAGAAAAAGAATAAAATAATGTAAAAGTTCTCTATTATTTGATAGAGAGCTTTTTTAGTAATCTCACATACTTTCACATCTTATTATTAAAAAGATAAGATAATGTTTTTATATTCTATAGATGGTCAAAGAAGACCAAAGATAATAAAAAACTATATTTCTCTCTCCCAAAAAAACAAAAAAGAAGACAGTGCAGGCAAGGCACTGTTTTTCTTTTGTGTATGTTTTGACAATATCAAATCAATTAAAGATGGATAAGAAAAGGAATCACGCTGTGGGATGTGATTCTTTTTCTCTTAATAATAAGTTGCTTATTCTTCTAATGGAGAATTCCATTGTGAAGGCTTTGGTAATGATCGAGCTGCATCTTTGCATAGATTTGTTTATGCATTTCATAAAAAGGAATGGCATCGACTTCTTTTTTCTTTAAGGAAGCCGGATAAAATTGATCTAAGTAGTAAACATTCTTTTTATTATCGGAAAAATAATAGACGATCCCTGCAATACCTTGATCTAATACAAGGGTTTTTGCATGAATTGCACTTTTGTTTTCAACTGATTTAATCAGCCATTCATTGGCATCTAAATGAATTACACACATTTTTGAGACCTCCTTGTTCTTTGTGACTTCATTATGGCTGAAAATGAAAGAAATTAAACAATATTTTTTGTAAATAAATGAAGTAAAAGAGAAAAATTTTTAATTCAAAAAATTAAAACGGTTTAAAAACTTTTGAATAAAAGTTTCTATAGAAAGAAGAAAACATAGTATGACATAATCTAAGCTATACTCACATAGTTTCACATCATATTGTCAAAATGGAAAGATATTGTTTTTGTATTCTATAGATGGTCAAAGAAGACCAAACATAATATTCAATATATTTCTCTCTCCCTAAAAAAATAATGAACAGAAGACAGTGCAGCAAAGGCACTGTTTTTTGTATAATAGAGAACAAGGAGAAAATTTATGAAATTTTTATTTAGCTCTTTTTACCTTTTAGATTTAGAAAATAAACAGGTTCAAAAGAAAGATATTACCGATGACTTTCAACTCTTTATTGAAGAGTATATTGAATATGCTCATATGAATGAAAAGAATAAGCCCTATACGATTCGAAACACCAATACGAGTGTAGTTTCGATGATTCAAACATTGGTTTTAGATCAAGAACAATGGGTGGTTCAGAGCAAGGAAATTGCTAAAAAGCTCTTAGAAGCAGAAGAAATGGCCCAAGCTAAAATCTATCGTATGGGATCAAACATTAAAAAGGGAAGCTTGATTCAGGCCTTGATTGAAAAAAATGAAGACGAGTATGAATATGTGATTGCCAAAATTGAACATTCAACTTGGATTGATGGACAAAATCTATCTGTAAACTATGGTTTTTCAAAGGATAAGAAATCCTTGTGGAAGTCCGCTCTCTTTCCAATTTATAAGATGGATACACAGCTTGTATTTGAAACCATTCAAGTTTATTCTGATACGATGGCGAAATATTGGACGGTTTCTTTTTTGGAATTGGATGAAGAAAGAAATGATTCAAAGAATACCTATGCTGCCTTTAAAGCTATTGATGCAGAATTAAAAAGTGCGATTGAACCTGTCTCGAAGCATGATTATGTTCAATTATCGAGTGAACTACAAAATATGATGAATACACCACAAGACTTGGATTATGATACGTGTGTCGATCAAATCCTAGAAAACTATCATCCAAGTGAGGATGAAGTAGAAAAAGAAGTGATGAAGGATTGTTTATTGGCTTTACCTGAAAGAAAAAAATTTGATAAACAATTTAAGGTTGTACCTGAAAGCTTAAATAATCGTAAAACGAAGAAATTTAAGCTTTCAAAGGGAATTGAATTAACCATACGATCGGATGCGGTCGAATATCCAGAAAAAATTGTATCGACTTTAGTAGATGGTCGACGTGTTCTTCAAATTATTTGTGAGGATGAAGAGACCTACGATACGTTTCATTAAAAGGGAAGGATCATTGATCCTTCCCTAAATTAATTGTTGAACTCTTAATAAGCCCTTTTCTTTAAATAAAAGCTCTTTTATGCTTTGTAAGTCTTCATAACGAATAAAATCATATTCAGCGCGATTTAAAAGAATACAAAGCTGTTGTAAGCATTCCTTATGAGAAAGCCAATCTTCAAGGCTGCCAAAGCCTTCGTCAACAAGCTTATGTAAGGCATCTGTATTCATTAAAGGAAGCAGATATTGTTGAAGTGTTGTAGTTTGAGCGTTTGTGAAATCTTTTTGTTCCAACACATTTTTATAGATAGGAAAATGATTTGTTCGTAAAAGATGGAGCATAGCCTTCGAATAAAATAAGACGGATGCAGAATAATCTGCTTCATGATCTTGGTCATAATATTGCTCTAAATCACAAGCGGCTTCAATCTCGTCTAAGCTTGATCCAGGTAGATCCTGGTAGTCCTCTTCTTGAATATGTAAGAAGGAATAGAAATCCTCATCCTCTTCTTGTGCTGATTCTTCATTTGTATTTTGCATATTACCCATCATATTTTGGGCCATTTTATTTAAGTTATCTTTTTCTTCGTCACTCATCGAATCCATGATTCTTGAAAGAGCAGAAAAATCAATATCACTGAATTTCATAAAAACCTCCAAATCACAAAGATTATAACACAAAAAAAGTCAGGAAATCCTGACTTTAGTCTTGCGCGGTTTGAAGCTTTGTTTTTCGTTTTACACCAAAATAAAGCTGTGTTTCTTCGACAATGATTTTACGTAAACCAATCAAACCAATTAAGTTTGGAATGGCCATGAATCCATTGACGATATCAGCTAAAATAAAGATAGCATCTAAGGACATGAATGGACCAATCGCAATACATGCGATAAAGATGATTTTATAAATCTTAACAGCTTTCAATCCTTTTAGATAATACATACAACGTTCACCGTAATAATTCCATCCGATAATTGTTGTAAAGGCAAAGAAAACCAATCCGATATTTACAATATATTTTCCAATCACTGGAATGAATAAACCATTTTGGAAAGCATAGGTTGTCATAGCGGCTCCAGATAAATCCGTAAGATTGGCTTGTGTTAAAAGGATAGCTAAACCAGTCATCGTACAAACAATAATCGTATCAATGAATGTACCAGTCATTGAAATCAAGCCTTGTTCAACACAAGAATTGGTTTTGGCAGCTGCAGCAGCAATTGGAGCTGAACCCAATCCACTTTCATTCGAGAAGATACCTCGGCTGATTCCTTTTTGCATGGCAACACCTAATCCACCACCTACAATAGAGGAAGGAACAAAGGCTGTTTTAACAACGGTTGCGATGACAGAAGGTAAAACAGTTAAGTGGGTCACTAAAATAAGAATAACGCCCGTAATATAGAAAACACACATAAAAGGAATAATTTTTTCTGCAACGGATGCAATTCGATTGATTCCACCAATTGTGATAAAGGCAACCAAAAGGGTTAAGACAACGGCTGTTGCGATTGGTGGAACATTAAAACTTAATGTCATCGCATCAGAAATGGATTTAACCTGAGTAAAGGTACCAATTCCCATTAATGCAACTAAAACACCGAATAACGCAAATAATTTAGCTAGCACTTTTGAATGTAAACCATTTTGAAGATAATACATTGGACCACCAGCCATTTGTCCATTTTCATCTTTGACACGATATTTAACAGCTAATAGACCTTCCGAATATTTTGTGGCAATCCCAAAGAAGGCCGATACCCACATCCAAAATAAAGCACCTGGACCACCCGCTGCAATTGCGGTGGCAACACCTACAATATTTCCTGTACCAATGGTAGAAGACAAGGCAGTACACAAAGCTTGAAAACCAGATACATCTCCTTCGTGGTCTTCATCATTGCTCTTGCTGGTTAAAATAAGCTTGAAAGCGAGCTTTAGCTTTGTGAATTGTAGTCCTTTTAGAGCAAAGGTAAAATAAATCCCTGTTCCTAAAAGCAATACAATTAAAGGCAAGCCCCATACAATGTTATCTACTTTTGTAAGAAAATCTGACATAAAAAAATTCCTCCTTATATAAGAAGAAGGCAAATGAAAGTTTCTTCCTCTGTCCTTTTGCCTGAGAGCTTTACTCCTTCGGCGCCTAATGGTCTCTCCAGAGGTTCGTCCAATAGTGATCTCTTGACCTGAAATAGTTAATTCTTCGGTACACAAATGTGTTTTCTCACTATCTTCATCCGACTTCAACAATACTATTATAAACACTTCATCAAATTGTTCAATGTTTATTTATTAAAATCACTTGTTTGTTTTTAGTGAACAAATGAAGGATAAGAGGTCAAAAATAGTAATGGAAGCGTTTGCTCTTTTTCAAAAAAAAGTCTAAAATATTTCAATATATAGATGTATTAGGGAGGTGTCCTATGGATGAATATCGTTATTTACTCGACATTGCATTAATCTTATTGAGTACAAAGGTATTTGGATTATTTACGCGAAGATTAGCCTTACCAAGTGTCGTTGGTTCTTTGGTGGCTGGAATCTTATTAGGACCTGCTGTTTTAGGTATTGTTCATTCGAGTTCGTTGATTCAATCTTTATCGGAGATTGGTGTTATTATTTTAATGTTTGAAGCTGGTTTAGAGACCAGTATTACTGATTTAAAAAAAGCGGGCTTTAAAGCTTTTATTATCGCAACATTAGGTGTAATCGTTCCTTTAATTTTTGGTTATATCGTTGGAAGTTTTTACAATGTTGGACCAGAAGCTTGGCTTGGTAATTTATTCTTAGGCGTTATTTTAACTGCAACAAGTGTTGGAATTACAGTTGAAACCTTAAAGGAAATGAAATGTATGGCTACGGAGAGTGGAAATGCCATTTTAGCTGCAGCCGTTATTGATGATGTCTTAGGTATTGTTTGTTTGACCTTAGTCAGTGGTATGGCCGATAGCTCGGTTCAAATTGGTATGGTCTTATTTAAGGTTTTATTGTTCTTTATCTTTGCGATTATTTTGGGAATTATTTTACACAAAGCCTTTGAATGGTGGTTTATTCATGATTCAAGAGGTGGCTTACAAAGATATTCCATTGTATCGTTTGCGTTTGCATTAATTATGGGATATGTTGCAGAGCGCTACTTTGGGGTTGCCGATATTACTGGATCCTTTGTAGCTGGATTAATTATTTCTGGAACCAAACAATGTAACTATGTTACCAAGAGAATTGGAACGGTTTCATATATCTTGATTACGCCAATCTTTTTTGCGAGTATTGGTTTAAAGCTAGATCCGATTCAATTTTCAACGGAAATGCTTATCTTAATGTTGATTCTTTGTGTGGTTTCTGTTTTAACCAAAATTGTTGGTTGTGGTCTAGGTGCTTTATTAACGCATTACAATATGAAGCAATCTATACGCATTGGCTGTGGAATGATTAGCCGTGGTGAAGTTGCGTTGATTGTTGCCAATAAAGGAATTGCCCTAGGCTTATTGCCAAATTTATTTGTCACACCGGTTTTATTGTGTGTGGTCTTTACAACTGTGATTACGCCAATCCTATTGAAGGTTGTTTATAAGCATGAGGATGGAGATTCTGATTTCGTTGCGGAATCGAATTACAATCCAGCATAAAAAAGGACATTAGTCCTTTTTTAAATCTTCAAATTTTTGTTTCATGGTTGGATTATTTCTTGTTAGCCGTTTGATGCTTAAATCATCGGCTTTTTTATTGGCAAGACGTAAGTTGTTTTCACTGGATAAGAGCGCTTTTTTGGTTTTTTCTAGATGATCGATGGTCTTTTCAATTTCATCAATCGCAGTTTGGAATCTACGACTAGCAAGCTCATAATTACGACCAAAGGCTTGTTTGAATTCATTCATCTTTTCTTCAAAATGGGTGATATCAATATTTTGATTGCGAATCTCTTGAAGTTCATTCTTATATTTCAATGAATGTAGGGCTGCATTTCTTAAAATGGTAATCATTGGAATAAAGAATTGAGGACGAATGACATACATCTTTTCAAAACGATAGGTCTTATCCACAATGCCGGTATTATAAAGCTCATTATCAGCTTCTAACATTGAAACTAGAACGGCATATTCACAATTTTTGGTCTTTCGATCCTTATCTAACTTTTCTAAAAAGTCATCATTTTTATGTTTTGTGGCCGTGTTGTCATTTTCATTTTTCATCTCAAACATGATGGAGACAATTTCACATCCATTTTCATCATATTCTCGATAGATATAATCCCCCTTTGAACCCTTGCTGGCATCATTATCCTTTTCAAAGTAAGCATTTTGAAAGCCAGTGGCTCTTAGCTTGTTAAATTCAATTTCACAATGCTGTTCCAAGCTTTCACCAATCATTTTGGTGGATTGTTTTAATTTGAAATCCTTGTAGTAAGCAATTTGGTCATCCTTGTTTTGAAGTAAATTATCGTATTTTTCCTTTAAATTGTTTTCTTTTAATTGGTAGGATAATTCATTTTGTTGGATGGTATTTTGAAGGGCATTCTTTTCTTGTTCTAAATCCTTTGTTGCATTGGATAATTCAATCTTTGATTTTAATTGGATACTTTCAATCTCTTGTTGGAGGGCTTGGATTTCATTATCTTTTTGATATAAGGAAGAGGTATATTCCTTTTCAAGCTCTCTTTTTTCATCTTCAAGTTGCTTGCTGGTATTGGAAAGATCAAGTTGAGCTTTTGATTCTAAGCTTGCGATTTGTTGCTGGAGCGCTTGAATTTCATTTTCCTTTTGATGTAAGGCGTCGGTATATTCCTTTTCAAGCTCCGCTTTGGTTAAAGCAGAAGTGGAAGACAATTGTTCCTTTAAAGAGAGGATGCTTTGATCCTTTTGATTTAATTGTTCTTGGTATTCTTTTTCAAGATGACTTTTTAATAATTGATTGGATGTTTCGGTTTGTGCTTGTAGCTCCTTATCAAATTCTTTGTCTTTGACCTGCTTTAATAATTCATAATATTGACTTTCATCGATTTGGAATAGGGTTCCACAATGTGGACATTTAATTTCGTTCATAACGTACCTCCGTTATCTATATTATAAACAATTTACTTGGAGATTTGGGCTATGTATAATAAAATAAACATATATGAAAGAGGTTTTTGCGATGAAAAAATTATTTAAATTAGCGCTTGCAACCTGTACGGCTTTTAGTTTATTTGGTAGTCCATTAATGACATTAGCCAATACAGATTCAGATGAATTAAAAGATGAATTATGTGAACATTATTGGTTTGATAAAGAGGATTCAAAGGTCTATACCTTTGATGAACAAGGACAATGGAAGGCTTATGATTCTTCAAGTCAAGATATCAATGAATCAACTGTCGATGACACAACACCAAATGACTCGGTTTTAGAATCAACCCCAGAAACAGGAGACTATGATTATAGTGATGGTCATGTCACAATCCATGAAGAGGATGACGAAGAGATGAACCTTGATATTATTAAAGGGGATATTAACTCTTCTATTTGGGATTCGATTACAGATGAGACTGTGAAGGAATTGAAGGAATCTTATACGGAAAATATCATTTTATATGATAAAGAAAATAAGGAAAATCATAGTCCAGCAGATTATATGCTTCAAATGGCAAAAATTGAAGAAGGTACAGCTTCAAATTCAACAACAGATAATCAGACAGGTACAACAACAAGCAATTCCGAAGCGAATAAAGAAGAAACTACAGATAATAAAACAAGTGATAGTGAAGCGACAACACCTTCAAGTGAAGAAAAAGAATCAGAAGAAACACCTTCTTCACAAACAGATACTACAGTAGATGAAAAGAAGGTAGATAAGATTGCGACTTCTTCTTTAGCTGAAAGCAATCCAGTTTATATTGCAGGTAATGTATATCATGTAGATACAAATTGTGCAGGTAGTGATTATAAAGAAGTCACTTTAAAACAAGCAGTAAAAGATGGTTATACACCTTGTGAAAAGGAATTCTCTTATGATGGTTATTCTTTTAGTACCGAAGCAGGAAAAGAAACAAAGAATACCGAAAACAATGTGAATGTAAATATTGAAGTCATCAATGTTGAAAATAATGTATTAGTTGTGAATGAAGCAAATACAGATGATGCCACAACGACAAATGAAGAAGATTTAGTCAATGTGAATGGTAAAATTGTTTGGAAAGACAATAAAAATGAATACAAGGTTCGTCCTTCAAAGGTAACCGTGATTTTATATCGTAATGGTGAACAATACAAAGCAATCGATGTCAGTGGTGATGCAAGCAGTGATTCTTGGTCCTTCGGCTTTGAAAAATTAGCGAAAAAAGACGAAAGTGGCAATGAATACAAATATACAATTAAAGAAAAATCATTGGCTTACTATCGTGGTGATTTAGATGGTTATGTCTTAACAAATACTTATGTTGGACAAGCACCTACAACTTCAAGTGGTTCTCATACCGGAACACAAACAAATATGACCTTATATGCAGGTGTAGGTATTGCGGCTGTTGCAGTTGTTATTATTTTGATTGTTATGAATAAGAAAAAACAAGCGAAGTAAGAATATGATTTAGGCTCTGAAAGGAGCCTTTTTCTTTTGGTTTACTTAATAATAGAGAACAAGAGAAAAGATGTAATCTCTTTATGAAATTACATCTTATTTTCTTCTTTTTCTCTGTGTTGATAGGGGTAAACAGAGCTAGATAATGGTTTGCTTATCTCTCCTTTCTTTAAACTGTCGTGTTGATAGGGGTGATTGACAGTGAGGAATACCTCCTTCTTTGTTTACACTTATTTTATACCATTATAAATATTAAAAGTCAATAAGAAATTATCATAAAACGATAAAGTATTAATAAAATAAATAAAAGAAAAGCTTAAGTATCACTTAAGCTTTATTAAAGTAGAATTGATCAAAGGTATATTTGTATACACGATAAATCATATAGTCATTTCGTTTTACTTTGAATTCTCTTAAGAGATTTCCGTCTTGGTCGTATTCTCCAAAGATGCCTTGGAAACCACTGTCAACCACAATATTAGAACCGATGTCTTGAACACTGGATACATGGGAAGAATATGGAACCTCAAAGCTTTTTACAAGCTGATAGGTACCTTTTTTCTCATCCACTAAATATTTATAGTAATAGCTATGTGCGTTGGCTACTTCATCCTTTGTCATATAGAAGTTATTCTTAAGATTTGTGCCAACGACCTGTGACCAATCATAGCTTGGATTGGTTTGACTTGCACCAAAGTTATTATTAAATAGGTAGAGATAATATTGACCTTTTCCTAATGAATCATCTTCTTCATAGGTAACGGAATGTTGTCCGGTCGCATTGCTGAAATCACCAATCTTAGTTAGAAGCTTATTCGCATATTTTGTATCTTGCCAGAAGCTTTCTTGACCAATGAGATAATCAATTTTTGTATCATCAAAGACATTGCTTAATTTAATGATGGTTGATGTTTCACGACTGGATAAGATAATGGAATTATCTTCTAGACATTGAATGCTATTAATGTGCATCCAATCTAGGCCATATACACCTTCGGAATTTTTATCGGATTCAGGAACCGTTGTTTGTTTCTTATAATTACTGAAGACATCGCCTAAATCCAAGGTTGCAACAATTGAGTTTGTGGAAGGATTGATCTTTAAAAGTAAATCTTCACTTCGGCTGTTGTCGTAATCATCTTCAATTTCTTTCGATCCGAGAATAAGTAAATTCCCATCTTGATCGAAACAATAATCATGATGAAGCTGATAATCTTGGGTTGAAATAACCTGTTCAACCTGTCCTAAGGAATTAACAGCTGCAATCTTATAAGCAGAAATACTGTAATACATGAGATTGTCTTTAAAGAGCAATCGGTGCGAACGATAACCACGAATTGGTACTTCTCCACGTAGGATGCCATTGCTGTCATAATAGTACATAAAATCTAAGTCGTCGCTATCATTTCCTAAAATGGCGTACAAACCATTACTTAATTGCGTAGTATCGGTTGTCAATACTTTGCTTCGGCTAGTTTGCGATAATTGAACCTTTTCATCGCCTAATAACGAACCAAAGTTATATTCAAAGGAATATGTTATTTCTTTTCCTTTGGCATCGGTCATCGTTAAGGTGATTTGATTGGTCGTATCTGGGATTAAACCAATCAATTGGAATTCATGCTCTTTCCGAGTTGAAGCTTCTAGCGTATTTGAATAATCGCTATAGCCTTCCGCATGAATCGTATAAGAGGTTTTGTAAGCTTTTGCACTTTTAAAATAAACATACAATGAACAAGTGTTCGTTCCAAATGGGTTATGAACGATTAAAGGCTTTGTTTCATCATAATCTTCTTGACTCTTTAATTGGTCAAGATTTTCTTTTACCTTACTTGAGTAAGTTGCGTTATAAATCGCATTGATTTGATTTTGAACGGTTTCTTCTTCCGTATTCTCTAGATTGTCAAAGTTGCTATTACTTAAAACTGTTTTTGAAGTTTTCTCAATTTCGGTATATTGAACATTTGAACATCCAGATAAGAATAAGGATAGTGCAAGTAAGGAGGAAAGGGCGGTTTTTTTTATCATAGTCTATTCTCCTTCCACAACAGTATATAGTATTTTCTTTAATTCAAACTTAAATTTTTTCCTTTCTGATAAAGATTTGGATTGGGTGAAGAAAGAATGTGAAAATTTAATGTTTTTTGATAGAATAAAACATGTATATAAAGGAGAGTTTTTATGAAAATTTTAGTTGTTGGAAAAGGCGGACGTGAACACGCGCTCGCACTTGCATGTTCCAAATCAAAATTATGTAATGAATTATATGCAGCTCCAGGGAATCCTGGTATGGAAGCTTTTGCTACTTTGGTCGATATCAAGGATTCAGACATTGATGGATTGGTGTCTTTCGCAAAAGAAAAAGAAATCGATTTAACCGTTGTAGGACCAGAAGCAACTTTAGCTTTAGGTATTGTGGATGCGTTTGAAAAAGAAGGCTTAAAGATTTTTGGACCATCCAAAGCAGCAACACAGGTTGAATCCAGCAAGGATTTCGCAAAAAAGATCATGGCTAAATATGATATTCCAACAGCGGCTTATCAAACCTTTGATTCTTTTGAAGCAGCTAAGGCTTATGTTTTAGAAAACGGAGCTCCAATTGTCATTAAAGAAGATGGCTTAAAAGCAGGAAAGGGTGTTACCGTTGCACAAACAGTAGAAGAAGCCATTGAAGCATTAAACATTGCTTTTTCAATTGAAGGAAATAAAGTAGTAATTGAAGAATGTTTATTTGGATTTGAATTTTCATTGATTTCTCTTGTACATAATCAAACAGTTGTTCCTTTAGAGGTCGCACAAGATCATAAGCCAGTTGGTGATAATGATCAAGGTGCCAATACCGGTGGAATGGGATCTTATAGCCCAGTGAAGAAGATTACACCTGCTTTAAAACAAGCAGCTTTAGATCAAGTTATCTGTCCAATGGTAAAAGCAATGGAACAAGAAGGCGTTCCTTTTACAGGCTTCTTATATGGTGGCTTGATGCAAACAGAAAACGGTGTAAAGACCATCGAATTCAATGCGCGTTTTGGAGATCCTGAGGCTGAGGTTATTTTACCTCGATTAAAAAGTGATTTTGTTCAAGCTATGTTGGATGTCTTAGAAGATAAAGAAGTTCAATTAGATTGGTCAAAACAAGTCAGTCATGGGGTTGTTATGGCATCGACAAACTATCCAGCTAGTTCAACAAAGGGCGCTGAAATTTCAATTCCAGATGATTTAAATGGTTATGTTTATCATATGGGAACAAAAAAAGAAGCTGGAAAGCTTGTGACTGATGGTGGACGTGTTTTGATGGTTACAAATATGGCAGATACATTAGAAGAAGCCTTTGACAAAACATATGAAGATGTAAAACGAATTGATTGTGATGAATTGTTCTATCGTCACGATATTGGAAGAAAGGATATGGATTAATATGCCAACAGATTTAGAGATTGCACAAACAGTAGAAATGGAACCCATTACGAAGGTTGCATCAAAAATTGGAATTCCGGAAGACTCTTTAGAATTATATGGAAAGTATAAGGCAAAATTATCTTTTGATTATATTAAAGAATTAGAAAAAGAAGAAAAAGGAAAATTAATTCTTGTTACGGCGATTAACCCAACGAGAGCCGGTGAAGGAAAAAGTACGACAACCGTTGGTTTAGGAGATGCTTTAAATCGTTTGGGTAAGAAAACGATGATGGCTTTACGTGAACCAAGTCTAGGACCTGTCTTTGGATTAAAGGGTGGAGCAACTGGAGGTGGCTATGCACAGGTTGTTCCAATGGAAGATATTAACTTGCATTTTACGGGTGATATGCATGCCATCACAACCACAAACAATTTAGTCTGTGCTTGTTTAGATAATTCCATTCATCAAGGAAATGAATTAAATATCGATCCAACAACGATTACCTTTAAACGTTGTTTAGATATGAATGATCGTACCTTACGTGATATTACCATTGGTCAAGGATCAAAAGCCAATGGGGTTGAAAGAAAAGATGGCTTTAATATCACAGTAGCCAGTGAAGTCATGGCAGCTCTATGTTTAGCTGATGATTTGATGGACTTAAAAGAACGTTTTGGTAAGATGCTTGTAGCTTATACCTATGAAGGAAAACCCGTAACGATTCATGATTTAGGTATTGAAGGGGCTATGGCCATGGTTATGAAGGATGCCATTTTACCAAATGTAGTTCAAACCCTTGAACATAATCCGGTTTTAATTCATGGTGGACCTTTTGCGAATATTGCTCATGGATGTAACTCAGTAATTGCGACCAAGGCTTGTCTAGAATTAGCTGATTATACAATTACGGAAGCTGGCTTTGGTGCAGATTTAGGTGCAGAAAAATTCTTAGATATTAAATGTCGTTTTGCAGGTTTCAAACCAAATGCGGTTGTAATTGTTGCAACGATTCGTGCTTTAAAACAACATGGTGGTGTAGCCTTAGAGGATCTACAAGAAGAAAATGTCGAAGCATTAATGAGTGGCTGTGAAAACTTAGCTAAACATATTGATACGATTCAACAATTTGGTCTTCCATATGTTGTTGCCATCAATCAATTTGTTAGTGATACGGATAAAGAAATTGAAGCATTGGAAAATTGGTGTAAAGAAAACAATCATCCAATGTCTCTATCTCAAGTATGGGCAAAAGGTGGAGAAGGTGCTTTAGATTTAGCACAAAAGGTCATTGATCTATGTGAACAAGAAAATAGCTATGCACCATTATATGATGTAAATCAATCCATTGAAGAAAAAATTGAAACCATTGCAAAAAAGGTCTATGGTGCAGATGGGGTTGAATACACCGAAGAAGCCTATGAACAAGTTAAGAAATTTACAGAATTAGGTTGGGATCATATGCCAATCTGTATGGCAAAAACCCAAATGTCCTTAAGTGATGATGCCAAAGTAATGGGACGTCCACAAGGATTTAAAATTACGGTTCGTGAATTAAGACCATCTTTAGGTGCTGGCTTTATTGTTGCCTTAACAGGAAAGGTTTTAACAATGCCAGGACTTCCAAAGCATCCATCCGCTTTAGATATGGATATTGATGAGTCTGGTGTAATTACTGGATTATTCTAAAAAAGAAGACCCTACTTGCTTTTTAAAAAGTAGGGTCTTATAATTTTTTTGTTTGCAGAAGTGGCGGAATGGCAGACGCGCTGTCTTCAGGCGGCAGTGTCTTTTAGACGTGAGGGTTCAACTCCCTTCTTCTGCACCATTAGTCAAGAACTCCTTTATGTAAAGGAGTTTTTTGTGTATAGATGGTTTAATTCACAAAAAAATGATATTCTTTTCATAGAAAGGACATCAAATAACGATGTAGCTTATTCACCAATAAATGGTGTTAGTGAAGTTATAGCTGAATCAGATCAAGGAAATAGAGACGGCAAATTTGTATCATTTGATGGAACGGTAAAAAAATGAAAAATAAACATGCTATGGTTGATAATTTTGGTCTTGATAATGTAAATATGCATACAAGAAAATATAGAAAAAATGAAAAGGAAGCTCTTTTGTCCTTTATGAG
>CAVKAP010000043.1:26841-41810 GCA_963654445.1 Segatella copri
TAAAAAATATGATGCAGCAGTCACTGACGAATTTTACGATCACGTCATGAAAGCGTATAACGAGGACAAAAAATGATTGTCATACAATTGTTGTAAAAATACTGTTTGGAAATAAAAGAAGCTAGGGCAAATAAAAATTGTCCTAGCTTCTCTATAAGCTTCATTTCTGTTTGAGGTATATACTCCCTGATGAAGGGATTTTTTAATGCCTAATTGTTTCCAGTGATGGAATTGAATAAATTAGTAAAGAAATCTTTAAGCTTATCAAACCAACCTTCAGATTGAGCTTTATCAATTAAGCTTCCTAATTGGTTTTCTAATTTATTTAATTGCTTTAAAACCTCTTTGGAATCAACGGCAGATGTATTTTGGTATTGACTCGCAAAATTAATCAATTTATTGATGTCATCTTGACTAATGACATTGCTTAAATCGTATTTGCTTAAGGCTTCATTAACGATTTCTTGAATCTGTTCGGTTGTAGCCTGACTTCCTTGGTTTTGTTTGATTTCAGCTAATTGTTGTTTGATATCAACTAGAGCTTGATCTAATTTGGTTGAATCAAAATCAGAGTTGGAGCTATTGTTTTGAGCAATTTCATTGGTTGTTTCCAATTCTTCTTGGGCAATTTGCGTACGTTGTGTATCCAAGGTTTCTCCACTTTCTTCTAAAGCCTTATAGACACCGGTTAAAGCGGATTCACCAGTTGCTTGAGTGAGGGAAGCTACATCAATTTCACAATTGGAAACACCGGCCGTGATGGCTGCGTTGGCATATTGATTGGATGTTACTTGGGTAATATTGCTTTCTGTAAGAATATTAACTTGAACACCATTTCCAGTGTTCTTTTTGACCATAACACTCGATACCAAAGAAGATGTATCATATTGTACCCCTAAATATTTATAGACATCATCTCCAGTGACCGTTGTTTCAATAACTGAATTTTCATCAACTCCAAATTTATCTCGAATGGTTTCAATTTGCGAACTATTTAACCCACCTCCATAGGCCACATAGGTATTTTGCTCCGATGCAAAGATTGGACTTGTCATTGATAATACAACCAGTGATGAGGCAACGACCTCTTTCATCAAATTTTTAATTTTCATAAGATCCTCCTTAATTATTTAATATATCCAAAGGTAAAATGTTCACCCGTCTGTTTTCCATCTCTACGATAGGAAAAACAATGTTCATTTGGCTTTGTATCGTAGCTAGATGGGAAAATCTGTTGGATACCATATTTTTTTAGCATAAGTATATTCATACCTTGGTTATCGATATACGCTTTTTCATTTGGCATATAGCGAATACAGCCTTCCATATCAATATGATTTTCCCTTAGTTGATCGACAACCTCCATGCCAACCTCTAAGGTATTAAAAAGCAAACTTGGCGAGAAATAAGCCTTTGTACTTTCTGGATGAATTAAATTCTTTTCAATTAATTCTTTCACTGTTTTATCAGTGATTCCTTGAACCGTTCCCTTCCAGCCAGAATGAATAGCAGCAATACAAGGTGTGGTTTCATCTACTAACAATAAACCAACACAATCAGCTGTAAACACACCAATTAATATGTTGGCTTCGGTTGTATAGACAGCATCGGTATTTAGAATACTTGTATTCGCATCAAGACTTCCCTTTCCTAAATCTACCTTTGTGATGCGATAGATATTGGCTGTATGTTTTTGCCAAGGAAGAGCCCAATGGTCAAGTGGTAAATTAATTTCTTGTGCCAATTGTTGACGATTTTTTAAAACATCCTCTGGATTTAAACAAACATGTAAAGCCATGTTGTTGCCTTCTGGATAGCTTAGATTGCGCATGGTTGTTGCGGCAAAGATTTTATCATTATTCTCATATATTAATTTGTTCATGTGTCTATTCTATCATGAAGATTATGTGACATTGTCAAAATATTGAGTAAGAATGTGACGATAACGCTTACGCAAAATAAAAAACGAGAAAATAGCACTTTTTGGTTGACGGTGCTAATTAATGTGATATACTTTTAGCAGACATGGAATAAGAGTGCTAGGAGGGTTAGCGTGGAAGGTTTAACACAACGACAAAAAATTATTTTTAAAACGATTGTAGAAGAGTTTACACGCTGTGCCGAACCGATTGGTTCGAAAACGTTAATGGACCTTTTGGATTTTCCGGTTTCTTCAGCAACCATTCGTAATGAAATGGCAAAGCTAGAGAAATTTGGATTGTTGGAAAAGACCCATACATCCAGTGGACGTGTTCCAAGTCAAAAGGGATATCGATACTATGTTGAACATTTGATGGTAACTGATTTAGATTTACCAACAAAAAATTCTTTACAACAGGTATTTTCACAAAGACATTTTTCTTTAGAAGAGGTTGTTGAAAAGAGTTGTACAATGCTTAGTGATATGACGAATTTGACAAGTATTGTCTTAGGACCCAATGGTTCCAATCAATCCTTACAAAGTGTGCAATTGGTTCCAATCAATAAGCAAAGTGCAGTCGCTATCATCGTGACCGATACGGGACATGTTGAAAACAAAATTTTTTCCTTTAAACAAGATGTATCGGAAAAAGATTTAGAGGTTTGTTGCGACATCTTTAATCAACAATTGAAAGGAACGATGATTTCAGAGGTTGTTGAAAAGATGGAAGAAATTAAACCTTTGATGGCAGCACGAATCAGTCGTAGTGAAGTTTTGTTTGAAGCGTTTGTGACCGCATTTATGAAATTTGCGAGTGAAAAGGTTGCCGTACATGGTCGTAGCAATATGCTCTATCAACCGGAGTTCAGCGATTTAAACAAATTAAAGGAACTTATGACGGCACTAGAAAATGGTGAAATATTCCATAAATGGACCGATCAGGCTGGTAATGTTGCGATTCATGTAGGAGAGCGAAATGAAGTTCTTCAAATTGGTGATGTTTCCGTTATTTCAACAAAATTCCATTGTAAAAATGATGAAGAAGGACAACTCATGGTTGTAGGACCGAATCGAATGCAATATTCAAAAGTTGTTGCATTAATGGATTATATGAGTGATGTGATAGAAGACGTGTTCATGGAAGGAGGTAATGAGGATGAGCGAAGAAAATAAAGTAGAAGAAATACAAGAAGAAAATACAGAAGAAGTTGAAAAAGCTGAACAAGAAGATGAAAAGAAGTCAGTGAAAGAAAAATTGAAGGATAAGATCAAAGAAATCAAAGAGCCTTCAAGTGAGGAAGTGATTGCCGGTTTAAAAGCCGAGAACGCAAAGTTAAAAAATGATTTTGCGAGAGCCTATGCGGATGCAGACAATATGAAAAAACGTTTGCAGAAGGAAGCCGATAGCGCAAAGAAATATCGTTTTCAACAAGCTGGCTTAGAGCTTTTGCCTATATTAGATAATATGGGAATGGCTTTAAAGGTCGAAAGTGAAAGTGAAGAATTGAAAAATTATGTCAAAGGCTTTGAAATGATTTATCAACAGCTTCAACGTGTGTTAGAAAACGAAGGCGTTAAACCAATTGAAGCCGAAGGAAAACCGTTTGATCACAATACAATGCAAGCTTTAATGCAAGAAAAACAAGAAGGCGTAGAGCCAGGCATTGTCTTAGAAGTGATGCAAAAAGGGTATATGTTAAAAGATCGAATCTTACGACCAGCTTTGGTCAAGGTAAGTGAATAAGGAGGATAAGAACATGGGAAAAATTATTGGTATTGATTTAGGTACAACAAACAGCTGTGTAGCTGTTATCGAAGGAAAAGAAGCAAAGGTTATTCCAAATCCAGAAGGAAACCGTACAACACCAAGTGTTGTTGCTTTCAAGGATGGAGAACGTATTATTGGTGATGCGGCAAAACGTCAAGCCGTAACGAACAAAAATACCATTTCATCAATTAAACGTTTAATGGGTACAAGCCAAAAGGTTGATATTGAAGGAAAACAATATACACCACAAGAAATTTCAGCAATGATTCTTCAATATTTAAAAGGATATGCAGAAGATTATTTAGGTGAAAAAGTTAGTGAAGCGGTTATTACTGTTCCTGCATATTTCAATGATGCGCAACGTCAAGCAACCAAAGATGCAGGTAAAATTGCTGGATTAGATGTAAAACGTATTATCAATGAACCAACTGCTGCTGCTTTAGCTTATGGTATTGATAAAACTGATAAAGAACAAAAGGTATTGATTTACGACTTAGGTGGAGGAACCTTTGATGTTTCTATCCTAGACTTAGCAGATGGTACCTTTGAAGTATTATCAACCAATGGAGATACACACTTAGGTGGAGATGACTTTGATAACGTATTGGTTGATTGGATGGCAGATACATTCAAGAAAGACAATGGCGTTGATTTAAAAGCTGACAAAATGGCAATGCAACGTTTAAAGGAAGCAGCTGAAAAAGCGAAAAAAGATTTAAGTGGTGTTATGCAAACACAAATCAGCTTACCATTTATTTCAGCTGGTGCAGCTGGTCCATTACACTTGGATATGACTTTAACTCGTGCTAAATTTGATGAAATGACTAAGAGCTTAGTTGATCGTACTTTAACACCAATTCAGAATGCATTAAGAGATGCAAACTTATCTGCAGGTGAAATCGATCAAGTTATCTTAGTTGGTGGATCAACTCGTATTCCTGCTGTACAAGATGCAGTTGAACGTGAATTAGGAAAACAACCAAACCACAGTGTAAACCCAGATGAAGCTGTCGCAATGGGTGCTTCTATCCAAGGTGGTATCTTAGCTGGTGACGATGTTGGTGGAGACGTATTATTATTGGATGTTACTCCATTGTCATTAGGTATTGAAACAATGGGTGGAGTTATGACGGTATTAATTCCACGTAATACAACCGTACCTACAAGTAAATCACAAATCTTCTCAACGGCTGCCGATAACCAACCAGCTGTAGACATTCGTGTTTTACAAGGTGAACGTCCAATGGCAAATGACAATAAAGAATTAGGAAATTTCCAATTAAATGGAATTGCACCTGCACGTCGTGGTGTTCCTCAAATTGAAGTTACCTTCGATATTGATGCCAATGGTATCGTAAACGTTAGTGCCAAAGATAAAGGTACTGGAAAAGAACAAAACATTACTATCCAAAACTCAAACGGATTAAGTGATGAAGAAATTGATCGTATGGTTCGTGAAGCCGAAGATCATAAAGCTGAAGATGATAAGCGTAAAGAAGAAATCGATTTACGTAACCGTGCAGAAGGCTTCATTTCACAAATTGACAGCATGTTAGAAGACAACAAAGATAAAATGGATGCAAATCAAGCCGAAGAAACTAAGAAGCTTCGTGATGATTTACAAAAGGCTTTGGATGAAAACAACATGGATGAAGTTCGTGCGAAATTAGAAACATTAGAAAAAGCAGCCCAAGCTGCAAGTGCTTCAATGTATCAAAATGCCCAACAACAAGGTGGTGCACAAGATACAACATCAAGTTCAAGCGCAAACGATGATGTCGTTGATGGTGAATTTACTGAAAAGAACTAATTGACCTAAGTTCCACGCCAAGTGGAACTTAATCGCTTATATAGGAAGAGCTGTTCATTCATTGTATTGAGAACAGTGAGCAATGGTATAAGTCCACGAAAACCAAGTGGAAAAAAACAAATAAAATCTAAGAAAGGAGAAGCTACTTAGATGAATCTTGTATCGAATCGTTAAAGCGAATTTACAGGGAGTACCGATGGCTAGTCGGGAATTTACGACTGTGAAGTTGTAGTGAAACATCTAGCATATACACATTTGTATATGTTTTTAGTAGCAGGGTGATAAGTCATGGCAGAAAAAAGAGATTATTACGAAGTGCTAGGCGTATCAAAGAGTGCAACTCCGGATGAAATCAAAAAAGCTTATCGAAAATTAGCTATGAAATATCATCCGGATCGAAACAAAGAGCCAGGAGCCGAAGATAAATTTAAAGAAATCAATGAGGCTTATGAAGTTTTAAGTGATGAAGAAAAGAAAAGCCGCTATGATCAATTTGGTCATGCTGGAGTGGATGGAAACTTTGGTGGAGGTGATCCATTCTCGGGTGGATTTACCGATTTTGGTGATCTAGGGGATATTTTTGGATCCTTCTTTGGTGGAGGCTTTGGTGGACAAAGTCGTCGACAAGCAAATCAACCACGTCAGGGAAATGATCGTATTATGCAAATGCGCATTGACTTTATGGATGCGGTTTTTGGAAAGACCGAAACCATCTCATTAGAAGTTGATGAACCATGTAAACATTGTCATGGAACAGGGGCTGAAAGTCCACAAGATGTTCAAACCTGTCCACATTGTCATGGTAAGGGCTATGTTGTTCAGCAACAAAGAACGATGTTTGGAATTGCTCAACAACAAGTGGTCTGTCCAGAATGTCATGGAACCGGTAAGAAGGTAACACGTGCATGTCATGAATGCCATGGAAAGGGCTATGAACATAAACGTGTGAAATTAGATATCAAGATTCCACAAGGTATTCAATCCGGTCAACAAATACGTATTCCAGGAAAAGGAGAAAGAGGACAAAATGGTGGTCCAAATGGAGACCTTTATATTGAAATCCATGTAAAACCTCATTCAACCTTCCAACGTCAAGGGGATGATATTTATATTAAGGTTCCTGTTAGTGCAATCGATGTAACCATTGGAACAAAGATTCAAGTACCTACCGTTTATGGTGATGTTGAATTACGTATTCCAGAAGGGACACAACCAAATACAAAATTCCGTTTAAAAGGAAAAGGTGTAAAAAATCGCCGAGGCACACAAGGGGATCAATACGTCGAAGTTCAAGTTGAAATTCCAAAACGCGTATCGAAAAAAGAACGTGAGCTCTATGAAAAGATACGAAGTGGACAAGCGGAATCTCCATTTGAAAAATTTAAAAAAGCATTTAAATAAAGAAGTTGAAAAAACTTCTTTTTTTCTATAAACGAACGAGGTTTCAAAAGACGTGCTATAATGTCGAATTAGAGGTGAACAATATGCCAATTAATATACCAAATGGATTACCCGCAAAAGAGATTTTAGAAAGTGAAAAGATTTTTGCGATTGAAGATCAAAGTGCACGACGTCAAAGAATTCGTCCTTTACGCGCCGTTATTTTAAATTTAATGCCAAAGAAAATCGAAACAGAAACCCAAATTCTACGCCTTTTATCAAAGTCTCCTTTACAATTAGATATTGATTTAATGAAGGTAGAAAATCATGAATCAAAGAATACCAGTCATGATCATTTAGTTAAGTTTTATACCAATTTTAAAGATTTAAAAGAGAATTACTATGATTGTATGATTATTACTGGGGCACCTTTAGAAGAAATGGAATTCGAAGAGGTTGATTATTGGAATGAGCTTTGTATGATTTTTGATTGGTCAAAGACCCATGTCCTATCCACGATGCATATTTGTTGGGGTGCACAGGCTGGACTTTATTATCATTATGGAATCAAAAAATATCAATTGGATGAAAAGCTTTTTGGAATCTTTCCGCAAGAGCTCTGTGATGAATATGATTTTTTAACCAATGGCTTTGATGAAATCCATAATACGCCACATTCTCGTCATACCAAAATTGATGAAATTGCACTCGCAAAGGAAAAGCGCTTGGTTGTTTTATCAAAAAGTGAGAAAACTGGATCAAATATTATTGTGACCAAAGGCTATCGTCAAATCTTTGTGACTGGACATTTTGAATATGGGGTAGAAACCTTGGCTCAAGAGTATTTCCGTGATGTGAATGCAAATAAACCGATTCACATTCCTGAAAACTATTTTCCAGGGGATAATCCTTCCCGTAGACCGATTTTGACCTGGCGATCTCACGCCAATCTATTGTATCGAAATTGGTTGAACTATGTTTATCAAATGACACCATATCATATTGAAAAGATTGCGGATATGGATATGTATCGAGGCTTTAAGGATGATCATGGGTATTCACAAGCCTTCAAAAAGGAGGACCTTGAATGAAAACAGCACTTGTTTTAGAAGGTGGTGCGATGCGAGGCCTATTTACGGCTGGTATTCTTGATGTGTTGATGGAAAATGATATCCATTTTGATGGTGGTATAGGTGTAAGTGCTGGGGCAACCTTTGGGTGTAATTTGAAATCTGAACAAAGAGGAAGAGTTCTTCGCTATAGCTTGAAATATTGTAAGGATTGGCATTATTGTAGCTTTCGTTCCTTATTTTTAACCGGAAATCTATACAATGAAGAATTTGCGTATCGAAAGGTTCCTCAAGAATTGGATGTTTTTGATACCGATCAATTCCAACAGAATCCGATGGAATTTTATGTTGTGGCAACGGACGCAAAAACAGGGCAACCGCTTTATCATAAATGTTTTGATGGTACCGAACGTGACTTAAAATGGATTCAAGGTTCAGCTTCCATTCCAGCTTTCGCCAAACCGGTTCATGTCGATGGCTTTATGCTTTTTGATGGAGGAATTTCCGATTCCATTCCGTTTGAAAAAATGCTTTCTTTTGGCTATGAAAAGGAAGTGTTGATTTTAACGCAACCCAAAAGCTATCAAAAGAAACCCCAAAAACATATGGCATTTTTAAAAAAAGCCTTACATGACTATCCCGCAATTACTTCTCAAATAGAAAACCGTTGGCAAAGATACAATCAAACCCTTCACAAAATTCAAGTTGAAGAAGAAAAAGGCAATCTTTTTGTGATTCGACCAAGTGAATCCTTAGAAATTGGTTCGATTTGTCATGATCCAGAGGAATTAAAAAGAGTGTACTATTTAGGACGCTTTGAAGCCGTCAAACAATTAAAAGCATTAAAGGCCTATTTAAGTAACGATAAAAAAATTGAAATAGACTAGAAAAGCTTCTTGAACAGAGGCTTTCTTTTTGTTTACATCCTAAGGTTATAACGTTATCCTAAAGAAAAAGGAGTCCCCTATGTTTTTTGAAGGAAGAAAACCCAATTATGAAAAGCATCCCTATAAGAAAGTACAAGGAAAAGCGTATCAAGGCTATGATGCTTTATGTCGACAAATTCAAGAAGATATCAAACGATTAAAGAAGGATCATGTTGTTCTTTGTCTGGACTTTTATCATGGAACACGCAATGAAGAAGTTCTTGAACATTTGATTAAACCATTAAATCCACAAATGATTCTTTTTAGTGAGGATGCAAAAAAATCGGAAGAAGAAATCATTTCTTTATTTAAAGAGAATATTACCGATGATCGTGTTTTTGGTAAATTAAGTCATGCTTATTTAGAGCAATGCTTTGATTTCAAAAAGCTAGAAGAGTTAAGAAAATCCATTGGCAAGGGATTGACGATTGTCTATGGTGTTGGTGCATCCCTTGTTCATCCAGGGGATTTACATCTTTATTTTGATTTAACTCGTTGGGAAATTCAAAGGCGCTATCGTACGCATGAGCTTGATAATTGGGGCGCTGGTAATTTTGAAGAGGATATCTTAAGAAAATATAAACGAGCATATTTTTTAGAATGGCGCATCTTTGATTGCTATAAATTTAAAGTTCTTAATGCTTGTGATTATTATGTTGAAAGCAATGAACGGAATCAGCCTAAGATGATTTCTATAAAAGATTATCAAAGGGGTTTAGAGTTGTTTTCTACTTCACCATTTCGATTGGTTCCATACTTTGATGAAGGTGTATGGGGTGGCCAATGGATGGAAGAGGTCTGTGATTTGCCTCATTCCTCATATAATTATGCTTGGTGCTTTGATGGTGTACCGGAAGAGAATAGCCTTTGTTTTCAATATGGCAACATTCAAGTGGATGTTCCAGCTATCAATTTAGTGAATGCCTACCCAAATCAATTGTTAGGACAACGTGTATTTGAACAATTTGGGCCTGAATTTCCAATTCGTTTTGATTTTTTGGATACGATGAATGGTGGAAATCTAAGCTTACAGGTCCATCCTTTAAAAGAATACATTCAAGAACACTTTGGTATGTCATATACCCAAGATGAAAGCTATTATATTTTAGATGCTCAAGAGGATGCTCATGTTTATCTTGGTTTAAAAGAAAATGTAAAGCTTGATGATTTTATTCAAGGCCTAACAGAAGCGCAAAAAAGTGGAAATCGCTTCGAAGATGAAAAATATGTGAATTGTATTCCGGTAAAAAAACATGATCATGCCCTTATTCCAGCTGGTACAATCCATTGCTCGGGAGCTGGTACGATGGTTTTAGAAATTAGTGCGACACCGTATATCTTTACCTTTAAATTGTATGATTGGCAACGGGTAGGCTTAGATGGCAAACCACGTCCAATCAATGTTGATCGTGGAAAAGAAAATATTCAAACAAATCGTAAAACCAAGTGGGTAATGGAGAACTTGATTCATCAAGAAAAAGTGATTCAGGAGAATGAAGAAGGAAAAGTGGAACGAACGGGTCTACATGAATTGGAATTTATTGAAACACTAAGATATACCTTTAAGGATGAAGTGCGTATCGAGACCAAGGATAGTGTTCATATGTTGAATCTAGTGGAAGGGGAAGAAATTGAAGTCTTTTCTTTTAAGGGAGAATTTGAACCGGTTCGTATTCATTATGTTGAAACCTTTATCGTTCCTGCCTCTGTCAAAGAATATGGCTTGCGATCTATTTGTCATCAAGAAGTAAAAGTAATGTGTGCCTTTGTAAGAAAGTAGGTGTTCATGCAAAGATATTATCTAGATAAAAATCCTGGGAGTCCACCCTTATATGGGCAGATAGCCCAAATATTAATTCAAAAAATAGAAGATGGAACCTATCCTGAGGATACCTATATTCCTACGGAAAAAGAGCTACAGGAAATGTTTCAGGTTAGTCGAATTACGATTCGTCAAGCCATTAATCGTCTAGTAAATGATGGCTATGTACAAAAGGAAAGAGCAAAAGGAACTCGTGTATTAGCATGTAAGATCGTTGAAAATATGAATTATATATCAAGCTTTCATCATGAAATGGAAGAGAGAGGCTTATCCTATCAATTGGAATTTGTGAATATATCCAAAAGAATGAGTACAGCAGAAATTAGTCAAAATCTACAAATTGAAAAAGGCAGCGAGGTCTATCAGCTTTATCGTGTTTATTCTGTAGAAAATCAACCATTAACCGTTATGATTGATTACATGCCCATTGAATTAGATCTACCGATGGATGTTGAAAGCTATCAAGGTTCTCTTTATGCCTATTTTGAGAATGAAAAAAACATCTATATTTCGAAGGTAACCGATACGATATCTATTGCTTATGCAACAAAGAAAATTGCAGAGTTCTTAAAGGTCAAAGAAAAGGCCCCCTTATTAAAAAGAACACGTGTCTCATTGGATCAAAATAAAAGGATCATAGAATATGTTGTAACCTATTATCGTTCAGATAAATATATGTATTCTGTAACCTTTGGAAAGGAAAGTTATGGAAATTAAAAAAGCGGATTATTTTCATGATTATCATGGAATTATAGAGGGAAAGAATGTTATTCACAAACAAACATTTTATCGAGATATTCAATCCATTTATCAAAAGGTAGATAAAAGTCTAGCGAAAGATACATTGATGTATGAGGTCTATACCATTCAAGAAGAAGCCTCTTATAAAGGGAGCCTTTGTTGGGGATTAAGTATTTTGTATCCAGTTTCTGTTTGTGATGAATGCAATATGACAAGAGGTCATTTTCATTGCGATTTAAAGTGTAATGAGTTTTATTATGGTGCAAGTGGAGAAGGCCTACTCTTATTAATGAATGAGGATGGATCAATGATTGCAGAAAAGGTAGAAGAAGGATCGCTTCATCACATCAAAGGGAATCAAGCCCATCGTTTGGTCAATATTGGACAAGAGCCTTTAAAGGTTATCTGTTCTTGGTCAAGCGAAGCAGGCCATGATTATCAAAGAATAGAAAAAAATCCCTTTTCCGAAAGAGTATTTAAACGAAAAGGGAAAATAGAATTTGAAGCTCAATCTAAAGAAGATTGATGATATTTTAAGAGAAGCTCATTGGTTTCGAAGACAGAAAGATGCTTGTTGAGAGCATAAATCAATAGAGCATCTCTTTTTCTTTTGGCATAGAGATTTCCATTATTCGACAAATCCAATAAATGATTACATTCTTTTAATGAGACTTTCATTGCCAAGGCAATTTGAATGATTTTATCACGTCCACCTTCTTTACTTCCATTCATGATTTGATAGCCATAGTTTCTTTGTAAGGTCGTTTTTTGGAGGACTTCACTTTTGGATTGGCCATATTTTTCTAAAAGATGATCTAAATAATGCGCTAAAGATAAATCGGGAATTTCAGGAAGAATTTCTTCCATAGAACGCGTATCCTTCAAGTAGCTTTGTAGTTTTTGTGTAGATTTCATATAATCAATATTATAGAAAAGCAAGAGGGAATTTTCAATGCATGTGGGGATTTACGAAACAGTCAAGGTAATCAAAGAGGACCAAGAAAAAAAGATATCCATTGTTGAAAATAAGATAACCAAGTCCTATGTGATTGAACGCATCATAAAAAGAGGAGAAATGAATATTTATCAACAATTATTAGGTATTCATAATCCACATTGGCCTACAATTTTAGAGATTCAAAAGAATCGCGTTTATGAAGAATATATCGATGCACCAAAACTAAGTGAATTAGAGAGTGTAGATATTAAGAATGTCGTTCTTCAATTGTGTGAAGCCTTAGAAGCTTTGCATACAATGCAGCCTCCAATCGTTCATCGCGATATAAAGCCAGATAATATTTTTATAGATCAAGGAAGAGTACTTCTCTTTGATTTTGATATTGCACGAAATGTGGTTCTCAATCAAAGCCAAGATACTGAATTATTAGGAAGTGTTGGTTATGCTTCACCTGAGCAATATGGCTTTGGACAAAGTGATGTACGAAGTGATATTTATGCATTAGGCATTCTTTTAAAGGAATATGATAAAGAAGGAGTGTATCAATTCATTTCAGATAGAGCAAGTGCCCTTGATCCGAAGGATCGATATCAATCGACAAAGGAATTAAAGGAAGAGTTGCTACATTGTAAGCTTTGGTTGATTCCAGGTATTGTGGATATGACTTCTCTAAAGAAAATTCGTTCACTTTTATTAATAATATTAATGCTTGGTGTTGTATTTTCTTCTTCTACAAAAACAAAAGAAATTCCGATTCTTTATCCAATGCTTTTATTCTTCTATCAATATATGATCCTCTTTCTGTGGGATAATCGAAAAAGATGGCCCAAAAAGAAACGTTTGGCTTATTGTGTAGGAATATATTTTTTAGTAATCTTTGTTGCGACAGCAATCTATCAATTTGTTCGGAATTGTATGCTGTGAGCATACCAAAAAGCATCCTTTTTTCCATAGAATATAAAAAAGGAGAGAAGGAAAATGAAACAAATTGGAAAATTAGCCTTATGTTTTGGTTTAGCCTTTGGACTGTTTGCAACTGAACAGGTAGCTCCACTAAAAATTGAGGCGAAAAAGATCAAAGTCTATCAAATTGGACAAACAGCAGAAGTGAAGGGAATAAAGATAACGGTTAATAGCATTCGTGAAATTGATGCAACGGCACTAGAAACACCAGAGGATGGAAAAACCTTTATTGCGGTTGATTGTACACTTGAGAATACAAGTAATAAAGATCAATCTTCGTCAAGTATGTTGTGGTATTCTATGAAAGGACAAGATGGACGTAAATGTGATCAGGTATTAAGCGCTGAATTAAATGGAAGCTTAGATACAGAAGTTCTTTCAGGAGAAACGGTAGCTGGTGAAATTGCATATGAGGTACCTACTGAAGGTTCTTTATATTTAACCTTTAGACCGGCTTTTGCTCGAAAATCAGTAAGAATACAAGTAAGATAGAAAGCATCACTTTCTATCTTTTTTTAAGCAATACATTGTGAAGGTAGAACGACTAATTAAAGTATCTTCTTCATTAAATAAAGAAACATCATAGACACAAATTGTATGACCACTGGATATTTCTTTGGCAATTCCGATTAAAGTATTTCCTTTTCCGGGTTTAATATAGCTAATGGAACTGTTTAGAGTTACACATTTCTTATCTGATGCAATACAAGCTGCACCTGCTACGGTATCAGCCATGGAAAAGAGAACACCACCATGGACAAAGCCATAGGGATTTAATAATTTATCATCAACGGATAATTTGATTTTAGCATACCCTGGTTTTGCTTCAATCAGCTCTAAATTGTTATGTTCCATAAAAAGAGTTGAATGATTTAATTGATATAAAAGTTCTTGTTCATTTTTCATGCATATATTCTAACACATTCATGTTATAATGGTCACATTCTAGGAGGACGATTATGACAAATACGATTATTATTGCCGTATTATTTGCTTATATGGTGTATTCCGCTTATAAAGCTTTTGTGATTTTTAGAAAGCATAAACAAGCATTGAGTGAATTTCAAAAGGCACATACAGATGCAAAAATCTTTGATAGCAGTAAGGCTTGGGTTTTCTCTTCAGCTATCATGGGCGTTCTTAGCTTTGTGATGGCTTGTTTTATGGATAAAATGACAAGTGCAGCTGCAAATGAGGTTTTACGTTATCGCATTCTTTATGTTGTGATTGGATTAATCTTTATTACAATGATTTTTACATCCTTGGCTGGAAAGAGAATGTGGTTTAGTGAAGATGGTTTCTTCTTTGGAGATCGTTTCTTTAAATTTAGAGATATTGATCGCCGTGAACCATTAGGAGGAATTGGCTCTCATTCTCTACGCTTAGTGATGAAGGATTCTTATGCGATTCAAATCAATAAAAAGATGGATGAAAAAATTGATAGCGAAATGAAATTGTGGAAAGCAAAAAAGAAATTGAAAAAGTGAATAATTCACAAATTTTCACACAATCAAGACATAAAAGAACGAGAATTATTTTATAAGATAATAGCGAGCTAAAGGAAAAGCTCACTTCATAATCAAATTCCCTTTCTTAAAACTTTCGGAAGA
>CAVKAP010000043.1:41935-47298 GCA_963654445.1 Segatella copri
AAAAATACACCGATTTTTACACGAATATTGTATAAATCATCATAAATTAGATTTTAAATTCTTGATAAAAGGGCTTTCTTTATCTTATAATCTTTTTATTGGGGTGAGAATATGGATTTTAGTATGTTTACAAGTACAGCTTTACAATGGATCATTGCAATTCTATTGATTGGGTATGTTACTTATAGTAGTTATCGAAGCATTCAAATATATTTAAAATATAAAAAGGAAGCGCAGGCCTTTAAAAGCAATCATTCAAATTGTGAAGTCTATAGCTTTCATATGTATATGGTCTATGTGATGCTGGTCTTAACGGCTTTATGTATTGTGTTAGCTTGTATAACAGGTAGTGCATTAAATACACCAAAGGATCAATTATTTTATTATCGATTAGCTTATATTGGATTAGCCATTGTTTTTATTGGACAATTCTTTGAATCCAGTGCACGTCGAACCATTCTTTTTAGTGAAGATGGTATGTTCTATGTTGATAAATTTTATCGTTTTCGTATGATTACTTCTTATGAAGAAAAACAAGGAAGTATTTCAAGACAATCCCGTGTTCGTATTGGAAGTGATGAATTACAGCTTCCTCATGGTATGGCGGTTGAAATTCAAAATCGAGAAAAGGCTTGGAAGGCAAATAAAAAAGCAGCCAAGAAAGCTAGAAAGTAAAAGAGTATGGCAGATTTATCAAGTTTGAAAAAGAAACAAAAGCCAAGTGGAGAAGCAACCGCTGCTAAATTGGTTCTGAACGTTTTTCGTAAGAATAAAGCAAATACACCTAAAAAAGCCATTGAAATTAGTGCTTTTAAGGATTTAGCCTTATCAACACCTACGATTTCTTTTACTTTGGCTAATTTTATTGATCAAGAGGTTGTTCATAAAACAGAAGATGATCGTTATTGGTTTGATGAACAAAAATGGCAATCAATGGAAAAAAGTGTGGTACGTGGCTATGCGATGAGTCTTTTGGTTCCTTTATTGATTGGATTGATTGCGGTACTTGCGTTTAAATTGATTTTTTAAGACTATCTTTTGATGGTCTTTTTTTGAATGAGAGGGTTCTATGGAAAAGCCTAAATCTTTTGCTTATTCGCTTATTTTAATTTTAATTTGTTTGGGATTTGCGATTGGAAGCAATTATGGAATGGAATTAATCACCAAGACAAATATGATTTACACAATTAAAGAACCAAAGAAGATTGGTGCAGTGTATATGACCTACAATAATCCGTTTTATCAGATTTTAAATGGGGAATTGAAGAAAATTGTAAATAAAAATGGCGATACATTGATTACTTTGGATCCAGCTTTATCTTTATCAAAGCAGAAAAAGGAAATTGAATATTTGATTGATGATCAAAAAATTGATGCGTTGGTGATTACGCCCGTTAACTATAAGGGATTAAGTGATGTTTTAAAAAAAGCCAAAAGTAGAAATATCCCTGTGATTGTCGTTGATAGTGAGGTTTCGAATACAAAATATATTTCCTATAATGTATCGAGTGATAATTACAATGCCGGCATTCAATGCGCACAAGATATGATGTCCCATTTATCCAATGCACGAATCGTATTGGTAGAGCATAGTGATGCCAATTCCGCAAAGCTAAGAATTCAAGGCTTTTTAGATACAATCAAAGAGAATGAGAACTATCAAATTGTTCAACGGATGGAATGTGAAGGGCAATTAGAAAAAGCTATGCCGAAAATGAAGGCCTTTTTAGAAAAAGGAATCGATTTTGATGTGGTCATGTGCTTGAATGATCCAAGTGCACTTGGTGCTATGGCAGCATTAGAAGAGATGAATGTCTTAGAGGAAAAGTATGTTTATGGTGTAGATGGGACACCAGAAACCAAACAATTGATTCAAGAAGGACGAATGCAGGCAACCGTTGCTCAATCACCAAAAACAATGGGGAAAAAAGCAGGGGAAGCGATTTATAAGATTTTTAAGAATAAGAAAATTAAAAAGGTAGAAGTGCTTCCGGTTCAAAAGATCACAAAAGAAAATGTTTCATCCTATTCTTTGGAGGAATGGCAATGATTGAAGCGATAAAAAAATATCGGGTTTGGATTGCGTATACCCTGATGTGGGTCTTAAACTTTTTTCTTTTTTGGACTGTTGGAATCATTATGTACTATACCAATGTGACCATTGTTTCGATGAATCAATCCGATAACTTTTTAAAGACGATTGATCATATCGCAAGTCACCCTTTACAGAACTTTTATCTATCCTTATTTGTCTTTTTTCTATTTTTTGTTTTTGTGGGCTTACGTAAATATAGTCGTTTATTGAATCGTCATCAGATTGCTGGTATTTGTATTGAAATTTTTTTGGTCTTTTTAATTATGAAGAATACGGCCTTTTGTACCAATAGTCTTTTGTTTATCGTGATGGCTGATGTTTTATTGTATGTACATAAGCCGATTCAAAGAAATTTTTGTTTATTTTTTATTGCGCTTTTTTATTTGTTTTCAAATTATGGCTTTTTATCAAACTATATTCCGATGATTTCTTTTTCGGAATATCTTTCCGTCTATACTACGCGTACTCGATCGATTCTATCTGGCTTTCAGACTGGTTTATCGAATTTAAATTTAATGGCCTTTGTGGCCTATATGTTTCTTTTTATCCAGCAACAAATGGATGAGACCCAACATTTTGCGATTCTGAATAACGAGCTGAATCGTTTGAATCAACAATTAAAAGGATATGCAAATATACGAGAGAAAATGGGTGAAACCAAAGAGCGAAATCGTTTAGCTCGTGAAATTCATGATACCCTAGGGCATACATTAACTGGAATTAGTATGGGGCTTGAAGCAAGTAAGGTCATGGTTGAAGTCAATCCAGAAGCGACCAAAAAGCAATTGGATCTTTTGGCTGAAAATGCGCGTAAAGGATTGCAGGATGTTCGTCGATCAGTGGATAAATTGAAGCCAGATGCCTTAGAGCGTTATTCTTTAAAAGAAGCCTTGGATATGTTGATTGTCGATTTTCAAAAGGTTACAGGAGCTACCATTCTTTATCTTTGTCATTTACCCTTGTTGGATTTAAATGCCGATGAAGAGGATTTTGTTTATCGAATTGTACAAGAAGGGATGACCAATGCGATTCGACATGGTCATGCAGATAAAATCTATGTTTCTATTGCCCAAACCAACAATGATTTGATTATTGTGATTGAGGACAATGGAAAGGGCTGTAAAGATATAAAGCCAGGCTTTGGAATTCACCATTTGAGTGAAAGAATAGAATTGTTACAAGGGAAATTACGTTATTATGGACGAAATGGCTTTGAATTAATTGCCGAAATCCCGATTCGAAGGAGTGATAGGAATGGTTAAAATTGCGATTGTAGATGATCAACAGCTGATTCGAGAAAGCTTGAAAATTATTTTGGATACCGACCAAGACTTTCAAGTGGTTGCGGTAGTTGAAAGTGCCAAAGAGCTTTTAGATTTCTTGGAAACAGAAGAAGTGAATGTGGTTTTAATGGATGTAAGAATGCCAGAGATGTCAGGGGTGGAATGCACCCGTTTGATCAAACAAAAATACCCGGAAATCAAAGTGATTATTTTAACGACCTTTGATGATGATGAGTACATTTATGATGCACTAAAGTATGGAGCAAGTGGCTATCTTTTAAAAGGATGTTCTTTAGAAGAGTTAAGTAGTGCAATTCATAATGTCTTAGAGGGAGGGGCATGCTTTAATCCCAATGTAGCAGGAAAGGTTGCACGCTTCTTTTCAGAAATGGCCAATTCACAAAAAAAAGGATTAGAAGTCGTCCATCAAGAGGAATATGAGTTAAGCAATACCGAATGGAAGATCATTGAACAAATTGGCTTAGGCTATTCCAATAAGGAAATTGCTTCTCGTCTACATTTTAGTGAAGGAACCATTCGTAATTATTTAAGTGTGATCTTAGATAAGCTTTCTTTACGTGATCGTACGCAGCTAGCAATTTGGTATTTATCAAGAGGAAATCATGAATAAGAGAAAAATCATTTTGATTAATGCTTTGATGGCTTTGTGTTTAGGTATTGGAATCTATTATATTCAAAAGCCAACCGTTTTAGAGATTGGAGTCTTTACCGGAAGTAATTGGGATGTACCAAGTCCAGATAATGCGAAGATGATTGATCATATCATTAAAGAATTTGAATCTACTCACAACAATGTAAAAATAACCTATACAACCGGAATCATTAAATCGGATTATTCAAAGTGGATTTCAAATAAAGCTGTATCGGGACAATTACCCGATGTATTTATGGTTTTAAGTGATGACATATCGGTTTTTTCCGATGTGGGGATTTTAGATTCTTTAAATTCATATATTGAAAAGGATCCAGACTTTGATTCATCGGTTTATTATTCCTCTTCTTATGAGACAGGAAATATCAATGGCATTCAATATACCTTGCCATATGAAAGTGTTCCAACCTTTATGTTTGTGAATCGTACCCTACTAGAAGAAAATGGCATCGAACTTCCAAATAAGGATTGGACCTGGGATGATTTTTATTCCATT
Source organism: Segatella copri (assembly GCA_963654445.1). Classification (GTDB taxonomy): domain Bacteria; phylum Bacillota_I; class Bacilli_A; order Erysipelotrichales; family Erysipelotrichaceae; genus Absicoccus. Next base: position 46,483 of record CAVKAP010000043.1, read on the forward strand.
TGTCAAGAGCTAACCAAGGATACCGATGGAGATGGTGTGATTGATCAATATGGTGAATGTGGTTATACCTGGCAACATGCGCTCGCAAGTAATGGGGGACGTCTTTTTAATGATTCGGGCTCAGAGTGTTATATCAGCAATAAAAAAAATAAGGATGCGATTGAATTTGTTCGAAAGCTAAAAAGCTTAAATGGAGGACAAAGCATCAGCAGTAATATTTTTGATAAGGGATCGGTTGCATTTTGTCCAATGTTATTTAGTGAATATCGAACTTATAAGCCCTATCCATGGAGTGTCAAAAAATACTCCACCTTTGAATGGGATTGTATTCCTATGCCAGCAGGACCATCTGGTAGTAATATTTCGCAAATGGATACCTTAATGTTTGGAATTAATAAACAATCGATTCATAAAGGCTTGGCTTGGGATTTTTTAAAGTTAGTTTCAAGTAATGAAAAAGTCCAAAGTAAACTCTTTAAATATTCACAGGGTGTTTCGGTTTTAAAGAGCGTTTCAACCTCATCAACAGTTCAAAACTATATTCAAGAGGATGCTCCAAAGGGGAATAACTATAATTTAGATTATTTCAGTGATGCGATGGAGCATGCAGTCGTGGTAAAAAAATTTAATGGCTACGATCGTGCCTTCTCTATTATCGATAGTGAAATACAGCGTTTATTAACGACCAATGATGATGTAGAAGAGGCTCTATTAAACTTAAATGACGATGTTGAAATTACTTTAGGGAAGAAATGACATTTGTCATAAAATGTAATGACAAATGCTTATTGAAAAGGGTTTCTATGGCTCTTACAA
>CAVKAP010000044.1:0-6928 GCA_963654445.1 Segatella copri
ACATATGGTATTTCCTTTCAGTTTTAGCAGCTAAAAAAATACCATATGTTTTTTTTATGTTCAAATACTACATAAAAAGCTTTTAAATATAGTATTTATGAGAATTGATTTATAAATATTTACCCACATTTACTGATGATGAGCCAGAAAAAATTATGGAATACATGAAAGAAAATGGTTTCATCACAAGAAATGATGTAATGGAATTACTCGATGTCAGTGCATCGACGGCATTAAGGGTGATTCGAAAACTGACAAAAGATAATTTGTTGAAACAAGAAGGAAGGGCAAGAAGTACTCGATATAAAATTGTAAAGAAATAGCTTTTATAGTTTGTTTTTAGAATAATGAAAAACGGAATAGTCATGGTTCTTCGTGACTATTCTTTTTGTGCTATAATAGCTAAGTTAGAGGTGAAGCATGGAACAAAATTCTTTATTTTCCTGTGATGAAGACAATCGACCATTAGCGGATCGTATGCGACCAGAATCCTTGGATGAATATGTAGGACAATCGCATTTAGTTGGTCCCCATAAAATACTATGGACTATGATTGAGCACGATAAGGTTTCTTCAATGATCTTTTGGGGACCACCGGGTGTAGGGAAAACGACCTTAGCTCGAATTATAGCCCATCAGACAAAGTCACATTTTGTAAATTTTTCTGCTGTTACTTCTGGAATTAAAGAAATAAAAGAAGTGATGAAGGATGCTCATATGCGAAAAAATATGGGACAAGAGACGATTGTATTTGTGGATGAAATCCATCGCTTTAATAAGGCGCAACAGGATGCTTTTTTACCTTATGTGGAAAAGGGAAGTATTATTCTAATTGGAGCTACTACTGAAAATCCAAGCTTTGAATTGAACAATGCCTTACTTTCTCGTTGTCGAGTCTTTGTGTTAAATGCGTTAACGAAAAAGGATTTAGAAGATTTAATTCAAAGAGCTCTTCAATCCCCAAAAGGCTTTGGCTCTTTACATATTGATATTTCTCAAGAAGCGATTGAAGCAATTGCAGCCTTTGCAGGAGGCGATGCTCGCTTTGCTCTAAATACACTAGAAATGGTCGTTTATAATAGTCCGAATGATATTGAAGGTATTCATGTTTCAGAAGAAATATTAAAACAGTGTTTACAAAGAAAGTCCTTAGTTTATGATAAGCAAGGGGAAGAGCATTATAATATTATTTCAGCCTTACATAAAAGTATGCGAAATAGTGATGTGCAAGCCAGTATCTATTGGTTGGCGCGAATGCTTGAAGCAGGGGAAAATCCCTTATATGTTGCTCGTCGTATTGTTCGCTTTGCGAGTGAAGATATTGGGATGGCCGATAGTCGAGCCTTAGAAATATGTATTGCGGCATACCAGGCATGTCATTATTTAGGAATGCCGGAATGCAATGTACATTTAACCCATGCGGTTGTTTATTGCGCCTTAGCTCCAAAATCCAATGCTTTAGAAACCGCTTATTTTGCGGCAGCTGATGATGCCAAGAAAACCCTAGAAGAACCTGTTCCTTTACATATTCGAAATGCACCGACAAAATTAATGAAGGAATTAGGCTATGGAGATGGGTATGAATACAGTCATGACTACAAATATCACATGACGGATATGCAATGCCTACCCGATGCATTAAAGGATCATACGTACTATAAACCAAGTCACCAAGGCTCGGAAATAAAAGTAGAAAAGCGTATGCAGGATATACAAAAAATAAAACAATTTGTTGCACAGGAAAGAAAGAAGAGATAACTATGCTTATAAAGATTCATTCATTAGAGGAAACACAAGAATTTGCACAAAAACTAGCGAATCTCTGTTATGGAAAGAATATCATTATTACCTTAGATGGCGATTTAGGTGCAGGTAAGACCACATGGACACAATTCTTTGCGAAAGCTTTAGGTGTAAAAGAGGTTGTTAACTCACCAACCTTTACGATTATGAAATCCTATAAACAAGAAAATGGTCAGCCTTTGTGTCATATTGATGCCTATCGTCTAGAAGGTATTGAACAGGATTTAGGCTTTGAGGATTGTTTTGATGAAGGAATTTCTGTTATTGAATGGGCAGAATTTATTGAATCGCAATTGCCTATTGATCGTATATCGATTTCAATCGAAGAACAGGAAGATGTTCGTATTGTTAAAATGACAGGAACAGGAGAAAACAGTAATAAAATTGTGGAGGCATTCGATGATTAGTTTATGTATGGATACAGCCTATAAACAATTGGTTTTAGGTATTTATCAAGATCAAACGTTAATTGCAGGTATCGCAAAGACGGCGTTTAAGAAACAAAGTGAATCGATTTTTGTTGAATTAAATGCACTTTTAAAACAAGTGAATTTGGATTATAAGGATATTGATCGCGTTGTTATTACCAAAGGACCAGGCTCTTATACTGGAATTCGTATTGCGATGACTATTGCGAAGGTTTTATGTACGCAAATGAATAAAGAATTATATACAATTTCAACGATGCAATTGTATGCGGGAATGGAAGAAAAAGCCAATGTTGTTCTAGATGCACGAAGTGCTCGTGTTTATATTGCACATATTGAAAAGGGCATTATTCAAGGACAAACGCAAATTTTAAGCTTAGAGCAGGCACAGTCCTTTTTATCGGAAAATCCAGGAGAGTTTTATGGCGATACCTATCTTTTTGAACAAGAAGAAAAGGAAGTGGACTTCTTAAAGAATTTTATCAAAGTTCCTGCTGAAAAGGTTGAGAATATTCATGCCTTAGTTCCGGATTATTTAAAAGAAAGCAGTGCTTATAAAAAATGATTCGTCCTATCGAAAAAGAAGATTTAAAGAAGGTTTGTGAATTAGAAGCGCTTTGTTTTCAAGATGCATGGTCACTCGATGAATTAAAAGAAGAATGGAGTCATGGCTATTCTTATGGCTTTATTTTGGATGAGTTGGCCTATGTATGGATTTGGGAGTTGTATGAAAATTGTGAAATTGTACGAATTGGAGTCAATCCGGATCAAAGAGGACAAGGCTATGGAAAAAGGTTGATGGATTTTGTATGTGCTCATGCAAAAGAGCATCAATGTCAACAATTGATATTAGAAGTACGCGTATCGAATCAGAGTGCCATTTCTCTTTATGAGAAATGTGGGTTAACGATTTCACATCGTTCAAAACAGCATTACTCCAATGGAGAAGATGCCTATGTGATGATTGGTACATTATAGGAGGGAATATGATCGTTTTAGGAATCGAATCAAGCTGTGATGAAACAGCGGTTGCTATTGTAAAAAATCGAAAAGAGGTTTTATCAAGTGTTGTTGCATCACAGATTGATGTACATAAAGAATTTGGTGGTGTTGTCCCTGAGGTTGCAAGTCGAATTCATGTTGAAAACATTTCTTATTTAATTGAAGATGCACTAAAGAAAGCCAATTGTACGATGGATGATATTGATGTGGTAGCAGTAACCAAAGGGCCGGGCTTGATTGGTTGTTTGCATGTTGGTGTACAAGCTGCGAAAACCTTAGCGTATGCTTTTCATAAGCCATTGGTACCCGTTCATCATATTGCAGCCCATATTTATGCGAATGAATTGGTTGTTGATGTGAAATATCCCGTACTTGCCTTAGTTGTATCGGGTGGACATAGTCAATTGATTTATATGAAGGATGAAGCAAGCTTTGAAATTTTAGGAACGACACAGGATGATGCGATTGGTGAAGCCTTTGATAAGGTAGCACGTGTGATGAATTTAGGGTATCCAGGTGGTCCGAAAATTGATCGTCTGGCCAAAGAAGGGAAGAATGTCTATGCTCTTCCAAAACCAAAGACCCAAGGGAAATATGATTTTAGCTTCTCTGGTTTAAAAAGTGGGGTCTTACAATTTACCAAGCGCATGGAACGTCAAGGAAAGACATTTAATGATGCCGATTTAGCTTGTTCTTTCCAAGAATGTGCCTTGAATGAAATCTTTGATAAGATCCGTTTGGTTTTAAATGATTATCCAGATATCCAACATTTTGTTGTTGGAGGTGGTGTATCTGCCAATTCTCGTTTAAGAGAAAAGGTAGAAGAATTAAAGGAAGAATATAAGAATGTGACCTTTACTGTACCGCCTATGTCTTGTTGCACAGATAATGCAACAATGATTGCGGTAGCAGGAACCATTGCCTATGAGCATGGACGAAGCTGTGATGATTCTTTGACTGCAGATTCATCTTGGGAGATCCAATAATGAAGATTGAAAAGGGTGTAAAGCTTTTCGATGCAACCGTTAAAGGGAATGTTTATCTCCATGAAAATGTGAATGTTTGGTATGGAGCGGTCATTCGTAGTGAATCTGAAATTATCGAAATTGGTGATGACAGCAATATACAGGATTTAACAGTTATACATACGGATGTAGGATATCCCGTTAAAATAGGAAAACGAGTAACTGTAGGTCATCGTGCCATTCTTCATGGTTGTACGATTGAGGATGAAGTAATGATTGGTATGGGTGCCATTGTGATGAATGGAGCGAAAATTGGCAGTCACAGCATTATCGGAGCAGGGGCTTTAATTCCTGAAGGAAAAGAGATTCCTCCTTGTTCGATTGTGGTAGGGATGCCTGGAAAAATCATTCATCAAACAAGTGAAGAACAGGTCCAATCGATTTTGGACAATGCGAAGCATTATGTAGAGTTAGCGAGGGAAGTACATGATTGAAGCCGTAATATTTGATATGGATGGTCTAATGTATAATACCGAAACCATCTTTAAACCAGCTTTTCAAAAGGTTGCCAAGGAATTTAATGTGGATGTACCCGATTCCATTTGTCATCAAATGATTGGATGCGATTCACGAAGAGTCAAGCTTTTTGAGGAGCATTATCCAGGAATCACACAAGCGATGGAAAAATTTCAAAGGGTACGTTTAGATGTCTTTTTAGATATGTTTCCAGAAAAAGGAGCGTTGGATATGGAAGGGCTTAGAGAGCTGATTGATTATTTAAATGAAGAGAAGATTCCTTATGCGATTGCTTCGAGCTCTAAGGTTGAAGATATTCAACGTTTAAATCGACATTCACTTGCAAATCTTCGTCCTGAACAAATCGTTTCAAGTAAAGAGAAGGGGATTCCTTCTAAACCTGATCCAACGATTTTTAAAACGGCAGCTGAACGTTTAGGGAAAAAGCCAGAAAATTGTTTGGTTTTGGAGGATTCAAAATATGGAATCATGGCTGGAAGAAGAGCAGGATGTCATACGGTTTTTATTCCGGATCAAGTAGAACAGGATCGACAGATGTATCCCTATGTTCAAAATAAAGCGAAGAATCTAAAGGAAGTTATCACACTTTTAAAAAATCAAGAAGCCTTATATTAGGATATGATAGAATAGTAAAAAAAGGAGATAAAAAATGAAGAAAGAACTTGTCATTGTATTAGATTTTGGAGGCCAATACAATCAATTAGTTGCTCGTCGTGTACGTGAATGTAATGTATATTGTGAGATTTATTCTTATAAAACAGATATAGATAAAATTAAGGCGATGAATCCAAAGGGAATTATCTTAACAGGTGGTCCAAACAGCTGTTATGAAGCGGATTCTCCAACCTATTCAAAAGAATTATTTGAATTGGGCGTACCGGTTTTAGGTTTATGTTATGGGGCACAATTGATGCAACATGTCTTAGGTGGAAAAGTTGAAAAAGCAGATGCACGTGAATATGGAAAAACCGAAGTGATTGTTGATAAAAAGGATTCACCTCTTTTTGAAGGAGTAAGTGAGAAAACAATCTGTTGGATGTCACATTTTGATTATATTTCAAAAACAGCACCTGGCTTTGAAATTACTTCACATACGGATAATTGCCCTTGTGCTTCTTGTGAGGATCGTGAAAAGAACTTGTATGCGATTCAATTCCATCCAGAAGTACTTCATACTAAAGAAGGAACAAAGATGCTTTATAACTATGTGCGTAATGTTTGTCAATGCTCTGGTGATTGGCGCATGGATTCCTTTGTTGATGAACAAATTCAATTGATTCGTGAAAAGGTTGGAAAAGGAAAGGTATTGTGTGCTTTAAGTGGAGGGGTTGACTCTTCTGTAGCCGCGGTTCTTTTATCAAAAGCCATTGGAAATCAATTGACCTGTGTCTTTGTTGATCATGGTCTTCTTCGTAAAAATGAAGGGGATGAAGTAGAAGCAGTATTTGGACCAGAAGGACCTTATGAATTAAATTTCATTCGTGTGAATGCCCAAGAGAGATATTATTCAAAATTAAAGGGTGTTACTGAGCCTGAACAAAAGCGTAAAATCATTGGTGAAGAATTTATCCGTGTCTTTGAAGAAGAAGCAAAGAAAATTGGGAAAGTGGATTTCTTGGTTCAAGGTACGATTTATCCTGATGTAGTTGAAAGTGGATTAGGTGGAGAATCTGCTGTCATTAAGTCACATCATAATGTAGGTGGATTACCTGAACATGTTGACTTTAAGGAAATCATTGAACCTTTACGTGATTTATTTAAGGATGAAGTTCGTAAAGCAGGCTTAGAATTAGGAATTCCTGATTACTTAGTCTTTAGACAACCATTCCCAGGACCTGGATTAGGTATTCGTATTATTGGGGAAGTTACAGCGGATAAGGTTCGTATTGTACAAGATGCGGATGCAATTTATCGAGAAGAGATTGCTAATGCAGGATTGGATCGTTCCATTGGACAATACTTTGCGGCTTTGACAAATATGCGTTCAGTTGGCGTTATGGGAGATGAAAGAACCTATGATTATGCTATCGCATTAAGAGCTGTAAATACTATTGACTTTATGACAGCTGAATCAGCAGAGATTCCATATGAAGTATTAAATAAGGTGATGTCTAGAATCATCAATGAGGTACGAGGTGTCAATCGTGTAATGTATGATTTGACTTCTAAACCTCCAGGAACAATCGAGTTCGA
>CAVKAP010000045.1:0-10007 GCA_963654445.1 Segatella copri
AGACAAAAATCCATTGAATCGCTTTCTTGATTCCTTCTTGTATTCTTTTCTTTTGATTGGCTCCATAATTTTGTGAAACAAATAAAGAAAAACCATTTCCAAAATCCTGTACAGGCATATAAGCTAAGGCATCAATCTTTACTGCAACCGCAAAAGCTGCCATGACAACAGAACCAAAGGTATTAACTAAGCCTTGAATCATTAGAATCCCAAAATTCATAATGGATTGTTGCAAGGAAATCATAAAGGATAGATGAAAAATAGAAGAAAGAATATTCATATTCCAAATTCGATTTTCTTTTCGAACATGAAAGCTTTTAAATGCAAAGAAAAAAGCAGTAATTTCTTAGATATATTTCCTGCTGTCATATCGATGTTTTTCATAAAATCTCCCTTAAAACAGAAAAAAAGATAATCCGTGTTTTTTGGATTACCTTTATTTTACTATACAAAATCAATTCATATTTATAAATCAATAAGATTCTCTAGCCACCATCCCTCTTTAATCTTATAATTTCATTAAGAGAGAGAGGAAAAATTTATGTTGATTACTTTACTTACGGCATCGATTTACAGCCTTATTTTTGGTACGATTCTGTTTATTATTGTTTTTACGATCAAATGTTCTGAATGTAAAACAGCTGAAGAAAAATCAGAAGTAGCCAGTCATCAAAAGAATTTATATATTAAATGCTTTGTGATTGTCTTTGCATTTTTTATAATCATCCCGAATCTACCTTCTGGTTCTTCATATAATCGTACAACGTATACACCGAAGCATCATTCATCTTCGAGTTCGTCATCATCGTCTTCTTATTCATCCTATTCTTCATCTTCTTCAAATTCTTATGATGATGGATATGATGACTATTATGAAAATGGTGATTATGACCAAGATCGTTATGACAATGATGAATCATATCGTGATGGCGTGGATGATGCGATGGACGATGAATATTAAAAGGAGTCTAAGCTCCTTTTTCCATTTCTTGATCTGCTTTTAACACGGCATTTAACATAATGGATGCACCTTCTGTACAATGCTCTGGACTTGAATATTCTTGTTCACAATGAGATAGTCCACCTTTGGATTGGACAAAGATCATTATGGTTGGAAGCATATAAGCACAGAATTGTGCATCATGTCCTGCTCCAGAATGAATCAATTCATAATTGGCATTTAAGTCATCGGCACTTTCCTTCACATATTCTAACAATTGTGAATTAAAATAGACCGTTTCTCTTTCCCAGGCTTTTTGAACATGACAAGTACAGCCATCCCAATTTTCATCCTCAAAGCGTTTTACAATTTTCAACACATTATCTCTGACTTCTTTACTTTCATGACGAACATCAATACAGAATTCAAAATAATCAGGAACACAGGTGTGCAAATTCGGATGACATTGTACTTCACCAGTGGTATAGACTAAATCGTCATAACCTAAAGAATCAATACGTTTATGCAATTCTAATAGAGCATGACTTGCAGCAAGAAAAGCATCCTTTCTTTGTTTCATTGGAAAGGTACCCGCATGTGTGGTTTGTCCATAAAACTTCAAATGATAATTGAACATTCCTAATACACAATCAACCACTCCCACATCTTTATGATGATTTTCTAGAATTGGTCCTTGTTCAATATGCGTTTCAAACATAGCTAAATACTTTTCTGGTGAAATACGATTTTCTTTCTTTCCTTGAAAACCTGATTTTTGAATTGCTTCTAAAAAGGTTTGTTTCCCTTCCAACATATCCTTTGAATTCATCATATCTTCATATTTATATTTTGATCCAACAGCTTCAGGCAAGTAATCATTGCATACAATGCCACTAGACATCATACAGGGTTCGTATAAGGAGCCCTCTTCATTGGTCCAAATCATGGCAGTAATAGGATGGGTATGTTCAATTTTTTCACTTTGAATCGTTGTTAAAACCTCCATAGCACTCATTACGCCTAAGATTCCATCATAATTTCCACCATTCATTACGGAATCCGCATGAGATCCCATCACAATCCGTTTAGCTTTTGGATCTGATCCTTGTAAGGTTGCATAAACATTGGCCAAATCGTCGGTTTCAATGATTGCTCCAATCGCTTCCATTCGTTTCACAAATTCACTTCTCGCCTGCAAGGCTTCTTTGGATAGTGAATAACGAGTAATTCCTCCATTTCCCGTTGCACCATATTGCGAAAAGGTTTGAATTAAATCTTTCATTCGTTCTAAATCACAGCTATACATCTTTTTTCCTCCTAAAAATCCGTGGACAAAGCCACGGATCATTCTTAATCATCTAATAACCATTCTTGGAATTTTTCATTGGCTTGGTCATAGTTTGTTGCCCACCATTCTGGGTTGAACCATACCACTTGATCGGCATAATATTCACTTGAAGGAATCTTTTTAATGGTTTCATCATCTAAATAGTTATAGGCTTCTTGATTGACTGGACCATAGGATACGGTTTGCGAGAAACGCGCCTGTGCTTTTGGTCTAGTGACATAGTTAATGAATTCCATTGCGAGATCTTTATGTTCTGTTCCTTTAATAACACCCCAATTATCCGTAATACATAAGGCTTGGTTATAATTGGTATCGACTTCTTCTCCTTCTTCTTTGGCATCTTGGATACGTCCAGACCATGCAGCTGCTAATTCAACTTCTTTTGAAGACAACAATTGAGCAGGTTCTGAACCCGATTCCCACCAAACACTGACATCATCTTTAATCGTACTTAATTTATTTAAGGCACGATCAATATCAATTGGATATAAATCCTCTGGTGCGACTCCATCCGCTAATAAGGCTTCTTCAAATAAGTGAACTGGGTCTTTATGGAAGGTTCTTTTGCCAGTGAATTTTGTGGTATCAAATAAATCTGCCCAAGTTTGTGGACAAGTTTCACTGTTGTATTTGGAACTATCATAAGCAATCGTTGTCGCAAAGGTATAAGAGCCTACCCCTTTTTCCGAGGTATAATCTTCAATTCCAGTTTTATCCACAATGTCATAATCAATATCTTCGAGATAATCTGCACCTGCATAGGTCCAATACGAATCAAGAGTTGCGACATCCCAATAAACATTACCATTATCAACCATGGTTTGAATCTTCGAATAATCGGTATAGCTATCCCAAGTAATCTTACAATTGTATTTCTTTTCAAAGCCCTTGGCTGCTTGTTTAACACCATCCTCTAAGGCTCCACCCCATGTACAAATAACTAATTCTTCTTTTCCATCACTGCCAGATCCTCCACATGCCGCCAATGAAAGACTTAATACGGAAGCCATTGCAACTCCTAAGCTTCTTTTAAAAATTTTTTTCATAACTCTCCTCCTATTTTACTTCTCTTACTAATGGGAAGGTCATGCAATGAATGCCTCCTCCACCTTTTACAATTTCACTAATATCTACTTCAATCACATCAAGTCCTAAATCACGCATGCGTTGATTCGTTTTTGTATTGGTGCATGCAGAAATGACCTTTCCATTTCCCAAGCCTTGAATATTGGCTGCATACTCTAATACCTCTTCTTTTGTGATTTCAATCATTTTAAAATTTCTTCGTTTAAAGCGTTGAACGATTCCATCTGGAAGTAATTCCGGACAAATAATGACGGTATCTTTGGCAATAATGTTGATAATAATATCAATATGTAAATACTTCCGATCTACATAAATCGGACTCATTTCATAGCCTAAATCACTTAATTGCGCTTTAATGCTTTCATAGCCTGCCTTATCAGTTCGATCAATAATTCCCATTAACACCGTATTTTCATCTAAGAAGCAGAAGTCTCCACCTTCAAAACAACCATTGGTACAACGAGCAATGATGGGAACATCCAATTCCTTCAGCTTCTTTTCATAAAGGGCTGTTTCCTCTTGACGACATGGTTCTTTAAAATGCCCTAAAACAACTCCTTCCTTTAAACAAATTCCAAAATCGCGAGCAAAGATTTGATAGGTTAAACCTTGTTTGGGCTCAATCAATTCAACCTCAACCCCATTGTCCTGATACGCTTGAACAAGTGCTTGATGTTGTTTTTTACAAAGCTCATAATCCATTTGATAGCCTTCAGACATCCATTTTCTTGAGATACCATTAATGGGCTCAATCTGGTAATAATCTGCTGGACACAATAAGACTTTTTTCAGTGTTCCATAGGCGTTGTTTACAAAAGTTTTCATTGTTCTCCTCCCTTCTTTTGTATCAACTAAACCGAGCGCTTCTTTTGTAAATGAAGCTGGACGATACCACTAAGAATAAAACCAAGTGCGACAACACATACAATAATGGCTGATAGTGCAGCTAAGGTTGGTTTGATGGATTGATTAATGCCATCATACATTTTCATTGGAATGGTCATTACGTTTGGATTGACCACAAATAAGGTAATCGCAATTTCATCAAAGGATGTCATAAAGGCAAATAATGAAGCGGATCCGATTGATGGAAATAAAATAGGTAGAACTACATCGATAAAGGCTTGTAGCCTATTAGCACCTAGATTTCGAGCCGACATTTCATAATCATTTCCAATTTTAGAAAGTCCACTTGATATCGAGCTGACAACAAATGGAATCGCAACCATGGTATGACAAATAATTAATCCAGTATATGTTCCTGCTAAATGCATTCTTGAAAGCAAGGAATACAGAGCAATTGCACTGACAATAATAGGAACAGATTGTGGCAAGCGATAATATTCATAGAAGATATTATGGAGCTTTCCTTTGATTTCACGTAAACCTAAAGAAATCATCATTCCTAAAATCAAAGAACAAATGGTTGTCCATATCGCAATCCACATGGAATTTTTAAAGGCCATGGCCCATTCTGGATCGGTAAATAAATCCTCATACCATCGGGTTGAAAATTCGGTGATAGGAAACGTAATATAGGTACTTGCTGAAAAGGAAACTGGAATAATTAAGAAAATCGAAAGTAAAATCACAAGTAATGCCAAAGTAGTAATGACATTTGCGACAGTCAATTTCTTCTTCATACTAATTTTCTCCTTTCACTTTGCCTAATTTTTGCGTAAACAACATCACAACGATGGTAACGAGAATTAAGATAACGGAAATTGCTGCCGCAAAATTCCAATTTAATTCTTTATTGATGGCTGTTTGAATCAATTGCGACATCATGGTATTTTCTTGTCCACCTAAAAGAGCTGGTACAATGTAGTAACCAAGTGAAGTTAAAAACACAATGGAAAAGCCTGCTACAACACCTGGTAAGCTTAAAGGTAAGAAAATTTTACGAAAGGTCGTAAAGGGTGATGCACCTAAATTTTCACTGGCCATAAATAAATTGGGTTCAATTTGTTGCATGATCGGTGTTAGAGAAAAAATCATATAAGGCAATAAGATATAGCTCATCCCACACACGACCCCAAAATAGGTATGGAGCATCTGAATAGGTTGATCAATCAAACCAAGTCCTTGTAGGATGGCATTGATTAGACCATGTTGTTGAAGCATAATGATCCAAATGTAGGTCTTAACAAGAAGACTAGTCCAATACATAATTTGAACAACAGTATTGATTACAATCCTTCCTTTTGGACTGGCCTTGGTCATGGAATAGGCAATTGGATAACCAATGAAAAGACATACCAAGCCAACAATTAAGCTTAAGGTAAAGGTATTTTTTAAAACCTGTCCATATAAGGATGTGGAGAAAAACTTTTGAAAGTATTCCCAAGTAAAGCCATTCCCATTGATAAAAGCTTTCATTAATACCTCAACTAAGGGATACACTAAGAAAAATAAAATAAAGAGGAGTGGTGGCAGTAAAAACCAACGCATGTAATTTACTTTTTTCATACGAATCCTCCTAGTCTACAACCGGAACTAAATCCTTTGGATAAAACCCAACCTTAATCGGTGCACCTCTTCGTAAATCGTATTTACCACGAGCATAGGTTTGAACCTTTAAATCTAGACCATCCTCAGATTCAATCTCTAGATAATAAGCATCTCCTACATAGGTGGATTGATTAATAAAGCCTTCTAATACAATCCCTTTAAAATCACTGGTCACCATACGGAAACGTTCCGGTCTTAAAACCAAATACATATCCTGTTCTTTATGAAAGCTTGGTGCACGATCCTTTAAATCAACTGGAACGATTTGTCCATCCTTTAATTGAACAAGCGCTTGTTCTCCCTTTATTTCCATAATATGACCATCTAAAATGGTTGATTCACCAATGAAGTTGGCAATAAAACGACTGTTTGGATATTCATATAATTCTTCTGGTGAGGAAACCTGACAAATTTGACCATCTCGCATAACACAAATTTTATTGGCCATGGTTAACGCTTCTTCTTGATCATGGGTAACCGAAATGGTCGTTAAGCCTAAATCCCGATGAATCTTACGAATTTCTTTTTGCATCTGCTTACGTAATTGTTTATCGAGGGCAGCCATTGGTTCATCCAACAATAAAACTAAAGGATTAAAGACAATGGTACGCGCCATCGCCACACGCTGTTGTTGTCCACCGGATAGCTCTTTGGGATAACGTTGATTAAAGCCCTTTAGATTTACAACATCAAGGATATTTTCAACCATCTCCTTGCGTTTTTTCGCTTCAATTTTTCGTATCTTTAAAGGATATTCAATATTCTGTTCAACGGTCATATGAGGAAAAAGGGCGTAATTTTGAAAGAGCATTCCGAAATTTCTTTGACTGGCTTCGACATTGGCCATATCCTTACCATCAACTAAGATTTGTCCTTCAGAAATATCAGTAAATCCAGAAATCATTTTTAAAACGGTTGTCTTACCAGCTCCAGAAGGTCCTAAAATCGTCACAAAGTCCCCTTTATTGATGGTTAGATTGACATCCTTCACCACTTCATTTTTGCCATATCGCTTATAAATTCCTTTTAATTCAATTTTGTCATTTAAACTACCCGAATGATTTACCATAGAAACCTCCATATACAAAAAACGGAGTGATTACTTGAATCAGCTCCGTTGCTATAAACGAATTTTAGAGGATGTTGCCTTTTTGCTCAATGGTCAGGCGCATAACTTTCATTGTGCACAAAGCACAAATTAAAGCGATAAATCTAAATATCTCTTAATTTCAAAGGCGTTTTGAATTAAAAAGACTTGTGATGTATCATTCAAGGAAATATTCAATATTTCTTCGATTTTATTCAAACGATAGCGCATTGTATTTCGGTGGATGAAAAGCTTTTGACTTGCAATCAAGGCATTGCAATTATTGGCTAAATAAACGGATAGAGTCTCACACAAACAACCATCCGATAATTGATCTGCCATTTCTAATGGCCCTAATATTTCTTGGTAAAAGGAAGTTAAAATTTCTTTATTTGAAACCGATGCAATTACTTTTAAGATCCCTAAATCTTCATAGAATTGTACAAATTGACAATCGGCCTGTGCAAGATTTTCAGCTAAATTAGCTTGTTTCAAAGCTTCAGTATATTGTGAAAGCTTTGTGATACGAGATGAAATTCCGACTTTAATTTGTTTTTGTTCTTTATTTCGAAAGAAGGTAGAAATTTCTTCAAAGCAATGATGAATTTGTTCTTTTTTCATCGCTTCAGAAGGAAAGAGGACAAAAATTCCCTTGGTTTCAGGAAGAATCAGAATATGTCGATAGCCAATATTATCAAAGACATTGCGACATAGATTCATTAAGGATTCGATTTGATCATAGGCGTTCCGATACGCTTGAAAGGCTAATTTTACTAAGGTTCCCTCTTGTTTTAAATCTACCTGATAAGAGGAAGCAAGCTGAATCATTTCTTCCTCTGATTCATAGCGACCATATAAGAGCGTAGATAAAATCGATTCTAAAGAGGTATGTCGATTCTTTTCATTGATAATCATTGTAGTAATGATTTGTGATAAATCAATCAAACGAATTTCCCAAGGCAGTTCAAAGATCGGAATATCTTTTTCATTTGCGAGATGAATTAAAAAATCCGTACATTTATCTTTTTGAACAATCAAGCCAGCGGCACATTTTTCCTTTGAATTAAAAATCAATTGTTCGACAAAATGATCATTGCTAATAATTGCTTCATTGGTGATAACCATCAACTCTCCACCTTGAATCCAATGCCCATACTTTTCCGGATCTTCAAAATGCCCTTCATCCACAACACGCATAGAATCCGCAAAATATAACCAGCGAATATGTCGATAGAGTCCTTTTTGTCCAGCAATCAATCGTAATTTACTCAGTTCATCAATTTTCATTATATCTGCACAAATCATTTCAATAAACCTCCTTTAAAATTAAACTTATCCTATCACCTTTTGTATTTCATGCACAAATAAATTTGGTATTTGTTCATAATGTCATTCTTTTTCTTTAGCCTTAAGATAAGACCATCAATACAGGAGGTAACATATGAAACAATTTGTATGCAACGCAACAGATCCTTTAAAAAGAGTTTTGTTATGCCCGCCAACCTATCATGAATTTGAACCCATTAATGTCATTACCGAAAAATGGTTGGAACAAAACTTTCAAGTCGATAAGGAAAAATGTTTAAAAGAACATGCTGCATTAATCAAAGCCTATGAAGACAACGGTGTAAAGGTTGAACTTATGGATCCGAAAGAAGACTTGCCTTATGAAGTCTTTGCCCGTGATTTTGGTGGTTGTATCAAAGAAGGCTACATCATGGGAAGCTTCCGTGAACCTTGTCGAAAAGGTGAAACGATTGAATACGAAAAGAAGATGAAAGAACTAGGAATTCCAGTTATTGCCCGTTGTACCAGTGGTGCTTTTGAAGGTGGCGATTTCTGGATGATTGATGAATATACGATTGCTCATGGAATCATTGCACGAACGGATTTAGATGGCTTCAACAATGTCAAACGACAAGTTGAAGAATTAGGTTATGTCATGATTGGCGTTCCTTGTGCCCGAAGAAACCTTCATCTTGATATGTGTTTTAATATCGTTGCCGAAAAGGTAGCGGTCGTTTGTAAAGAAGCCTTACCAGAATTCTTTATCAATCTATTAATTAAACGAGGCTTTCATTTAATTGATATCCCTCAAGAAGGCGTCTTTAAACATTTTGGAAATCTACAAGCCTTAGGTAATAATAAAGTCTTAACGCTTAAACAAAACACAAAAGTCAATGAAGAGATGCGTAAGCTTGGTCTTGAAACCATCGAAGTCGATATCACAGAAATCTTAAAAGGTGGTGGTGGCCTTCATTGCATGACCTTCCCTTTAGAACGTCATAAATAATCAAATCAAAATATTTCTCCTTTACAGATAGAGCAATAAAAAAGCTCTATCTTTTTTGTGAAAATGCCAATCTGAAATGTATAATGAAATTGAAAAGTCTATAAAGAGAAAGGAAACAATATGAATAATCCTAAATGGTGCGTTAAAAGCGTTATCCCCACAAAAGATTTTGAATTACTTTTAACCTTTGAGTATGGAGAGAAAAAAATATTTGATATGAAGCCTTATTTAGATAAACCCAACAACGAACCCTTAAGAGATATCAATTTTTTCTTAAAAGCACATGTCGAATACGATTCCGTCGCATGGAGTGAGGATGAAGATATTGCTCCTGAATTCTTATATGAAAAAGGTATACCTATCGAAGATTAGAGATTATCAATGAAGTGTGTAAGTTTTTTAATGGCCGTACTTGAGGATTTTTTTCTGAATTAAATCATCAATTGCGAATTGATTTCTGAGCATTGTACATTTTCAAGCCAATTTATTAAACTCTATAACCTGTCTTTAACACATGGAAGAGTAAAAAAGTGGCTAACATCCTTTTACTAAAGGGTTTGAGCCACTTTTATGTTTTGTATGTAATATGCGTAAATTATTTTGTACCCTTAATAATTGCGCGCATATTCTTTTTCGTTATGATTTCATAGTCTGTTCTGAATCCAAATACGGTATGTAATGCATCGGTTAATTTCGTTCTAGTATAGCTAGGAATGTAAGATCCATATCCGGTATCCGTAAG
>CAVKAP010000046.1:0-29289 GCA_963654445.1 Segatella copri
GGCATCATAATATCCATTAAAATGGCATCAAAGTGATTGGATGGTTTGTCACAGAAAATCTCAAGAGCTTGTTTTCCATCAACTGCAAGCGTTACATTAACACCCTTTTCTTTTAACATGAATTCAATGATTTCTGCATTCAGTTCATTATCTTCGGCTAGAAGGATACGCATTCCCTGTATATCCTTTTGTTCTTGCGTCTGTTCTTTTTTATCTAAGCCTTCAACAATCTCAAATGGTATCTCCACAATAAAGGTTGTTCCTTTTCCAAGCTCACTGGAAACCGAAATCGTACCACTCATCTGATCTACCAAATGCTTCGCAATAGACATACCCAATCCAGTTCCTTCAAATTGACTTCGAGCACCATTTTTCTCTTGGGCAAAGGGTTCAAAAATATGGCTCATAAATTCTTTACTCATGCCAATACCAGTATCTGAAATCGTCCATCGATAGGTCACCTTATTCGATTTTGTACCCATACACTCCTGTGTTGTTGAAATCGTTCCACCTGCTTGTGTAAATTTCACACTGTTTCCATAGATATTTAAAAAAATCTGTCGAAGATGAAGTGGACTAGCCATCACAAATGGATAGGTGAAGTCTTGATTGGTAGAATCGATCCATTGAATGCCC
The DNA here is from genome assembly GCA_963654445.1 of Segatella copri. Lineage (GTDB taxonomy): Bacteria > Bacillota_I > Bacilli_A > Erysipelotrichales > Erysipelotrichaceae > Absicoccus. The sequence continues at coordinate 637 of CAVKAP010000046.1, forward strand.
TTTTCCTTTGCACTTTTTATCGTAAGGGTGTTAATTTCTTGGAAAACCTCAGAAAGATTTGTTTCTTCAAGTGAAATTTCTTCAACACCATCTTCAATCTTGCTCATTTGGAGGACATCATTAATCAAGGAAACCAGATGATTGGCCGCCACATCCATTTTTTCAAAGTTCTCACGTACAAGCTCTGTATCATCCAAATGTTCTTCACTTATTTTCATAAGTCCAACAATTCCATTAATTGGCGTACGGATATCATGAGACATATTGGCAAGGAAACGGCTCTTTGCCTGATTTGCGGATTCAGCCTTTTCCTTAAGCTCTGCCATCTCACTTGCCTTTTGTTTTTCAATTTCTAGACGGGCTATTTTCTGTGCTGCTTTTTGATTGGCTCTTTGTAGCTGACCGACAATAGAAACATTGGCAATCACACCTAGAAAGACCACAATCATTTTGTATTGATTTTCCGATGTAAAATAAATCCAGCTATGATTGATTGAAAAGAAGAAGGCCGAATACAATAAGATGATAATTCCTGCTGCCGTACCTGCTCCATAACCAAACTTCACAAGCATAGCAGACAAAATCACGAATAAGACAATATTGGGATTTTGTATATTAAACAAGTAGATAATGACACAGGCTAAAAGCTGTATCACTGCTGCCATTAGACATTGTAGAAAAATATTCTTTTTCATATCAGCAATCAACCCTTTCCTTCTAGTATGCAAGGCTACTCTTATAATTAAGAAAACGAAAACACCAATGTCATACAAATTGTGTACTCCAATTGGTGTATATTGTTCTTTCATTATAACATTTTTTCGATTTTTTGAATACGTGCCATCAAATCTTCCAATATTGGAACCTCTATTCCTAACTCTTTAGCAAGTGGAACGACTGTCCCTGAAAATAAAGCCAATTCGCTCTTTCTTTTAGCTAGGATATCTTGCCGCATACTTGGCATTCCCTCTGGACTCATCGGCGCTAATACATCAAGCCATGCTTGTCGATCTGTATCCGTCAAAGGAATTCCTTTGGCATTGGCAACTGCCTGTACCTCTTTCATTGCTCCCATAAAAAGCTCTTGAAGGCAGCCTGGATTTTGTAAGCCACCATAAGTGCTATAAAAGGCCGCACAGGTTTGATTTAAGCCACAATTAAACATCAATTTATTCCATTGTTGGAGCAAGATATCCTCTGTTCTACGATAAGGAATTTTAGCCTTTTGATAAAGGGCTTCAAGCTTGTCACAATCGTCCTCTTCCTCTTTAGAGCATGGTCCAAAGATCAATTCACCCATTAAATGATAGGTCACTTGATTGTTCAGATAGGTTGAATCCATCCCTTGTACAATGGTACGAATGACTGGATTTGAAGGAAAAGCCTGCTTCAAAAGCTCTTCACTAGAAATTCCATTTAAAAAAGAACAAAGAATCGTATGATCATCTACAAAATCTCTCGCAAGAGCAATCGCTTGTTCTAAGCCCGAATACTTTGTAGAAATAAATAGAAAATCCAAAGCTTCTTTCGCTTCTATACAATACGGAAAACGTATAAGTTCTTCATTACATATCAATGGACTTTCTTCATATCTTTCTTTTCTTTTTTCATCAACGATAAAACAAAAATCCTTAGGAAAGCTTTGATAGAAAGCCATCCCATAGAGCGTCCCAATGGCTCCTCTTCCGATGATTCCAATTTTCATTTTTTTCTCCTTTAAAAAAAGCCAGGTAATCTGGCTTATAGTTGTCTTAATGCATCGACTAATTCGGTTTTTTGTTCGGCTTTGGCATCCTTTTCTTTAATGACACGGGCTGGACAACCAGCTACTACACTTCCTGCTGGCACATCTTCAATGACAATCGCACCGGCTGCAACAACAGCGCCTTTACCAACACGACAGCCTTCAATCACAACCGCATTTGCACCAATTAATACATCATCTTCAATGACAACCGGTGTTGCGCTGGCTGGTTCAACAACCCCAGCTAAAACCGCACCGGCTCCAATATGGCAATGATTTCCAACAATAGCACGTCCACCAAGAACAGCACCCATGTCAATCATCGTACCTTGTCCGATTACAGCACCAATATTAATAATAGCACCCATCATAATAACCGCATTGTCTCCGATTTCTACATCATCACGGATAACAGCCCCTGGTTCAATTCGGGCATTGATGTTTTTGGTATCCAATAAAGGAATGGCACTATTTCTACCGTCATTTTCAACCACATAATCTTCAATTTGATCTTTATTTGCTTCTAAGACTGGTTGAATATCCTTCCAATCCCCAAAGACGATATTGCCAAAAACCTGACAATTCTCAGGAAAGGCAATTTCTTCCTTTGATTTAAAATAAACCTTCACATTGGTCTTTTTTACCGAGGTTTGAATTCGTTTAATAATGTCTTCTGCTCGCATTTGATTCTCCTTAAAATAAGTCCTTCATATTATATAGGCCTGGTCCCTTATCAATCAACCAATTGGCTGCTTGTAAAGCGCCATTGACAAAAATTTGTCGATTGGTCGCATGATGCTCTAAAGTAATACTTTCATTGTCACCAAAGAAATGAACCACATGCTCTCCAGCTTCGGTTCCGCCACGCAATGCATGCACACCAATTTCTTTTTGGCGGGCACCCACCATACCTTCTCTTCCATACACTTCTTTGAATTCTCCATCTGGATTCATGATTTCCAATAAGGCCTTTGCGGTTCCACTTGGTGCATCCTGTTTCTGATTGTGATGGGTTTCAACCAACTCCATATCGTATTTTTCTTTTAAAAGAGGAACGGCAACACGTAGAATTTCTTGGAAAGCCGCAACACCATAGGAATAGTTTGCGGAATAAAAGACGGGATGCTCTTTAGCACACGCAAACAATTGTTCTTTTTGAGACTCATCAAGTCCTGTTGTTCCATAAACCAAGGCACATTGATTCTTTTCTACATAATCTAAGATCCAATTTAAATTATCACGATGTGAAAAATCAATGATTAAATCGGCTGCTTCTAGTCCTTCTAATTTTTCTAGACAAGTAGCATCCACATTGGCAAGTACTTCATGTCCTTGTTGTAAGGCAGTTTGACGAATCAAAGCCCCCATCTTTCCATTTCCACCGATTATAATTTTCATTAAATGAGACCTACTTTCTTCATTTCTTCAGCAAGATGTTCACGGTTTTTATCACTCATTGGATATAAAGGCAAACGATAGCCACCCACTTCTTTTCCCATTAGATTCAAAGCTTCTTTAACTGGAATTGGATTGACCTCACAGAATAGCGCATGAATATAATCTAAATATTTTTGTTGGATGGATAAAGACTTTTGTAAATCACCTTCAAACCAAGACGCAACCATATCATGACATTCTTGTGGATTGGTATTCGCAAATACGGAAATAACACCTTGTCCACCTGCTGATAAGACTGGAATGACCATATCATCATTTCCTGAATACATCACAAAATCATCATTGAGATAACGTGAAATATTCATAACATAGCTAATATCCCCACTGGCTTCTTTAATACCACAGATATTTGGATGTTGACTTAATACCTTTACCGCATTTTCACTAAGCTTACAGCCTGTACGCCCTGGTACATTATACATAATGACAGGAATACTTACCGCATCGGCAACACTGGTAAAATGAGCAATCATTCCTTGTTCATTGGCTTTATTATAGTAAGGCGTAATGATTAATAAATAATCAGCTCCCATTTTATCGTATTTGATACTCTTTTCAATGGCAGTTTGGGTACTATTCGAACCTGCTCCAACTACAACTGGCAAACGATGATTGATTTTCTTGATTGTATATTCAACAACCGCATCATCCTCTTCATGTGACATGGTCGATGATTCACCAGTTGTTCCTAAAACCAAAATACCATCGGTTCCATTTTCAACATGCATTTCTAACAATTCACCCAATTTGTCAAAATTCACACTTCCGTCTTCATTAAATGGTGTAATTAGCGCAACAATTGATCCTTTAATCATAATAATATACCCCCTTCATTACGCATTCTGCAGGGCCTGTCATATAGACCCTTTCATCTTCATCTATATCAATATGAATGATTCCTTTTTCTAAGTGAACATCCACATGATTTGAACATTTCCCTAATTTATAAGAGGTCAATACACTCGCACAAACACCAGTTCCACACGCAAGTGTAATGCCGCAGCCTCTTTCATAGGTTAATACCTTTAAATTGTTTTCATCCATCACTTCTACAAAATTCACATTAGTTTGTTCGGCAAATAATGCATCATGACAAATCTTTTTTCCTAAAGCACGATTTTCAATCGTATCAGCCTTTTCACTAAAGAGAACGGTATGTACGGTTGACATAAAGAATGTCGATAAAGTGACATCTTGTCCATCAATCTTTACGGTTTCATTCCATAAGGCCTTCTCTGTTCCAACCTTTTTAGGATCATAATCGGCATAGCCCATATCCACCTTAACTAAAAATGGAGCTTCACCGATACGATGAACAATTTTTTCACCTGCTAGCGTTTGAACCACAAGCTCACTTTCTCTATGGAAGCCTTCTTCATAACAATAGGCCGCAAAACAACGAATGCCATTTCCACACATTGGTGCTCTTGAGCCATCTTGATTGTAGTAGACCATCTCGCATGGATTTTCTTTAACAAAAATCGCTCCATCCGCTCCAATACCAGAATGACGATCACAAACCTTTTGAACAAATTTTGGAATATCTAAATCCTTGACAGCCTCATAGGTTGTTAGAATAAAATCATTCCCACACCCATGAAACTTGGATACTTGTATCTTAGTCATCGCTTTCCAAGGAAACCAAATGCTCATAGGTTTCTCTTTTTATTACTTCACGTGCTTTGCCATCCTTGACAAAAACAACACCTGGGGTTGTCAGCTTGTTGTAGTGACTAGACATGGAATAGCCATAGGCTCCGGTTGTATAGGTGACCAAGTAATCCCCTGGTTCACATTTCGGTAAGGCAATGCCTTCAATCAAAACATCCCCTGATTCACAAGCCTTTCCTGCAACGGTATAGACAATACTTTTTTCTTCATCCATTTTATTGGCAAGATCTGCATTATATTTCGCTTGATACAAAGCAGGACGAATATTATCCGCCATGCCTCCATCAACAAAGACATAATTTTTATTTGGCGTTTTCTTGGTAAAGCCAACTGTATAAATGGTTGATCCAGCTTCCGCTACAATGCTACGTCCTGGTTCAATGTAAATATTTTGAATGGCTAAATTTAACTTCGTATTTTCTTCCTTACACTTTATTAAAATTGCTTCACATACCTCATCTAATGGAATTGGATGATCTTCACTTGTATAATAAGCTGCAAAGCCACCACCTAAATCAACCGTATTTAAATGAATGTCATAATCATCTTCCAATTTTTTTATAAAGGCAAACATCTTTTCAATTTCAGCTAAAAATGCATTTTTATCAAAGATTTGTGAACCAATATGAGCATGTAAGCCATCAAAAGAAAGGTTTGGATTTTCATTAATCATTTGAATGATCTCAACAATTTCTTTTTCTTGTGTCATTGATACGCCAAATTTACTATCAATATGTGCTGTCACAATATATTTATGTGTATGTGCATCAATACCTGGATTCACTCTTAATAGAACATGAACTGTTCTTCCTTCTTTAACTAACTGACTTAAAGCTTCCGCTTCCATAAGATTATCAACAATAATCGTTCCAACCCCATATTCTAAAGCCATTTTTATTTCATCAATGGATTTGTTGTTGCCATGAAAGAAAGCCTTTGCCATATCAAATCCAGCTTGCTTGGCTGTATAGATTTCTCCTCCAGATACCACATCCAAGCATAAACCATATTCTTGTACAAGCTTCACCATCGCCTTACAGCTAAAGGCCTTTGAAGCATATAAAACACCTGTATTAAAATCATCTGATTTAAAATAGCTCGCATATTCATTTAAACGTTCACGTAATTTTCCCTCGTCATAGACATAGAGTGGAGTTTTATACTGCTTCGCTAATTGATCAACGGGCATACCACCTATTTTTAACATGTTTCCTCCTTACAATAAAAAAGCCAACAAGCTATCTTGTTGGCCTAAAAGTCGTTCACAAGATAGCTCCCCTACATTCGTAGACAGTCCTGCAGATCTTCTCTACAGACCCACCATTTTTAAATGCCTTTAAAAACAGTTCGGCAAAATCGCTTCTATAAGAGATCAAAACTTGCCAGCTCCTTCTTATATCGTCTTTTTTGCGCCTCTATCATGGTACTAATGTTACTACTTAAGAAAACGATTTTCAAGTGAATTGAAAGAAAATGAAAATATGCTTATAATGTCCCTATGTATAATTATGTCAAAAAGGTTCGGCAAGACCTTCACCAAATCCCAGAACTTGAACTAAATTTGCCACAAACAAAAGCATATATATTAAATGAATTAAAGGATTTACCATGTACGATAGAATCACCCATTGATTCGAGTGTAATTGCCTATTTTGATAACAAAAAGGAAACGACAATCGCTTTTCGCTCCGATATGGATGCATTACCAGTTGCCGAAAAGAATGACGTTCCTTATAAATCAAAGCATGAAGGATGTATGCATGCCTGTGGTCATGATGGCCATATGGCTACTCTATTAGGCTTTGCGCAACAAATTCCTAGTCACTTAGAAGAATTTCCCCACAACATTCTTTTGGTTTTTCAACCAGGTGAAGAATCACCAGGTGGAGCCCATCTATTGGTAGAATCTGGCATCTTTGAAAAATACAAGGTCCAACACATCTTTGGCATGCATTTATGGCCCGATTTAGAAGCTGGTCAAATTGCCACCCGAAAAAATGAATTTATGGCACATAGCTCAGAGGTCCATGTTGATGTAGAAGGTCTTTCTAGTCATGTAGCCAAGGCCTACTTAGGTAAGGATGCGATGGCTGCAGCCAGTGAATTTTTATTAAAGGTGTATGACTTTGAAAAAAGCTACCCAAAAGAAATTTATCGACTGTTAAAATTTGGTCTTTTCCAATCCGGTACTGTATGTAATGCCATCAGTGCTCATACTCATATGGAAGGAACCATGCGTGCCTTTCAGGATGAAATCTTCTATGGTCTACAAAATCAAATTCAAAAAACAGCAAAAGAAATGGAAGAAAAATATGACGTTCATTTTAACGTTCAATTTAAAAATGGCTATCCACCGGTTATGAATGATCCAGTTTTAACGGAAAAGGTCATTCAATCCATTCCAAATCTAAAGATTTTACCAACACCGGAAATGATTGCCGAAGACTTTGCGTATTATCAAACCATCCTACCTGGAACCTTCTTCTTTTTAGGAACCGGAACGGGTATTCCACTTCATGCGGATACCTGGGATTTTGATGAAAAGATTTTAGTAAATGGAATTGAATTGTTCATTAAACTCGCAAAAATTAAATAGTGGAGAGTTCTCCACTATTTTTTAAAAACGCATTTCTTGTTCATTCTCTACATAATATGCATATTCATCCTTTAACTTTTGCCACTTCTCTTCTTCAATTTGTTTGACTCGTTTATCAACAATTTGAATGGATTTTTCTTTAAGAAGCTCTTTTACCTTTGGATTTGTAGACTCATTAAAATGCAATAAATAATAGGTCATCTTTTCTTTTTTATCCATCTCTTCTACTGCTTTTGATTCATCCAACTTAGGCCATTCGATAAATACGATTTTCCATGCATCGCTGACAAATTTACCTTCTTCTGTATACCAAGCTACTTCTTGATAAAAAGAAGGATCCTTAAAGTATTTTTCTTGTGAAAATACCAATAGAATAACTCGTTTCACTTCCGAAAATAGCTTTTTATCCATATCCGGATCGAAATACATTTGTGCTAAGCGATAGGTAAAATAAGAGTTACGACCGGTAATTTGATCCACGACTTGAATCTCGATCTTAATTTGTTTGAAATTTTCAAGCTCCACTAAGATTTCAAAACCAATTTTTTTCATTGCTTCTACACTTTTACTCATTTCCGGATTTTTTATCCTTACTCTTCGAATATTCAAATCCAAATAAACTTCAAGAATCGCTTTTAAAGCCTCATCCGCTTCTTGTGCCTCCTTTCCAAAAACATACTTAAACGCAAAATTGTTCAATAAACTTTGATAAGAATTATCCATTATTTCCTCTTTTCTAGAAATTTCTTTCAAACTCTTATACGATTTTTACTTCCAAAAGTACAAAAAAGGTCGGAATTTTTTCCAACCCTTTTCATTTATTTTCCAAAATAACGATTTAATAATCCGGCAAAAGCTTTTCCATGACGCGCTTCATCACGAGCCATCTCATGAACTGTATCATGAATTGCATCTAGGTTTGCTTGTTTTGCACGTGTTGCTAAATCAACCTTACCTGCAGTTGCACCATTTTCAGCTTCAACACGCATTTTTAAGTTTGTTTCTGTAGAATCAGTTACTACTTCTCCTAACAATTCTGCAAATTTTGCGGCATGCTCTGCTTCTTCATAAGCTGCTTTTTCATAATACAATCCAACTTCTGGATATCCTTCTCTAAAAGCTACTCGACTCATCGCAAGATACATACCAACTTCAGAGCATTCTCCTTCAAAATTTGCACGTAAATCATTTTTGATGTCTTCATCTACATCTTTGGCAATACCAACGACATGTTCTGCTACCCAAGACATTTCATCTTCAACTGGTACAAATTTTTCTTTTGGTTGTTTACAGGTAGGGCACTTCCAATCTGCAGGAAGATCCGCAAACTTTACGCCTTCTTTTTCTTCGTCATAAACATGACCACAAATTAAACATCTGTATTTCATTTTTGTTCTCCTTTTTGAAATCTACATTTCATTTACAGCATCATTATCCCTTATTCTGATTTCATTCTCAAAAGTTATGCTCATAAAATCCTTGGTTTTCGTAAGGGGAAACTAACTCTATATAAAATAATTTTATAACCAATAAAAATTAAACCAATTATACATATAACAAGCTCTATGATAGCTTATGAATGTAGAAATGAGTGATTGTTATGGGTTCTTTTAAATGGATTCCTTCCTTCGAAAAGCTTTCAAATCAAGAAATATTAAATACTGTACTTGAAAGCGCGGATTGGATTGAACAATTTAGTCATATTGAAAAAAATCAAGAGCATTGGGATGTTTGGCCCCATCATGAATTAGAAGAAGATGCCTTGCTTTTAAAGGATACATCGCTTTATGGTGGAGCCGCTGGTATTTCTTTATTTTACTTGCGTTTATATGAAGCAAGCAAAGAGCCAGTCTATTTAGAAAAAGCGGAACGTGGCATCAATTATTGTATTGCTCAATACCAAGGCAAAAAATCCTTTGAATCAAAGCAGCCTTACTTAACTGGTGCTTTTATCGGTTTCTTCAATGGACCTAGTGGTGGCGCCTATGTTTCGAATCTTCTCTATAAGGTGAATCAAAAAGAAAAATATCGTGATTTTGCACAAAGAGTTGGACTGGATGCGATCGAAGCAGCTCATGAAGAAAATGGTTTATTAACTTGGTATGGCTTCTATGGCATTTTAGGCGAAGGAGCTCTCATTCTTTTTCTTCTGGATCTTTATGAAAGCTATGGAGATTCAAGCTATTTAGATGCCGCAATTAAAGCCGGACGTTATATTCTTTCAAAAGAAGAAACAAGTCCTTGGGGTGGATCTCGTTGGTATGTCTTGCCTACGGAAACCTTTCCAACCATTGGAAAAGCAGGCGGGTACTTCCCTGGCTTTGAATATGGTGCAGCTGGATGTGGCTATATCTTAGCCAAGCTTTATCAATACACGCAGGATGCAAGCTTTCTAGAAGCAAGCGAAAGAGCAGCAACCTACATTTTAAATATCGCAAGCTATTCCGAGGATAAACAATCGGCTTTAGTTCGCTACAACGATACCTATTTAACCGATTTGTATTATCTAGGGGTTTGTCAAGGTCCGATTGGAACCAGTCGACTCTTTTATCAATTGTTTCAAATCACAAAAAATGAAAGGTATAAAGAATTCGTCCTGCAATTAAGCAATGGCTTGCTTCAATCAAACGCGCCATTGGTTCATTCGGCTGGTTATTGGCGAACGAATTGTTATTGCTGTGGCGCGCCTGGTATGCTCGAACATTTTATTCATATGCATCAATGGACCAAGGATGAAAAATTTATGGATGCCGCAAACAAAGCTGCAGAGGTAATTATCGGTGATTCCAATCTTCAAAATCATAAGAGAACCTGGTATACCAGCTGGAATCGACATGAGCCAGAACGATCCGATGCTTATATCGGTCTTTACCAAGGTAGTGCCGGCTGTGCATCTTCCTTACTAAGCTATTACTACTATTTAGAAAAAGGAAAGAATCTTCCAGCCTATCTCGAAGATCCTTATCAAGACTTATATTAGAAAAGAGGAAAAATTATGCCTATTGTAAAAAATATATCTGAATTAGTTGGAAAGACACCCTTATTTGAATTTGTAAAATATCAAGAAAAGCACCAAATCGATGCCCATATTCTTGGGAAACTCGAATATTTTAATCCATCGGGATCCATCAAAGATCGTGCCGCCTTAAATATGATTTTAGCGGCTGAAAAAGATGGTCTTTTACATCCTGGTGATACGATTGTAGAAAATACTTCTGGTAATACTGGTATTGGCTTAGCTGCCTTTGCAGCAAGCCGTGGCTATCACTTATTGGTCTTTTTAGAGCCTGGTCAATCCGAAGAACGTCAAAAGATGCTACGCGCTTATGGTGCAACTTTAAAAAGTATGTTTGATGTTCCAGGCGTTGCCAAAGCCTTACAGGAAGGAAGTTTCACAACCCAATTTTATCAAGATGCCATCCAAGCCTATTGTGATGCCCAAGAAAAGCCGCATTACTTTATCAATCAATTAGCGAATCAAGCCAACCCACAAGTTCATTATGATACAACAGGTCCTGAAATTTGGAAGGATACCGAAGGAAAGGTCGACATTCTTGTCGCAACCAGTGGAACAGCTGGAACAATTACTGGCTTATCAAAATATCTAAGGGAAAAGAACCCAGATATTGAAATTGTTGCTGTTCAAGCGGATCCTTCTTCTCGACCTGGTGGTTCAGAAAATCCACAAACCATTGATGGAATTGCTCCTTTTGGTGATCCTGGCTTCCCTGATGCAGCCAAGGCTCCATTCATTGTTGGATTTGAATATAATGAATGTATCGATATTAAAGGAGTAGATGCCTATCAAACAGGCCGTGAGCTTGCCCAAAGTGATGGTGTCTTCTTAGGCCAATCGGCTGCAGCTGCTTTAAATGCTGCAACCATTGTTGCCAAAAGACCAGAAAACAAAGGAAAAAATATTGTTGTCATCTTAGCGGATAACGGAATGAAATACTTAAGCACCAATATGTATCCATTGGATCACAAGGTGCAATAAAGGCGTGAAAATCACGCCTTTTTATATACGATTCTTCCATCCTTGATGGTTTCTAATACCTGTATATTTTTGATTTCCATCGGATCCACTTCCAATGGATTTTTATCCAAAATCACAAAATCTGCTTTTTTGCCTTCTTCTAGACTTCCTTTCTGCTTTTCTTCATGATAAGCATAAGCCGCATGAATAGTAACCCCTTTTAAAGCAGAATACACATCAATGCATTGATCCTTTCCCAAGGTTTTTCCTAATCGGGTTTGTCGATTGACAGCGCACCAAACTGAATGCAACATATCTGGTTTGGTCACGGGCGTATCTTGATGAAAATTATAAATAAGGCCTCGATCTAAAGCGGCATGAACTGGACTGATCTTCTCTGCTCTTTCCATACCTAGATTTTTCATATGAACATCACCCCAATAATAGACATGTCCAACAAAGAAAGAAGGAATCATATGCAAAGGAAGCATTCGATCCAATTGATCAAAGCGTACGGTCTGTGCATGAATCATCACAGGTCGTAGATTCATTTCTTTTGATTCTTCTTTTTCTAAAGCAGCTTGATAACAACGTATAAATTGTTCACTGGCGGCATCGCCATTACAATGCGCTAAAAGCTGGAAAGAATGTTGAATTGCTCTTTCACACACCTTCTGTACATAATCATCCTCATGCGATGGATAGCCACAATAGCTCGTTTCGCCTTGATAAGGTTTTGATAACCAAGCTGATTTTCCTTGGGGTGATCCGTCTAAAATCATCTTTAATCCACCAATTCGAAAATGATTGGAATAGGTATCAGATATTTTTACCTTATCCCATTCATTTTCCATAATATAAGCGACTAAATCGATTTGAAGCAATGCTTTCAGCTTTTCAATGGCTTGAATCGTTTGATAACTCGCCGCTCCTTCCTGTGCGGTTGTAATACCATATTTAAAATACAAATCCTGTGCTTCTTGAATTTGTTTCGCTAAATCAAATTGGAATCGTTGCATACATACTGGAATAATCTGCATTAAGGCCGGAATTTCTTCAATGTATCCATTTAAATGGCCTTGTTCATCCTTTCCAAACAAACCACCCTTTGGACAAGGCGTTTCATCCGTTATCTTGGCTAGCTTTAATAAAGCAGAATTGGCAACTCCCATATGACTGGAAATATGGGAAGCATAGATTGGAATCTCTTTTGAAATTTCATCCAAGACTTCTTTAGTCGGATGCTTTTGTTCCTTTAAAAAGTTATGATCATAGCCAATCGCATAGACTAATCCATTTTTATCAATTTGATTCGTTTCAATATAGCTTTTAATCTTTGTTTGAATTTCTTCAAAGCTATTGGCTTCCGACAAATCACACATTTGAATCATTTGGGCCATTTGAAAGAAATGACTATGGGCATCGATGAATCCAGGCAACATCGTTTTTCCCTTTAGATCAATCCATTGGACATCCTTCCATTTCTGCTTGGCTTCTTGTAAAGTTCCAACAAATACAATTTGATTTTCTGAACAAACAAGGGCCTCAACTTTCTTTTCTGTCATTGAAATGAAATGCCCATTATAATATCCCTTTAACATATTAATCATCTTTACTTCTAGAAGAAATGGTATAAGCTTCTTCTAATGGAACCACAAAGATTCGACCATCTCCTGAATTTCCATCTTCTCCGGTTTGCGCTGAATCCATAATAACATCAATAATTTCATTTTTATCTTCGTCATCACAGGCAACCATTAATAGGCTTTTGGCCATTTCATCGTAAACAATATCACCAACTTGAATGCCATGTTGTTTTCCTCTACCGGCTACATTCCATTTTGTACTGGCACCAAATCCAGCTTCTGCTAATGCACTATTGACTGCATATACTTTTTCTGGTCGTACAATCGCAATTATCATTTTCATCTTTTTATCCTCCTATTGCACACTGTTTTCAATCATTGCTTCTACGGTTGAAGCATCCACACTATCATGTAAATATCCTTTTAATATTTCTGTATCTTCTAAATTTTCGCTTTCTCCATTCATGAGTCGTCCCTTCTTTAATGAGAAGGTTGGTTTGGTCCATACTCTGAATACCTTTAATAGAATTAGGTAAACAAAGATAGTTGCAAACATCCCAGCACAGGCAACGGGTAAGGATAGTAATTTTAATCCAGCAAAGGTAATAAAAATCATGGTTGGGGTAGAAAAGATCATCGCCATATTCATCATACCTAATTCTGCACCCGTTGTCGTTTGTAAGCGTGGATCCACGATTCGAACCAAGGATAGACCACTTGGTGTCGTACCAGTGGATGTTCCATATACACCTAACACTCTTTCAAAATCATGGTCACTACCCAATCGACTTCCAAAGTATAGACAGACACCATAGGTTATAAAGGCATCTACAACCGCAATAATTAAAATTGGTACGATCCATTTACCAATGACACCAACTTGAATGGCCATAAAGGCACAAACAACTAAATAATCGGAGAAAAATCCCGTGATTCGACTTTGAAAAGCATTGTTGATAATAAAATCAATTTTAAACTTTTCAAGAATGGCTCGAACAATGTATGCAGCAATCATACCCCACATAAAAATCATTGCACTAAAGGTAGAACCTAATACCGGAATAAAGCCAATAATTTTTGATAGACCTAAAGCAATCAAATAACAGATACCCATAATCGCAAAATGTGCAGCTACGGTTTCAATATTTCCACTATGGAAGGTTGATTTTCCAATATTTTCTCTTTGTTCTTCTGGAATAAAATAGCCTTTTTCAACCGATGCATTGATTTTCGCTTTACTTTTCGTCAAACCTTTTTTCAAGCCAAGTCGAGCTAAAGGTACCCCAATCACAAAGGCAGCAATAAAGCCAAGAATTGCGAAGGTTAAGGCAACCATTTCTGCATTTTTAAATCCATAGGTTGATTCAAATAAACGTCCATAGGTACTGGATTGTCCTGGTCCTTGACAAAAAGCAAATGGAATTAGGATTCCATACATCGCATCCATACCAAAGAGCTTTCCAACCCCAGAAGCAATAAGAACACCAATCAAAGGTTGAATCGCATACAACATACACCAAATCAAGGCCATGCCCGTAGCACCCTTAATTAAACCATTACCTGATTTTTTCTTTTTTGGTTCTTTTTTCTTTTTACTCCCAGTTAATCCAATGGAAATAAAGGACATAATAAAGAAAACATCTACGATATTGCTAAAGTCAGTAGTTGATACAATATCCGTCTTTGTCTGAATAATGATGACATTCATTAAAATAAAGCCGATGATTCCTCCAATCACACTGGATGGCATTAAAATATTTCGAAAGAAAGAAACCTTGGCTCGAATCAACATTCCCAAACACAACATAACACTACCAAGCCCAAAGGCTATTGCGACACTATACATAAAATCCCTCCTTTTATGCCATCTGTTGATACATATCTCTTAACATCTCATCAGTAATATCAACTGGATTGTTCAATAAATTGGGATGTCGACTAAGATGTACCAATTCCTCAATTTGTTCTTCATTTAATGAAAGATCTTTTAAGTCCTTTCTTAAATGTAATTTTGTTTTTAAATCATAAATATGATCAGCTAAATCATCAGTATCCTTAAAGCCAAGCTTTTGAGCTAATAAATCAATTCGTTTTCCTTCTTTTCCATTGGCATTGATTCTTGCGAAGTAATCTAAGGTTAAACCACAGGCTTCGCCATGTGGAATATGATAAAGATTAGTCAATGGAAAGGAGCAAGCATGTGAAGAAGTCGTCTTTGGAAGCGTAAAGGCTAATCCGGCAATTAAGGAAGCCTCACACATTTTTTCTCGTGCTTCTTCATCCGTTGGATTTGTATAGGCTCTTTCTAAATATTGAAAAACCAAATCCAAGGCATGATACGCACACGCATCACAAATTGGCTGGTGCCCCTTACTCCAATAGCCTTCAAGTGCATGCGCTAAGACATCGATTCCAGTTGCTGCAGTAACATGTGCTGGCATTGAATAGGTCAATTCTGGATCAATAATAGCGGTATGTGGATAAAAAGCATCCGAAACAATTGGCATCTTTTTTCCTTGCTTTGAATCGCTTAAAACAGATACACAAGTGACTTCACTTCCGGTTCCGGCTGTTGTTGGTAGAGCAATCAATGGCAAATGCTGAAGCGGAAGTTTTTTATTGGTGCCATGATATTCGGTGATTGAATCCTTTGTACAGGCAATGACACTAGCTGCCTTGGCTAAATCCATCGCACTTCCTCCTCCTAGTGCAACGACAAAATCAATCTTTTTTTCACGAATCAAATCTGCGCAAGCATCGACTTCAGAAACTTCTGGATTTACTGATACTTCTGAAAACAATGTTGAAAGCTTCCCTTGACTTTCTTCCATCATTTCCTTTGCTAGTCCACTTTTTAGAAAGAATGGCGTTGCTACTAAGATGCCATTGGACCCATTTATTTCCTTGGCAATCTCAGCAATTTCCTTTCGTCTTCCCTTTCCAAATCGAATGGATACGGGTTGTATATAATCCCAATTCATATTTTTTCTCCTACTGACAGAACTTTTTATCTGCCAAACTTAATACTTCATCTAAAATTGGTAAGTATTCTTCCAATTCTTCCTTGGTAATAATAAGTGGTGGACAAACCTCAATGAAGTTTTCTCGCCCAAAGGTTGCAAATCCTCTCTTTTTCAACTCTGCAAAGATCCAAGGCATGGCTTCCGATGGTTTTCCATATTCTTGTAAAGGAACTCTGGTCTCTTTATCCTTAACCATCTCTAAGGCTGCAAATAAACCAATACAACGTGCTTCACCAACACATTTATGTTTTTCGACCATTTTTTCTAGGAATGGAGAAAGAATTTCATGCATTTGCGCTACATGCTCTTCCATATGTTCTTCTTTATAAACATTCATGGTAGCAACCCCTGCTGCACAAGCTAAGGTATGTCCGGAATAGGTCAATCCACATTGTAGGGTATTCTCTTCAAAGTAATGAGCAATCTTTTCATTGACGATAACGCCACCCAATTGAACATAGCCACAGGTTACGCCTTTGGCAAAGGTAATCATGTCCGGTTTGAAATCAAAATTTTGCCAAGCAAACCATTTTCCCGTTCGGAAAAAGCCAGCCATAACTTCATCACAAATCATCAAAATACCGTATTTGTCACAAAGCTTTCGAACCCCTTCCATATAGCCTTTTGGTGGTAAGATTACACCATTGGCTCCGACAATGGATTCCATTAAAATAGCTGCTACATTGTTTTCACCTTCATAATGAAGCTGCAATTCTAAATCAGCTAATGCCTTTTTTGTTACCTTTTCATCATCTACACCATAGGTATAACCATCACGATACATATGTGGATTCATAAATTTCACAAAACCATTGGCTCCACCAATTTCAGCTGCAAATCTTCGCCAATCACCCGATGCATTTGAAGCACCTAAAGTTGAACCATGATAGCTTCGATAACAAGAAAAGATCTTTGTGCGTCCAGTGACCATTCGTGCCATTTTAATGGCATTTTCATTGGAATCAGCTCCACCATTGGTAAAGAAAACACGCTTGTAGGTTTCTTTACCCGCTGCTTCAACTAACATTTTTGCTAATGTACTTTTGGGTTCTGAAGCATAGGCAGGTGCCATAAAGCACATCTTGTCGGCTTGTTCCTTAATAGCATCGACCACCTTTTGGTTTTGATGTCCTAAATTCGAACAAACCAATAGACTTGCCATATCGGCATATTTCTTTCCATCATAATCCCAGAAATAAATACCTTTGGCTTTTTCAATGGGTAATACATCCTGTCCTGCTTTTGACCATGATTGTAAGATATACTTTTTATGAAGCTCTGCTACTTCTTGTCCAGATAGTTTTGTCATTTCAATTCCTCCTAAAAAAAAAGACATCAGAAAGTTTCTTTCTGACGCCTTTGTCTATCTCTTTATGTGTTCATCTTACGCCCTTTCAAAGGAATTACAATGGACGAACAAATGAAGTTTTTTGTGCATTTGCACAATTACACATTCACTTTCTGAAGCACCTTTGCCATCAATCCGACCGCACATTCCATACGACAGGAAAGATCCGTTAAATCCATTCCAAGGATGCCTTCTATTTTTTTCAATTGATACAAAACAGTATTCCGATGCACAAACAATTGATCGGCTGTCTTTTGAGTTGAGCCATCACAAGCCAAATAAGCCTCTAGCGTTTTCATTAAATTGCTTTGATTCATCGCATCATACACATCGATTTTCATAACCGTTTTCTGATAATAGGATTTAAAATGCTTTACATCATCAATTTGAAACAACAAGCGTAATATTCCCATCGAATCATACGAATAGACTTCTCTTGCTTTTTTTGTTTCTTGAATATAACCAAGCAATTTTAAGGCAATCGTATAGCTTTCATGCAGATGGAATAAGCCATGACTGGTTGGTCCAATGCTCATATAAAAGGGATCCTCATTTTTCTTTTTTAATAGCTTACATAGCTTTTGTGCATAGTCACCTGCTTCTTTTTCATTTTTATTGGCAAGAATACAAACCATTCGAGCGTTATCCATAAAAATGACATTGTTTTTAAAGTCATTGAATAGATGATTTTCAATCTCTCTTCTTACATTTTCTCTTTCTTTATCATCGAGACGATTTCCTTGAAATGAAATTAATAAGATCGAATAATTCCATTGGAGCGAATAATCCTTTTCAAGTAAAGAAGGAAGATACAATTCTTTCTTTTCGCTGGTAAAGATGGCATAGCGAAATAAGGCCGAAAGCTCCATCGATTTTTGTTGGGATTCTTGAATAGCGACACTAAAGATTCGCATGATATCCGCTAAATGAACCTCCCAAGGTGATTCAAAGATGGGAAAGTTCTTCGCATTCGCAAAATCGATGACCTCCTGAGGAATTTCTTGGATATAAGGGCCAATATTGATAATCATTCCACTGGCATCATTCTGATAAACACTTTCAACCAGCATCATCAAGGTGTTATTTTCTCTTAAACCAACACCAGTCGTAAAGGCAATTTCATTTCCTTTTAAAAAATCGGCAATTTCAACACTTCCAACCATATGGACCCAATCTACATTTCGATTTAATCCACCTTCACCACCAATTAAATGAACCCACTTGGGATTTACTTTTTCTACTAAATCAATGATTCGCATACTCTTCTTTCTAGACAATGGCCATAATACCAGCCAAAATCAATAAAACATAAGTCATTTTCATAAATAGTGCTTGATCTAATTTTTTTACTAGCTTACTACCAAAATAGGTTCCTAAAAAAACCGGAATAATTCCTACAATCAACAAGAACAAAACATAGGAACTAAAGTGTCCTTGTTGGATTTGTACACCCGTAATATAAAAGCCCGTAATTAACCAAATGAAAGCTAGACTTGCTCGAAACTCTTCCTTCTTTTTAAAAACCAGACTGGCATAAACAACCAATAATGCACCACCCGATACAAACATGCCATGGATGATACCTGCCCCTAGTAAAATGATATACTGCATTCCCTTAGATAATTTCCATTCCGATGGAAAGATAAGCTTCTTTAGTGCAATAAAAATAATTAGAATGCCATAGCAGACCAACAATTGATGCATCGGAAAATGTGCATAAATCCATAAACCAATGGCCATACCTATAAACATACCGATCAGCATCTTGAAAACCTCTTTCCAACGAATCGATTGATAACTACTACAAACAATCATTAAGCTAGAGATTTGGGCAATCGCATTTAATAAAGCCTTCGCGCTATCCACTCCAATCAATTTCATGCTTGGTGGCATCGCAATCAAGGTTCCCGCAAAGCCAGTAATGGCTTGTAAAAAATTGGCCGCAAATAAAATCAAAAAGACAAGTCCACTTATAATCCAATTCATAGTATTCCTCTAAAAAAAGACGCTATTGCTCCTTGCAATAACGTCCTCATTTCTATTGATTACTAAAATAGTCGATTCTTGATTCCATGTCAACTTTTTCTTTATCCTTCGCGATTCTTGACCGATTGAATAAATACATCCAAGCTACTTCCTAAAAGCTTTATCAATAAGGATTGAATATGACTGCTTTGTTCCTTTGGTAGGGCATTAATGGATTTAATGATTTGGATTTGATGCTTGGAAATATCCTCTAAACAATAAATGCCTGCATTCTCAAAGATTTCAAAAACATGGTCTACAAATTGTTGACGATTTTCCAAATCTACATCATGAATCCATTCTTCAATGGTCTTTTCAAACAGCTGACTTATCTTGGTTTGATGACTGGTCACCAAGCGATTTCCAAGAACCTGCCAAGAGAGCAAATCATGCTGCATAACGCCCTTTTGATCACTCTTACAATGCGTGCAATGAATCGGATTTTCTAGCAAAACACCAATGGTGCTATTTTCAGGACTAATGCGTTTGACCTTCTTTAAAAATTTCTCATCGACACCTTCCCAGCCTTCGGATAGGAAGCCTGGTCCATCATTAAAATAAACTTTTTTTATTCGGGATTGTAGCTTTTTTGAAGAATGCATCGCCGCATAAAGAGCAAAATTGGCACCCTTTGAATGACCACCCACATAAATCTTTTGCGAATAGGATTGCGCAACCTCTTCTAAATACGCCAAAGCTCTTTTTTGTCCTTCCGTTTCCATTTTATAAGAAAAATCAAAATCTTCCTTCCATCCAATTAAGGTATCATCGGTTCCACGATAAGCAACATAGATAAAGTCTGGAAAGACAAAGGTAATGGCACTCATTTGTAGGCTTTGATCTCCATCTATTTGATTGACATAATGATGAAGAACCATTTCTTTATAGCGTTTGGATTTTTTTAGCTTTTCTAATAAAAAGGGGGCAGAATGATAAAAGGTTTTTCGCTTATTGATTTCTTTTTTGGTATGTATTTCAAAATATTTCTTAGCGACCTGTTCGATTGTTTGATCCTCTATACCTAAAACCCCTTCATAATCCACATAGGCTAATTCAGATAAGACGAGGTTATCAATATCATTAAAGGAATCATAAGAAAATAAAAGATCCGAACGCCAATCTAAATAATCAAATATATTTGCCATAAAATCACTCCATACAATACATCATACCCATATCACTTCGATCCACACTGTTAAAGGCCCAAAAATCTTTAATGGGAACAAGTTGACGTAAACGCTTTGTCACATCAATCCCCTTTGCATAAATACCGCCCGACATCGGTCCCGATTGCTCTTTTCCATTGATTGTAAGCGTCCATTGTTTAACAAAGTCCTTCTTTTCAATTTGATCAATATGTAAAAGAAGCGCTCGAATTTCATTGGCAGCTTCTTCTTCTAAATTAAAATGAAGCGATCGCTTTACAATTTTTTCACCGTTCTTATTTTCAACATAGGAAACAAATTGAAAGGTATTTGAATCATCCAAGTTCCAATCCTGTTGAACTTCCATGCCGATTAAAGGCTTATCAAAGTAATGATAGGTTTTCACAAAAATCATATAAACATTATAAATAGAATTTAAAAAAAGAGAAATGGTTTATCATTTCTCTTAAGCATTATCTTTCGTATTCTTCTGCTGTATTTGATAAGAACAAAGGCTTTAACTCGGGCTTGTATTTTAAGAAGACACTTCCATCATCTGCATCCTTTGCGGATTTTGATACCCAATGTTCAACATTGACAATGACATCCTTCTCATCAAGGCTTTTTAGAACATAGGCATCGCTACAGCCTTCCACCTTTTTCATATCTTCGGCAAATCGTTTGGAAACCTCAAAATAGGCTTCTTCACAATTTTCTTTTACTTTATTTTTGATTACGACAATATACATTATAAGCATTCTCCATTCGTTTCAATGACTTTTTTATACCAATAGAAGCTATCCTTTCGATATCGTTTACATCCATCCTCATAATCGACATAGATGAATCCATAACGCTTTTGACAATCTCCACTGGCACTGTATAAATCAATACATCCCCATGGTAAATAGCCTAAACATTCTACATGGTCAGAATCCACCGCTTCTTTGACAGCTTCAATATGCATTTTCAAATATTCTACACGATATTCATCATGAACCTTTTTATCTTCGGTTAAGACATCATCTTTTACACCTAAACCATTTTCAACAATCATCAATGGCAATTGATAACGATCATAAAGATCATTCATTAAAATACGTAGTCCTTCTGGGTCAATGATCCATCCAAAGCTGGATTGTTTCAACTTTGGATTTTTTAACGCTTGATACATCATTTGTAGCGTTTCCGCATTTTCTTCCGCTGCATTTTGTTCTTTTCCTACACAAACCGAGAAATAATAACTGAAGGAAATAAAATCAACAATGGATTTTGGATTGGCAAATAAAGCTTCATCTTCCGATGAAATGAAGAATCCTTCTTCCTTCATTTGACGTTGATTTTTCTTAGTGTAAGCTCCACGGCAAACCAAATCTAAATAATCATAGGTCAAGCTTTGATTATGATTTCGAGCTAAGAGCACATCCTCTGGATCACTGGTTAAAGGATACGCAAGAGAGCTGGCATACATGCAACCAATTTTGGCATCCTTCAGCTTTTCATGACAGCTTTTTACTGCATAAAAATGTGCTATATTGGTATGATGATAAACCGTCCATTTGAATTCATCATCCTTTCGCTTTAATCCGGTTCCAAAGGCAGGCATTTTTATCGTTAGGTTGTTTTCATTTAGCGTCAACCAAAACTTTACATAGTCCCCAAATTCATCAAAGCATGTATCCACATACACCTTAAAGGCTTCGACGGTTTCAATACCATACCATCCATGAAAACGATCAATTAATGATTGTGGCATATCCCAATGATATAAAGTAACCACAGGTTCAATTCCATTTTCTTTTAATGTTTTAAAGACGTCTCGATAAAAATCAATGCCGGCTTGATTCTTTTGTCCATCTCCATTCGGATAGATTCTTGTCCAAGCAATCGACATACGGAAGGCTGAAAATCCCATTTCAGCCATCAATGCGATATCTTCTTTATAGTGATGATAAAAATCAGAGGTTGTTGAATAATCCTTGACTTTATTTGATCCCATCCAAGCCTGTGTTGATTCACTGGCAAGCTTAGAATTCTTTGTGATGGTGTCATAAAAGGAATCTCCTTTTCCATCAAGACCCGCTCCTCCTTCAAATTGAAAAGCCGAAGTTGATCCACCCCATAAAAAATCTTTATTCATAGGCTACACCAATTTTAATAGGTTTTCTCCTGTTTGGATTGAACCTTCCTTTTCATTTAATACATCCACATAATCATTGGTATTGGTAATGACAATTGGCGTGATGCAGCTATAGCCCTCTTTTTTAATGGCATCCATATCAAATTGAACCAATGTATCGCCTTTTTTGATTTCGTCGCCTGCTTGTTTTAAAACCGTGAAGTGTTTTCCTTGAAGATTTACCGTATCCATACCAATATGAATTAAGACTTCAGCTCCATCATTGGATTTTAAACCAATCGCATGTTTTGTATTGAAGACCATTTCAACCTTTCCATCAAAAGGAGCCACAACTTCTCCCTTACTTGGTTCAATAGCACAACCTTTTCCCATTGCACCACTGGCAAATGTTTTATCTTCTACATCTGCTAATTCGATGACTTTTCCTTCAATTGGAGCATATACTTCCGTATTTACGACTTTTTTATCTTCTTTTGCGTCCACTTTTTCTTGTTCTTTTACACCTAAGATGTTGGTAAAAATAAAGGCAGACACAAAGGATACAGCAATAACAATTAAGGAGTAAACAACACCCATCATACTTCCATCACCGATGGTTGCAGGTAATCCAACAAAGCTAGCTGAAGCAATCGCATAGAATTTAATTCCGAATAATCCGGCAACCAATCCACCGATTCCACTTCCGATAATTGCAGCATAGAATGGTGTTTTTCTTGGTAAGTTAATACCATACATACTTGGTTCACTAATTCCTAAACAAGCGGATAAGGTAGCAGCATTGGCTTCTGCTTTTAAGTCTTTGTCCTTTGATTTGAAACCAACCGCAAAGGATGCACCAGCCATAGCTAAGTTTTCAGCTAACATTGCAGGGACAATTAAAGCTTCAAAACCATTCATTGCTAAGGTTGAAACGATAACTGGGAAAGCGAAGGAATGTGTACCTGTCGCAATCATAATTGGTGTTAAGGCTGCAATAATTCCTACCGCAACAAAGCCAAAGTTTGCTCCTAACCACAATACAAATCCAGATAAGTAATCTGCAACAACACTTCCTGCAGGACCAATCACAATTAACATAATAGGTACGGTAACCATAGTCGATAACATTGGAACACCAAAGGCACGAACAACCTGTGGCAAGATCTTTGTAAAGAATTTTTCAACATAGGATTCTAACCAAACCGTTAAGATAATTGGTAAAATCGTTTGAGAATAAGTTACATTTTTAATTCCGATTCCTAAGAAGGTTAATTGTTTAACACCTAAGGCATCAAAGTTATTTAAATTGGGATGAACCAAAACCCCAGCTAATAACATCGATAAGTAAGGATTGGCACCCAATTTTTTAGAAGCTGTATACGCTACATAAATTGGCAAGAAATAGAAACCAGCTTCTTTAATTAAATTCCATACATAATAGGTTGAACTTGTTTGTGGTAAAATACCAACTAAATCCAATACGGTTAATAAAGCACCGACCATACCAGCAGCCATTAGGATTGGTACAATTGGTGTAAAAATTCCAGATACAACACCAAAGAAACGATCAATCAATTTTTCATCTTTTTTATTTTCTTCTTGAGCCGTTGCCGTGAAATTTCCAATTTTATTCACTTCATTAAATACATCAATAACATCTGGTCCAATACATACCTGATATTGTCCATTTTGAATAATGACATCAATAACACCCTTCATTGCTTTAATTGCTTCCGTGTTTGCTTTATCCATATCTTTCAATTGGAAACGCAAGCGAGTCGCACAATTCATCACAAAGGTTACATTTTCTGCCCCACCAACATTTTCAAGAATGTCTTTGGCAAGTTTAGGATAGTCTTTTTTCATTTCTCTTTTCCGCCTTTCAAGCTCATCAAATTCTTCGTGCACAAGATTTTGATTGCATAAAGCTCTTTATATATCGAACTCTATGTATCCGTTTACAGTACACATTGTATTCTATGTATTTTTCTTTGTCAATCTTTTTATATAGATTTCTATGTATTTTATTTTCTCTTTTAAAACAGAGTAATTTTTGATATATTAATTCTATTATATAGAAGTATATCTATCAGGAGGAAGTCATGGATCAAAGGATTAATACAATCATCACCGATAACAACCGATTAGAGAGTAACCTCATTCATAACATTGATAAAAAGAACCTACTCATCTTTAATAAGGAACTCGCAAAGTTTGATATCACCTTTCAACAATCGCTTGTTTTACTTTTTATCTCAAAACAAGATCATGCCGTTTACCAAAAGGACATTGAAAAATATATGGGATTAAAAAACCCAAGTGTCACTTCTTTAATCAAATCCTTGGTTGCACGTGATTTTATTTATCGTGTTAAGGATGAAAACGATGGCCGTTATTTTCATTTACACCTTACACCAAAAAGCACAGAAATCTTAGATGATATTATTTCTGTTTTCTATCGTATCAACGAAAGAACTGGAAGTATCCTTACAAAAGAAGAACAAGCAACCTTTATTACTTTATTAGAAAAGCTTTCCGATGGATTGGATGAGCTTGTAAAATAAGCGTTTGAAATCAAACGCTTGTTTTTTTATATTTCCCCTTCCCTATTTTCACTAAGGTCCCCTTGTCGCAACAATCCTTTAATACACGTTGTAATTGTCTACGCGAACAATGAATATTTTTGGCTGCGCGGCTAACTTGATCCAATTCTTGATTGGGGCAAAAATATTTTATGTAGTAGAATAATTTCTCTTCCACACTTTCATGAATCAAATCATAAGAGGTATTGCGGACCATCTTTGTGGCCAAAGAATCCAATAAACAATGTAAAAAACGATTATCTTGATTTAGCTTTTCCCGATTTTTTTCAAAATCAAGGGCTAGAACCTCCACCTCTGAACTCGCTTCCGCAAAAAAGGTTGGCTTTTCTTTCCGAATGAATTCCAGATCCCCTAAAATCATAAAATCATCCGATTCCGAAATAAATTGTTGCTTCCCATCAAAATTAATACGATAAACCGAAACGGAGCCCTTGATCACAAATTGAAACATTTTCGTGTAATTCATTGAATGAATGATGTTCTCTCCTTTTTCATATTGGATGACATAAAAATCATAGCTGTGATCAAAGAGATGATGAATAGGATATTCCTCTAAATAATGTTGAACAACCTGCGATTGATATATTTTTTTCATAGATACATTGTGCCATATGTCACAATCTTATTCAAAAAATAAAGTTATAATATTTCGCAGTGAGGTAGAAAATATGAATGAAAATGAATTGTTTGAAAAAGCACCCATTCCGAAAGCGTATTTTACGATGGCATTACCAGTCGTTTTTAGTATGGTTGTCTCTTTAATTTATAATGTGGTTGATACCTATTTTATCGCCAAAACCCAAAATGCATCATTAGTTGCCGCTGTCAGTTTATGTGCACCTCTATTTACATTGATGATTGCCCTTGGTGATATTTTTGGAATCGGTGGAAGCTCCGTCCTTTCTCGATTATTTGGCCAAAAAGAAAATGACATGGCACGCAATGCCAGTGGCTTTTGTTTATATGGATCAATTTTATGTGGGATATTCGTTACTTGTATCCTCTTTCTTTTTAAGAATCCTATTTTATATTTCCTAGGTGCAAGTCAAGAAACGATTGTTTATGCCAATCAGTATTATCGATATATTGCCCTTGGTTCGACCTTTATTATTGTTTCATTAACACCAAGTAATTTGATTCGTACCGAAGGCTTAGCAACTTCATCTATGATTGGAACCATCGTTGGCTCTGTTGTAAATATCATCCTTGATCCGCTTTTTATTTTTACTTTGAATATGGGAGCTGGTGGTGCTGCATTGGCAACTATTTTAGGTTATTTCTTTTCGGATATCGTTTTTCTCTATTTAACAAAAACAAAGGCGAAACGTTTAACCCTTTCAATCAAAGAAGTTAAAATTCCTAGAAAAATAATTAAAGATATCTTTGCGATTGGTATTCCTGCTTCCCTTACGAATATTGTAGCAAGTCTTGGACAAACCTTAATGAATCGTTCCTTAATTGTTTATGGAAATGAAAATGTAGCGGCGATGGGGATTGCTCTAAAGGTCAATATGATCATTCTTCTTGTGATGATTGGCTTTGCGTTTGGTGCACAGCCTTTATTAGGCTTTAATTATGGTGCCAATAATACGGAACGTTTAAAGAAGCTCATCAAATTTGATGTGATGGTTGAATTAAGTTTCTCAATTGTCACCGCCATCATCTTAGCTATTTTTGCACCAAGTATTATCTCGCTCTTTATGAAGGATTCAGAGATCATCTCCATTGGCTCTCGTATGCTGCGATGGTTAATTCTTACTGGTCCATGTGTTGGTGTTGTCTTAGTTTTTACGACCCTCTTTCAATCGGAGGGAAAAGGAATCCCTGCTTTAATTTTATCGATTGCTAGACAAGGTGTAATCTATGCCCTTTGTTTATTTATCGCATCCAAGCTCTTTGGTCTACAAGGAATCATTGCATCACAAGCCCTATCGGATGTTCTTACAATGTGTATTGCCTTTATTCTTTATAAACAAAACACAAGAATAAAGCAGGCATCTAAATTAGAAAATCGCATAAAGAGTTAATCAACATCACAACGCATTGAAATTTCATTCTCTTTTTGAAAAACAAATTCTTTAAAATAGATTGTTCTTTAATAGAATTACAATCCAATGATAAGATAATATATAATATATCGAATATAAAAAGTTATCTATTTTGAGTTTTTTAGATAGAAAGGAAGAATGGACAATGCTGATAGAAAGTAATCGAACTGAATTCAAACAGGATTTAAATGATAAATTGGAAAAAGAAGTCGTTGCATTTCTTAACAATCGCGAAGGAGGCACATTGTACATAGGTATTGACGATAATGGAAAGGCTATCGGGGGTATCAGATTTAGACCATACGCAATTGAAAATTGCAGATCGAATAAAAAATAATATTCTTCCGTCTACACTAGGACTATTTGATATTATTATTGAAACGATTGATAATATCCCTGTTATAAAAATAATCATTTCTAGCGGCTTAGAAAAGCCTTACTACATCAAGAAAAATGGAATGTCTCCAAATGGATGCTATATACGAACAGGCACTTCAACTCAGCCAATGTCAACACTGTTGATTGATGATTTGTATAGCAAAAGAATACATACAACATTGAGAAATATACCTTCTCCTAGACAAGACTTGACTTTTGCTCAATTAAAAATTTACTATCAAGAAAGAGGTTTAACATTAAATGATAAGTTTGCTAACTCATTAGAATTACTAACCTCTGATGGCAAATATAATTATGTTGCTTATCTTCTAGCAGATGAAAATGGTATTTCTATTAAAGTTGCAAAATATGCCGGAACAGATAAAGTTGATTTAATCGAAAACGAAGAGTATGGATATTGCTCTTTGATTAAAGCAACTCATCAAGTCTTAGAAAAATTAAAAATAGAAAATTCCACAATGTCACAAATAACTTCATCAGAAAGAATTGAAAAAAACTTAATTGAACCGATTCCAATGAGAGAAGCAATTATTAATGCAATCATTCATTCTGATTACTCGAGAGAAATACCTCCAGTTTTCGAAATTTTCTATGACAGAATGGTATTCACTTCTTATGGAGGTCTACTTCCTGGACAAAGTGAAGAAGACTTTTTCAGTTGTAGTAGTATGCCAAGAAATCGTGAATTAATGAGAGTTTTCAAAGATCTTGGTTTAGTAGAACAATTAGGATCAGGAATGAGCAGAATCTTAAAAACATACGATAAAAATATCTTTAAGATTACTGAACACTTCATAAAAGTTGAGTTTCCATTCAGTATGCCGAAAATTCCATCGTTCATTAATAATGGCGATATAAATGGCGATATAAATGGCGATATAAATGGCGATATAAATAGAGTACTTTTATTGC
>CAVKAP010000047.1:0-25695 GCA_963654445.1 Segatella copri
CCGTCTGTACGCAGTGGTAGATGAAGCAAGAAGCTCCGGCCTCTAAGCGTAAGCGAGGCCGTGAGTAGTTCACAAAGGAACGATATGTTAGAATAGTCATTGACAGGAGGGATTGTTTTGGCGTTGAAAGAGAATTATTGTAAAGTATGTGGAACAAAATTAGTTAAAAAGGAATGTAAAGGAGAAGGCTTGGTTTCTTATTGTCCGAGCTGTCAGGATTTTCGCTTTCCTATGTTCAATGTCGCAGTCAGCATGATTGTTCTTAATGAAAAGAAGGATCAAGTGCTTTTGATCAAACAATATGGCAAGGATTCTTATATTCTAGTTGCTGGATATGTCAATAAAGGCGAGGATGCCGAAGATGCGGTAAGACGTGAAGTAAAAGAGGAAATGGGCTTAGATGTACAAGGCCTTTCTTTCAATCGTTCACATTACTATGAAAAATCAAATACATTGATGTTAAATTATACAGTTGTTGTGAATGGCGAATCGCATCCCAATTGGGAAATCGATTCCTATACTTGGTTTTCTGTTGAACAGGCGAAAGAGAACATTCGCCATCAATCCTTAGCTGAGGCTTTTTTGTTGGGATATTTGAATGGAAGCTATGATTTTTCGCTTGCGGATGGTCATTAAAGCTCGCTTTTTTTAAAAGAACGATTAAAATAACATAGACAAAGAACGAAGGAGTAGGAAAAATGAATATAGCAGTTTATTTAGGATCGACTCTAGGGAAGGATCCAAGCTTTAAAGAGGATACCTTCCAATTGGGTCGATGGATTGGAAAAGAGAAACATACCTTAGTTTATGGTGGTGGAAACAATGGATTGATGGCAGAGGTAGCCAATGGGTGCTTAGCTGAAAATGGGAAGGTCATTGGTGTTATTCCTGAATTTTTAAAAGAAAGAGAGCTAGCGCATGAAGGCTTAGATCAATTACATATCGTACAAACGATGGCTGAAAGAAAAACGATGATGATTGAATATGCCGAAGCCTTTGTGGCAATGCCAGGTGGTGTTGGAACCTTAGAAGAGATTTCAGAGATTATGTCAATGATTCGTTTGGATCAAACGCATGCACCATGTATTTTTTATAACACGCATCATTTTTATGATGACTTAAAGGAATTCTTAGAGAGAATGTATTCAGAAGAATTTGTAGATGATGAATTTATGACAAGGGTTCATTTTTGTGCAAGCTTAGATGAAGTAAAAGAAATTTTAAGTCAATATGCAAGTGAGGTAAATCATGGATAAGAAGAGAAGTAGCTTTACTGGTCGATTAGGATTTGTGTTAGCAGCAGCAGGATCGGCAGTTGGTTTAGGAAATATATGGCGCTTTCCCTATTTAGCTGCAAAATATGGAGGCGGAATCTTTTTGTTGGTTTATTTAATTCTAGTTGCCACCTTTGGTTATACTATGATTGTTTCGGAAACGGCCATTGGTCGAATGAGTGGGAAAAGCCCTGTTGGAGCCTACAAATTCTTTTCTACAAAAAGATGGGCCAAATTTGGTGGATGGCTGAATGCCGTTATACCGATGCTGATTGTTCCATATTATAGTGTAATTGGAGGATGGGTCTGTAAATATCTTTTTGAATACATCAAAGGAAACGTTCAAGGTGTTGCCACCGATACCTTCTTTTCAAGCTTTATATCCAATGGAGCAAGTATTGAAGGGTGGTTTTTAGTTTTTATGGGGATTACCATTCTTGTTATCTTGATGGGTGTGCGAAATGGAATTGAAAAGGTATCCACAATTATGATGCCGGTTCTAATCGTATTAGCGGTTATTATTTGTATTTATTCCTTAACCCGTCAAGGAGCAATTGAAGGTGTGAAGTATTTCTTGATTCCTAATTTTTCTCAATTTTCTTGGATGACCGTTGTTAGTGCACTCGGTCAAATGTTCTATTCTTTATCCATTGCGATGGGTATTTTGATTACCTTTGGTTCTTATATGAATAATGATATGGATATTGAAAAGAGTACCGAACAAGTTGAAGTTTTCGATACTTTAATTGCCATTTTAGCGGGTTTAATGATTATTCCGGCGGTATTTGCCTTTAGTCAAGGAGATGCTTCAAGCTTACAAGCAGGACCGTCTTTAATGTTTATCACCCTACCAAAGGTATTTGCATCCTTTGGCTTTGGACAAGGAGCAGGTATTCTTTTCTTCTTATTGGTTTTGTTGGCTGCCTTGACTTCTTCAATTGCCCTAGCAGAAAGTGCAGTATCAACCTTTGAGGATGAATTTGGGCTATCACGTACAAAAGCAACACTTTTTATCGCAATCATTATGATTTCACTTGGAACACTTGCTTCTTTGGGATTTGGACCATTATCCTTTATTCAAATCTTTGGCATGGATTTCTTAGACTTCTTTGATTTCTTAACCAATTCTGTCATGATGCCAATTGCAGCTATTTGTACCATTATTTTAGTGATGAAAGAAATTACGATTCCTCGTTTTGTGAAAGAAATTAAACGGAATTCTCCATTTAAAAGAGAGAAGATTTATGTCTTTGTACTAAAATATTGTGCGATTCCTTTTATTGCGATTATTTTAGTTAGTTCAATCCTCAACGTTTTAGGCATTATTACAATGTAGTATGAATAAAGAAATCATTTTAAAGGAATTTGACTCTTTTCTTTCAAATTATGATTTAAAGGATTCAAAGGCTCAATTAAAGAAAGAGCATACCTTTTATGTAGCTAATAATTGTGAATGGATTGCTCGAAAATTAAATTTGAGTGAAGAAGAAACCTTTATTGCGTGGCTATTAGGTATTCTTCATGATATTGGTCGTTTTGAACAATTAAAACAATACCAAACCTTTCATGATCGTCTCAGCTGTAATCATGCCTTCTTAAGTGCAGATTTGCTTAAAAAGAGCTTTTTTACGCTTCCTGGCAAGTGGAAGGATCTCATTGAATTTTGTGTACGATGGCATAGTGCTTATGAGCTACCAGATTGTGATGATTACACACGAAAAATGGCAAAGATCTTACGAGATGCCGATAAAATTGATATTATTCGTGTAAATGTACAATCTTCATTTGAAGACATTTATGGTATGCCTGAAGAGGAATTTTATCATTCGCAAATAAGTGAAGAGGTTTGGCAAGATTTAATGAAGCATCAAACCGTTTATCAAGCTCATCGTAAAACAGCGATTGATTATCGATTAAGTCATATTGCCTTTGTATATGGTCTAGAATATAAAGAGAGTATCCATTTATTAAAGGAACAAGGCTATCTTAAACAAATGCTTGATTTCAAAAGTCAAATTGATCAAGTGAATCAACAATGGAAAGAAATAAAAGATGCAATCACTAAGTATTGCATCGAAATATAAGCGAAAAGAACGGTCAAAGCCGTTCTTTTTTACGCATATTGAATTTTAGATTCTTCCTTTTCTAAGCTTTTTAATTCTTCATAAAGCTGAGCATCGGCCTGATACATATAAGGCTGTGTCCAAAATACACCGACAATGCCAAAGCTGATTACAGATAAGAGTTCCCAACCGATAAAGGATAAATCCAATAAGAAGGCTTGCCACTTATATCCATACATCATTTCACTAGATTTCTTTAAAGCTTCGAGTGGTGGAAGATTTGGGTTTTCCGCTAGTAGGAAGGGTACCATTTGATAAGAATAGGTTTTAATAATTCCTGGGATAATGAGTAAACAAGACCATAAAAGAATAAAACAATCATGAATGAAGAAGGTTTTCACCATGTTATTATAATTTCTAAAAAATCCGGATTTCATCTCTTTTAATTGCGCACTTTGACTATTGTTGACTAAAAAGAAGTTTCGGCAACCGGCATAAAGTGGGCGAATAAGAAAGATATGAATTAAAAAGGCAATCACAAAGGCGCTGGCTGAAACACTTAATACAAGCGCTAATAGGGTGTTGTCATACATGATTTGAGCAATGATGAAATCCATCAAGGCATCATTTGTATACGAGGTAAAGGTAGATAGAACGGTTGTTCCTAGGGTAAGGGCTAATACAATCGAAACAAGCACACACTTCCAGTAATTTGTCTTTAAGCGTCTACGTGCTTTTTCTTTAATTCGCTTTCGATTCATTCGCAGGTGTTCAATCGTTTCTTTATTTTTATTGGTCTTAAATAGGTTCATAATCAAAAATCTCCATTTCTTATTACACCTTTTATATCACAAACATATATTTAAGTCAATAAAAAATTATCGTAAAACGATAAATAAGCAAGCTACTTGAACTTGCTTATTCTGAATCATCTTCTTTTTGATATTTCAATAGTTCACCGGGTTGACAATCTAATGCTTCACAAATATTTGAAAGTGTTGAGAATCGGATCGCATTTACTCGGTTATTCTTGATTTTTGATAAGTTGATATTGGTAATACCAACCTTATCGGCTAACTCGTTTAAACTCATATTACGTTTAGCCATCATAACATTTAATTCTAATACTATTTTTCCCATAACTGCCCCCTATAACAAACCATCGACATCTTTTTGCAAATTAACTGCTTGTGCAAAGAATTGAGATAAACATAGGATTACGATTCCCATGTGAATTGGCGTATAGTTTACAAAAACGGTTACTGCATCACCTAAAACAATTTTAATGACTAATTGCATAATAATTTCGACTGCAATCATGCCAATGCTTAAAAAACCAATCTTTTGAATAAATTCAACGTTCTTTTTTTGGAAGAAGGTTTCACCCTCTGAATATTTTGTTTTTCCTTGTGCTGTTTTAAAGGTTAAATTGATATAACGGAATACCTTCGCAAATAAAACACAAACAATAATGTTGGTAAAGAAGAACAATGGATAAGCTAAGGCATATTCAGATAATTCTTTACTTTTGAAGATAATACTTAAACCATTTCCACTTAAGCTATTTGGTTGATACGTTAAAAAGTGGAAGAAGGAATAATTACCTGTAAGTGATAGAAAGAAAAAGATTGTACAAGCAATGGAAGCACACCAATAAACGATTTCAGTAAATTTGATGACTACATTGACAATATTGTTTATAACTCTCATAGATTTACTCTCCTTTTAGTAATCATTAACTAACACATAATTTATAACACAATTAAAAATGGAATACAATAACAAATAATCGCCAAACAATAATAAATTATTAAAAGTAATAAAAAGTAAGAGAAGGAATAAAAAAGAGCTTCACAATAGCTGTAAAGCTCAAATCTTAGAGATGTAGTCATATATTTCTTCTGCAGAATTCATCGATACAATCATATCCAAGTTCTTTTTCTTTGAAAAAATTTCAATAATGTCATTTAAGATTTTAATATGTTTGGTTTGATCAGTAGCTCCCATGCTGATAATAATTTGGGCTTGTCTTCCATTTAAAAAGGTCACTGGCTTTTTAAATGTGCTAAGGGCTACATCAATACAATTGACACCTTTTTTCGGATTGGAGTGAGCTAGAACGAGTCCATCGCATAAAAACATATATAATTGTCGTTTGCGTTGATCAAATAGGATCGCATCAATATATTCTTGCGTAATTGAACCATCCTGAAGTAGGGGCTGACAAGATTCACTTAAGGCGGCATCCCACGTCATTTTATCCTCAAAGATTTGAATATGAGAGTCTTGTAAATAATGCAACAAGCGAAAACCAAAATCCTTTTTTGGAACCTTTTGAATTTGGGTTTGGGAATAATAATTCCGAATTTCATTTTCAAAGGCATCCATGTGTTCATCAGGAACATATTTTTTGGCAATAGATAATAAATCTTCAAGCTGAAGATTGGCTCTTGGTTCTTTGTAGATACATTTTCTTAGAATCGCAACACGATCTTGATCGGTTAAAATCGGATGAACCACGATTAAATTTTTCTCTTGTGCTAAAACTACGGTAGATACTACGATGTCAAAATCATGGTTCGATTCGTATTGACTTAAAGAGATATTCTGAATCTGGGTAGCTTGTGGAACTAGAGTCCGAATTTCATTTTTAATCATGTTTCCTGCACCAATGCCATTTGGGCAGACGATTAAGATTCGATAGGTCTTTTCTTGCGCATTTTTTGGGGTCATAAAGGCACCAAAATGAAGGGTTAAATAAGCAATTTCTGAATCGGAAATATCAAAATGGACAAGCTTACGGATTCTATGAAAGGCGGATTTTGTTAGCTTAAATAATTCCGAATATTCAGTTTTGATGTTTTCTAGCATGGGGTTTCCAAGCTGAATTCCATAACGATAACGATACATAGAAGTGCTTAAATGCGCTTTTAATGCTTCAATCAATTCATCACGTGCATCGTATTGAATACCAGAAATTTGTTCGAATTCATTCACTAAATAAGATGCAAACAAATCAATTTGTTCGTTGTTTGTTTTTGTTACATTGATTGGAATACTTTGGAGTCTAGATCCAAGTAGATGAAGGGTTAAATAAATTTTTTCTTTTTCTTCAAAATCAGGGAAATAAAAGGAAACCAAATGATATTCCTTTGTGCTTATGATTTCTTCTTGATCCATATCATTAAAATCAATCGTATCTTTTTGATGCTCAAGAGAATTTAAAAAGCTTGCAAGACTGGATAGAGTACCACTTACATATTCGGTGTGAAGCTCAACTTCAATTTTTTTCAGTCTTGTTAAAATATCCTTTAGCTTCTCTTTTTCTTGTATGGAACAAAGATTGTTAAAGTAATAATCCCAAAAGGGTGGAAAATATAAAAAGAAAATAGCTCTCTTTTTAATGGCATCTCCCGTAATACGATAGCCAGATTTTAGCGTATAAACCAAATTTAATCCTTGACGGTGCAAAGCTTCTGATACCACTTTTAAATCAGCAATAATGGTATTTCGACTGACATTACAAATATCCATGAAATCTTCAATGTATAAATTTTTCGATCTTAGGATGATAATACATTGTTCAAGGCGATGACGTTCCTTTGGACTATAATTTTGTTCTTGACGTTCAATTGTTGTATCAAAGAGCAAAGCTTGTATTTGTCTTTTATCTTCTTCTTCAATTAAAATTCCTTTTGATCGTTGTTGCTTCATTTCAGGAATCTGGTTACTACGAAGCCAAGCGTTGATCTTATTCAAATCATAATAAATGCTGCGCTTTGAAACACTCATTTGATCAGCAATTGTTTGAATTTTAATGAATCCGGTTGCATAGATAATTGATTGAAGAATTTCTTTGCAACGTTTATCAAGAGGAAATGAGGACATATGAAAAGCTCCTTTCAATGCATGATTTTTTTGATCTTATTATGGTAAGGCGTTCCTTTTAAATCATTTTTAGCACGATTTAAATAAGGAAATGCTTTATTTGAATTGTTCTTATAAATATATTGAAGACCTAATAGATAATAGAGTAAGCCTTCTTCTTTACTGTTCTTTTTACTTTCTTTTAATAAATCCTCTACATTTTCAATATCGTCACTTTTCTTTTCAATAAGGACACGATAAAGGATTTCATTGTATATTTGATCCTTTGCATCGCAACAAAGCTGGAGCTGATTTAGAACCATTCTTGCCATTTCTTTATTTTCTGTATCAAGATAATAAAAATAAATTGAGTTTGAAATTTGAGCTCGCTGCTTGTTGGAAAGCTTTTTAGCATATAATTCTTTGGTGATTCTTTCGATTTGTGCTTTATCCTTTAATTCAAGGTAGATCTTTAATTGATTCCATTTCGTATTGATTTCACCAAATAAAAAGTGAAAGAGCCTTGATTGACTAAGCGTTAAGGCTTTTTCATATTGATTGTTTTGAATATATTTTAAAAAACGATTCCAATAAAATGAGCGAATCGCATAAGGGGCACCTGCCGCCATGAGAGCTATAATTAATATAAATAAAACACTTGTTGACATAGAATGACCTACTTTCTATATACCTATATTAAGACAAGAGTATTTTAGCTTCCAAACCAATTCTTTGCACAGTTTTGTGCAAAATTTGTGTAAAAAGTGTGAAATAGCTTTATGTAATCGCTTTCTTCACATATTTCATCCACATTTTGCACAAAAGCATGAAAGCTCTTGGCCTGGTTTTGCACATTAAAGTTGGAGATAATGCAAGTGTTGAAGGAGGTAGCAAAGTGATAGAACAGTTATTAAAAGAAAAAAATTGTATTGTTCGGCAAGAAGTAAAAGATTGGAAAGAGGCCATTCATATTAGTTTAGAGCCTTTAGTTCAACAAGGATATTGTACCGATCAATATGAACAAGCTGTATTAGAAAATACGAAAAAATTTGGTGCGTATTACGTATTAACCGATGATATGGCTTTAATTCATGCATCAAGTGAAGCTGGTGTAAAAGAAACCCAAATGGCTGTAACGGTATTAAAGGAACCAGTGTATTTTACTGAAAATGGTGCAGCTGTTCGCATTTTGATTGCTTTAGTTGCAAAAGATCAAACCAGTCATATGGACGGTATTGTAGCCGTATCGACAATCTTTGGCGATGAGGGCAATGTTCAACCAATTTTAGATGCAACAAGTGGAAAAGAAATTTTTGATTCCTTTGTGGAAGCATCGAAAGAATAAAAGGAGAGAAATTTATGTTAGATTTTATTATTAATATCTTATCAACTCCAGCTATGTTGGTAGGTATTCTAGCTTGTGTTGGTTTGTGTTTACAAAAGAAACCGATTGAAGAAATCGTAAAAGGAACGGTTAAATGTATTGTTGGTTTCTTAGTATTAAGTGCAGGTTCTAGTTTCTTACAAACTGGATCATTAAATGCATTTGGAGATATCTTCAACTATGCATTTAATATGCAAGGTGTTGTTCCAAATAATGAAGCCATCGTATCTTTAGCATTAAATGATTTTGGTACAGACACAGCTTACATTATGGCAATTGGAATGGTTTTGAATATTGTGTTAGCTCGTTTCTCACGTTTAAAATACATCTTCTTAACAGGACACCATACATTATATATGTCATGTATGTTTGCCGTAATCTTAAGCGTTGGTGGATTAAAAGGATTCCCATTATGGATTTCTGGTGGATGTCTATTAGCCTTCATTTCAGCAGCTTCTCCAGCTTATTGTTCAAGTACGATGGAGAAAATTGTTGAAACCGATGAATTAGGCTTTGGTCACTTTGGTGGTGCCGGATATTGGTTCTCTGCTCAATGTGCAAAACTATTTAAGAATAGTAAAGATCAAACAACAGAAGATATCAATTTCCCTCAACGATTAACATTCTTACGTGATACAACAGTTTCTATTGGTTTAACAATGGTTGTCTTCTTCTTAATCATTACTGGAGTTGCTGTTAGTCGTGGAATCTTAAGTGAAAATCCAGATACGGTATTAAAAACATATACAAATTTAAGTGAATTATTAAACGTTGGTACAGAAACAACGACAAACTGGGCTGTTTGGGCAATTACTCGCGGATTGAGCTTCTCTGGTGGTGTTTACATTATCTTGAGTGGTGTTCGTTTAATTGTTAGTGAAATCGTTCCAGCCTTCCGTGGTATTGCTGAAAAATTGGTACCAGGTGCTGTTCCTGCAATTGACTGTCCAGTTGTATTCCCTTATGCACCAAATGCTGTATTAATTGGATTCTTAGTATCCTTTGTTGGTGGTATTGTTGGTCTATTGGTATTAACATTCTGGAATAGCTCAATTGGTCCAGTCGCATTGATTCTACCTGGTGTTGTTCCTCATTTCTTCTGTGGTGCAACAGCTGGTGTATTCGGTAATGCAGAAGGTGGTATGAAGGGTTGTGTATTTGGTTCATTCATGCATGGTCTATTAATTACCTTCTTACCAGCAATTTGTATGCCAGTTATGGGTGCTTTAAACTTCGCAAACTGTACATTCTCTGATGCTGACTTCTCTTGGATGGGAATTGTCTTCGGAAATGTTGCTCAACATGTAACTGGAAATGCATTAATGATTGTCTGTGTTGTAGTATTCTTATTACCAATCGTTTATAATTATGTTGCGCCTAAAAAGGAAGTAGCTGAATAAAATCATAGAAAGAAGGAAAAAATATGGCTACAATTAAAACCGTAATGTGCTGTTGTGGATCTGGCTTAGGATCTAGTATGATGGTACAAATGAACATTGAAAAAGCATTAAAGAATTTAGGAATTGATGGTGTAAGCGCAGGACATACTTCATTGTCTGAAGTTTCTCCAGCAAGTGCGGACCTATTTGTTGTGGGAAAAGATATTGCCCCTCAATTAAAAGACTATCCAAGAGTTGTTGTTCTTCAAAAAATCATGTCAATGAAAGAACTAACAGAAAAATTGGAAAAAGCTTTTAATGAAGAAGCAGATGAATTCCATATTGAATAATAATTAAAATACGCATCAAGTAAAAACTGCAGAAATGCAGTTTTTTTGTATTCAAAAGAAAAGGAATGGACAATAATTTTGTTCTAAAGGAAAAATCCTTTTGTTTCTTCAAATATAGTCAATGCATCTGTTTTTATTGAAAATCTAAGTCATACTGAACTTAGAAAGAAGGGATGAATGATGTGTGTTTATCATATGGATTATAAAGAATGGATCATTCAATTAGAGCGATGTAAACATCCTGTTTTAAGTCGAGTGATGGTTGTTTCGGGAATTGCAGGACTTGTCTATTATTACTATGATCAAAATAAGGATTTTTGTTATTTAGATGACTTTTATCCAACGAAACTAAAAGAGGAAGAATATAAGAAATTATCGCAATTTGATGTACATAAACAGCTTTATCGTAAGCTTCAATTGGATCAATATCAAAGATTACATAATGCCTGGTGTTGAATCAATTCTTCTTTTTCTTTACGAGATAAGCGTTTAATCGCATATTCACGTGACATAGCTTCCTGTTTGCTATCAAAGCTTTCATAATATACGAGTTGAACCGGACGACGATATTTCGTATATTTTGCACCTTTTCCATCATTGTGTGCTTGAAGTCGTTTTTCTAAATTATTTGTCCAACCGGTATAATACGTTTCATCTTTACATTTAAGGATATAGGTATAGTTCATGCTATGCATTATATCATAGCTTGATTGTTCATCTTTTCATTGAAACCAAAGAAAATAATGATTATAATCAACTCCTAAAAAGGAGTTAGGATGAAGATTCAAAAGATGGTTTGTTGTTGCGGAAATGGATTAGGTAGTTCATTGATTTTAGCAATGAATTTGAAGAAAATATTAGCAGAATTAAAAAGATCAGATATCGAAGTTTCTCATAGCTCATTATCTGATTTTTCTGAATCAAATGCCGATGTATTTTTAATTGGGATGGATTTAAAACCGATTTTTAAGGAGATGCCACGAGTCATTGCACTACAAAATATTGTATCTAAGGATGAGTTAAGAGAAAAGGTACAGAAAGCGCTACAAGAATCAAACGAACGTTATTGGATCCAGTAGGAAATCATTATATACTCTTTCTTGAGGTTATTATGAAAAAAGTAAAGAAAAAAAGAAAAACAAGACGTTTAATCATAGGGATTCTTATTTTATGTATTTTTGTTGGTGGAATCCTTCTTAATTTAAATCGAATTGAATTAAGAATGAAAGGTTATGATCGAAGTGATACACAATTGATTTTAAGCTTAGAGGATCATCAAATTGATGAAATTTTAGATTATGATTCAATCATTCATTTTTCAAAGTGGAATCGTGTAAAAAATAATCAAAACTATATTTATTACGATAGATATTATAAAGAGAATAAACAATCGGTAAAAAAGGTTGTTTCTTATGTGGATGATTATGTAAAGCTGAAGAAAAAACTGGATCGATTGGGTTATACGACAAATATCGTCTTTAAAAATAGTGAAGTTTATTCTATTGAAAATTTACGTTCTTTAATGCAACAAAAAATAAAGTATAAGACCGCAAAAAAATATTTAAAGATTGATGGTGTGCAGATTTGTGATTTATCCAAATATGAACAATCAAAATTAAAGCCTCTACAGGCTATTCTATCAATTTCTTATCCGAAGATTGATTCAGCTAATGCTTCAGATCGAGTTTATGAAATAGAAGAACCAAATACCTTGGTCTTGATTAAAAAGGGCTTTGTGGTTCGTTCCGATTATGTTCCTTCAAGTCTTCGTGAGGTGAACATTCCTTACGAGAGTCAACAAGGACAAATGCAGGATGAAGCAGCGAGTGCATTGGAACAGATGTATGCGGATGCTAAAAAAGAAGGGTATGAGCTAACGATAAAAAGCTCTTATCGTTCCTATGCGGATCAAGAGGTCATCTATAATGAATATTTTTCGATGTATGATGCCGATTATGCAGCAAGTTTAGTCAATACACCCGGTTCGAGTGAACACCAGCTTGGCTTAAGTGTAGATCTAACAAGCTCAGATGTTATAGATGGAACGTATTCGACCTTTGGACAGACACCAGCCTATCAATGGGTAGAAAAGAATGCCTATAAATATGGATACATCTTACGTTATCCAGAAAATAAATCCAGTCAAACGGGTGCGACCAATGAACCATGGCATTTTCGCTATGTAGGAAAAAAAGCAGCCAAAGAAATTTATGAAAAGAATTGGACCTTGGAGGATTATATCTTAAACCATGGATTTACCTATGAAATGAAGATTCAATAGAGATAGAAGCTTTTTATTTTTCAATAAAAGGCTTTTTTTGTGCAAGCTTTTGTACTGTGGAATTTTTGCACAAACTATTGAACCATCATGGCCTGGTTTATTCCAAATAGAGTAGGGATAATAATCGTAAAGAGGAGAGATATTTATGGAAGAAACACAATTGAAAAAACTTCAAATCTTATCGGCTAAAATAAGAATTGATATTTTGGAAATGTTGGCCCATTGTGGACAAGGTCATTTAGGAGGTTCAATGTCTTTGGTTGAGACAATGGCGGTATTATATGGGAAACAGCTTCATGTTGATCCGAATCAGCCAAAGATGGAAGATCGAGACAAGGTGGTTTTATCGAAAGGGCATGCAGGTCCTGTTTGGTATGCGACCTTAGCTGAACAAGGTTTTTTTCCAAAGGAATGGTTGTTTACCTTAAACCAAGGTGGAACCAATTTACCATCCCATCCAGATCGCATCAAAACACCTGGTGTGGACATGACAACTGGATCACTTGGACAAGGGACATCGACTGCAGCAGGGATTGCGACCGGTCAAAAAATGAAGGGAAGCAATCGATATACCTATTTGATTGTAGGCGATGGCGAATTGAATGAAGGACAATGTTGGGAGGCTTTTCAATATTTAGCTGCGAATCGATTGAATCATTGTATCGTCATTATTGATGAAAACAAACGACAATTGGATGGATACACCAAGGATGTATTAAATCCATTCTCTATACCTGAAAAGATGAAGGCCTTTGGTTTTCATACGCAAGTTGTAAAAGGAAATGATATTGAAGCCATTGATGAAGCCATCACAAAGGCAAAGATAATTAAAGATCAAGCGGTTTGTATTGTTTTAGATTCCATTAAGGGAAGTGGTGTCAAATATTTTGAAGAAATGCCATCGAATCATAGTGTGAAATTTAATAATGAAGAAGTCATTGGTGAAACAAATAAGGCCATTGAAGAATTGAAAAAATGGATTGAGGAGGAACAAGAATGTTTAAGCTAGTTCAAGATCGAAGTCAAAAGGGACGTGAATTACGTGGCGTTGTTGTTCAAACCATTCAAGATGTAATGGAAGAGAATGATAAAGTTGTGGCCTTAGAAGCAGACTTAGGTGGAGCAAGTAAGTTTACGGATATTCAAAAGACACATCCTGATCGATTTGTGCAATGTGGAATTGCGGAAGCCGATATGATTGGAATTGCGGCAGGCTTATCTTCGGAAGGCTTTGTGCCATTTGTGCATACCTTTGCGCCTTTTTCAACGCGTCGAGCATTTGATCAAATCTATTTATCCTGTGCCTATGCGAAAAATACGATTAATATCTATGGATCAGATCCAGGATTTTGTGTAGGAACGAATGGTGGCACACATACAAGCTTTGAGGATGTG
Organism: Segatella copri; assembly: GCA_963654445.1. Classification (GTDB taxonomy): domain Bacteria; phylum Bacillota_I; class Bacilli_A; order Erysipelotrichales; family Erysipelotrichaceae; genus Absicoccus. The sequence continues at coordinate 13,994 of CAVKAP010000047.1, forward strand.
GCTCTTATGCGTTCAATTCCAGATGCACTTGTTTTAGATATTGCGGATGCAAGTCAATTGGAATGGTGTATTCGTCAATTGAGTACCATGTCCGGTGTTCATTATTTTCGAGCCAACCGTAAACCAGTTCGAGAGGTTTATCAAGCAGGCTCTACCTTTGAATTTGGCAAAGGAAATGTGTTAAAACAAGGGAAGGATGTTTTGATTATTTCCTGTGGACAAGTGGTCAGTGATGCTCTAGATGCAGCAGAGCATTTAGAACAAGAAGGAATTTCTTGTGAAGTAATCGATATGTTTACCATTAAACCATTAGATATTCCTTTGATTTTAAATGAAATAAAAGGAAAGAAGGCCTGTGTTAGTTTTGAAAATCATTCGGTTATCGGTGGTTTAGGAAGTGCGGTTAGTGAAGTGTTGGTAGAAAATGGAATTTCGATTCCGTTTAAACGTCACGGTATTCAAGATCGATTTGGACAAGTTGGTTCACCTGACTTTTTACAAAAGGAATATGGTCTAACCGCTAGTGATTTAGAAAAGACCATTCATAGCTTATTGAAATAAAGAAAGAAGGGGTTTTGTGAAAAAGATTCACTCCATTGTATGTTGTTGCGGACAAGGCTTGGGAAGCTCAATGATTATGGAAATGAATGTAAAGAAAGTTTTAGCTTCTTTGTCTTTATCTCATATTTATATTTCACATGTACCACTTGCGGAAGCTTCTATGGACAAAGGAGATCTTTATATTTGTGGTTTGGATGTTGCACCTCAATTAAAAAATTATCCAAGAGTAATCGTCCTAAAAAATATTATCATGTATGATGAGCTTGAAGAAAAATTGATGGATGCCTTAAACCGAAAAGAGGACAAATTTTACATTAAATAAGGAACAGGTAGCTTTGACTTATCCAATGAGTTAAGACAAATTGGAATAGTTATAGCTACCCGTTTTGAATTTACAAGAAGTAAAAAAAGTGAAAAAATAAGGGTACAAAGAGGTGAGAGAGATGTTAGGAGTGAAGCCAAGATCCTTTTCAAGAATGGTGATGGATTATTCGCAAATGGAAGAGGTTTTAACCATTGCGATTCAACAATTAAAGGAAAAAAATTCGTATGATTATATGCGTGATGATTTAAAAGGACAATATGATGATAATGTGATTTTTTATTGGTCGATGTTTGTAGCAGGCAATGCCTTGGTTTTGATTTCTATCTTAATTAGTATCGGGTATGTATGGGCTATGGAATATTGGAAATCCTTATTTGTGTTTGTATGCAGTGCCTTTGTTGAATTGATTGTTCTTTATCGAGGCTTGCGACAATTATCCGAATGTATTGCGATTTCAAGATGTTTAAGCATTATTACCTATGAAAGACCAGATTTATTTCATTCAGAAGCTATGAAAAAATTGAGTCAAGATAAAAATGTATAAAGGAGAATGGAACATCCATTCTTTTTTTTGTGCTCGAGCATGATGTATTGTTGTTTGTAAAGCGTATACAAAATAAAAATAAAATGCTAAAATAACCTCATATCTATAAAGGAGAGAGTATATGAGTTATCAAATGCGCGTTTGGATTGCAGGTGCTAATGGCCGTTTGGGTCGAGCATTATGCGAAGCATATGAAAACAATTCAGATTTTAAATTATTAAAAAGTGATAAAGAAGTTCCCGTTGAAGACTTAGAAGAGGTTCTATTATTTGCGAATGTGAGCCGTCCGAATGTCATCATCAATTGTGCAGGCTTAACGGATGATCGAATTTGTGAAGATAATCCGGATGAAGCCTATCGTATTAATGCCTTAGGAGCACGTAATTTAGCCATTGCGGCTCGTCGTTTGGATGTGAAGATGGTTCAAATTTCAACCGATGATGTCTTTGGTGGACAACATAATAAAGCAAAGAATGAATTTGACGTACCAACCCCTACAACTGTTTATGGAAAGAGTAAATTAGCGGGTGAAGAATTGGTTAAATCGTTAACCGATAAACATTTAATTGTTCGTAGTTCTTGGCTTTATGGTCTTGGAACCAGTGATTTTGTGGATTTTATTTTGAATAAGGCAAAGGATGGAGAAGATATTGAGCTTCCTTATGAATCGTACTCAACACCAACCAGTGCCCATGCCTTAGCTGCTTTTGTTGAAAAGCTAATTGAAACGGATGAATATGGAATCTACCATGCATCCTGTGAAGGTGGATGCTCTCGTGCTGATTGGGCTCGTGAAATTCTTCGTTTTACGGGAAATGCAAATATTGCGGTACGTACAAGTAATGTAGAACGTATAAAGCCACCATTTACATTATTAGACAATATGATGATGCGAATTACAGGCCTTCATACGATGCCGGAATGGAAAGAAGAGCTCCATTCCTATTTAAAGGAGATGAATCATGAAGAAGAATAAAGGAAAAAAACAGTTTGGTTTAACCACAAAGATTTTTATTGCTTTGATTACAGGGGCAATCGTTGGAGCAATCATTAATAATTTCTTTGTCGATATAACATTCGTCAATGATGTAATTGTTGAAGGTGTATTCTATGTGGTTGGACAAGGCTTTATCAGCTTGATGAAAATGTTGGTCGTACCTTTGGTTTTTTGTTCCATTGTTTGTGGAGCAGCTGCTATTGGGGATACCAAGACTTTAGGGAGTGTTGGTGTTCGTACCATTGTCTTCTATTTATGTACAACCATGCTGGCTGTAGCGGTAGCACTTGGTGTTGCTTCTATTATTAATCCAGGGATTGGATTGGATATGAGTGCTGTTGAAAATGTAAAAACAACAGTTGATAGTGCAAGTACTAATACCGATGTTTCAATGGTCGATACGCTTTTAAATATTATTCCAACCAATCCAATTGCTTCTTTAGCTAATGGTGAAATGCTTCAAATCATTTTCTTTGCGTTAATTGTTGGTGTGATTTTAGCGAAATTAAAGGATAAGGCACAATTGGTAACGAACTTTTTCCAACAGGGAAATGACATCATGATGGAAATGACCATGATGATTATGAAAATTGCGCCAATTGGTGTTTTCTGTTTAATTGGACGAACCTTCTCTCAATTAGGCTTCAGTGCGATGGTTCCAATGTTTAAATATATGATTACCGTTGTATTGGGCTTAGGTATTCAATGTTATGTTGTTTATATGGTGATGCTACGAATCTTTGGTGGCTTAAATCCATTTAAATTCGCTAAAAAGTTCTTCTCTGTACAAGCCTTTGCCTTTAGTACAGCAACGTCGAATGCTACGATTCCATTAAATATTGATACCTTGGAAGAAAAAATTGGTGTATCCCGTAAAATTTCAGGATTTACCATTCCATTGGGTGCAACCATCAATATGGATGGAACCTCAATCATGCAAGGGGTTGCAGTTGTCTTTGTTGCCCAAGCCTTTGGAATTCATTTAACAGCAGGGGATTATTTAACCGTTATCGCAACAGCTACCTTAGCTTCAATTGGTACAGCTGGTGTGCCAAGTGTTGGTTTGATTACCTTAGCTATGGTCTTTGATTCCGTTGGTTTACCAGTTTCTGGTATTGGTTTGATTATGGGTATTGACCGTATTCTTGATATGTTACGTACAGCTGTAAATATTACAGGGGATGCCGTTTGTACAACCATTGTTGCCAAACAAAATGGTGAATTAGATAAAGAAGTCTTTAACAAAAGTTAAAAAACGTGTTAAGCTAAATTCGTATAAAAAAAAGAGGGTGCCAGTGTTTCTGGCTGAGATAAGACTTTTAAGTCTTGACCGATTACCTGATTTGGATAATGCCAACGTAGGGAAATATTTTGCAAGTCTTGTGGGATATCACTGTGTTGGTATTCCACTTTTTTTGTAGAAGGAGAACAAAAATGAAAGAGTATTTAGAAAATGTACGAAAAAATCAACCCTTGGTTCACAATATCACCAATTATGTGACTGTGAATGATGTGGCCAATGTCCTATTGGCAATTGGTGCAAGTCCAATTATGTCGGATGAGCCAGAGGATGTGGAAGACATTACATCAATTTGTGCTGGATTGAATATCAATATTGGTACCTTAAATCAATCCAGTATAAAAGGAATGATGAAGGCGGGAAAGAAAGCTGAAAGCTTAGGTCATCAAATCTTATTGGATCCAGTTGGAGCAGGGGCAAGCTCTTTGCGTACGAATACTGCTTTAAATTTAATGGAGAATTTAAGCTTTACAGCCATTCGAGGAAATATTTCTGAAATTAAAACTTTGTGTTTAGGATCAGGAACCACAAAAGGTGTGGATGCGGATCAAGCCGATGTCATTACGGAAGAGAATTTGGATACCATGGTACAATTTGCCAAAGATTTTGCGAAGGCATCGAATTGTGTTATTGCGATTACCGGTGCCATTGATTTAGTGGCGGATGAAAAGCGTTGTTATGTGATTCGTAATGGACGAAAGGAAATGGGAAGAATTACTGGTACGGGATGTCAATTATCCGGTTTAATGACCGCCTTTATGGCAGCCAATCCGGATCATCTATTAGAAGCTTGTGTGGCTAGTGTTTGTACAATGGGATTAGCAGGTGAAATTGCATATACGCATTTAGCAGAGTATGAAGGAAATTCAACCTATCGTAATCGTATTATTGATGCCATCTATCATATGGATGGACAAACGCTAGAGAAAGGAGCTAAATATGAAATCCGATAGTCTATTATTGTATGCCGTTACGGATCGTTCTTATATCGGAAAGAAAAGCTTAAGTCAGAAGGTACAAGAGGTGATTGAAGGAGGCGCTACCTTTATTCAATTGCGTGAAAAGAATCTAAATCAAGCTGATTTATTATTGGAAGCCAAAGAAATTCAAGCCTTATGTAAAAAAGCGCATATTCCTTTTGTGATTAATGATGATGTGCAATTGGCAAAAGAAATTGATGCCGATGGTGTTCATGTCGGACAAGAGGATATGGAAGCCGCAAGTGCTAGAGAGCTATTAGGACCCGATAAAATTGTTGGCGTATCTGCTCAAACGGTTGAACAGGCCTTATTGGCAGAAAAAATGGGTGCGGATTATTTAGGCGTTGGAGCTGTTTTCCCAACCAATTCGAAGGATGATGCTGAAGATGTATCCTATGAAACCTTAAAAGCAATTTGTGAAGCCGTAAGTATTCCAGTGATTGCGATTGGTGGGATTCATAAGGACAATGTCCTTCAATTAAAGGGAAGTGGCATTGTTGGCATTGCGGTAATTTCCGCTTTATTTTCACAAGAGGATAGCCGTCAGGCAACTCAGGAATTAAAAGAGAAGGTTTTAAAATTATATGAATAAAGGCATTCTGTTTGATGTGGATGGAACGTTGTTGGATTCAATGAAGATATGGGAGGAATTACCCAATCGCTATTTGAATTCTATTGGTATTTCACCGGATCCAGACTTAGCTTCGATTGTCTATCCCATGACCTTAGAAGAGTCTTCTTCCTATTTAAAAAAAAGATATCAGATTGAGAGCTCCGCTAAACAGATTCAAGAATCCATTTTAAATCTTCTGCAAGCTTTTTATGAAGAGGAAGTGGAATTAAAAAAAGGGGTTCGCTTTTATCTCCAACAATTCAAAAAAGCACAGATTCCTATGGGGGTCGTATCCATTGGAAAGACGGATTTGATTGAAGCAGCCTTCAAGCGCTTAGAAATCGATTCCTTCTTTGATTTTATTTTGACCTGTGATGCATATAAGACGACAAAAAAGGAAAGCTTGATTTATGAGATTGGAAAAGAGAAATTAGAATGTGATACGGTCTATGTCTTTGAAGATGTCCTACAAGCCATACAATCCGCAAAAAGAGCAGGTTGTATAACGATTGCGATTGAAGATGATTCAAATAAACGGGATCAAGCCGAATTAAAAAAGATTTCTGATTTTTATTTGAAAGAGTATTCGAAAGAAAACGAAGTTTTAAAAACAATATTGGAGTGAATATGAAAACAGTATGTACAATTGCTGGAAGTGATTCCAGTGGAGGAGCCGGCATTCAAGCGGACATTAAGACGATGACGATGAATGGGGTCTTTGCGACCAGTGCGATTACAGCTTTAACCGCACAAAATACCTTGGGTGTTTATGATATTTTAAATGTGGATGCCAGCTTTTTGGCAAAGGAATTGGATGCGATTTGTACGGATATCCAACCCGATGCAGTGAAAATAGGCATGGTATCAAAGGCAGAATTGATTCATGTCATTGTAGAGAAAATAAAAAGCTATCAACTAAAGAATATTGTCGTTGATCCCGTGATGGTTGCGACCAGTGGTGCACGCTTGATTGATCAAGAAGCTATTGAAGTCATCAAAAAGGAATTATTGCCTCTATCTACTCTATGTACACCAAATATTCTAGAAGCAGAAATATTGGCAGATGTATCGATTGTAAATGAAGAGGATATGGCAAGAGCAGCACAAATTATTTCTGAACGGTATCATTGTGCGGTTTTATGTAAGGGTGGCCATCAAATCAATGATGCCAATGATTTATTGGTGTATGATTCCAAAGAAAAATGGTTTTATGGCAAACGCATTGATAATCCCAATACACATGGAACAGGCTGTACCCTATCCAGTGCCATTGCGAGTAATTTAGCAAAGGGCTATGATTTAGAAAAGGCAGTCGAAAGAGCCAAAGACTATATTTCAAAAGCCTTGGCTTCGATGTTGGATTTAGGACAAGGCTCAGGTCCTCTAAATCATGCCTTTGATTTAAAAGGAAAATTTGCGGAAGAAAAAGCATCGGAATAATCCGATGCTTCATTTTTTAATCAAGTGCTGCAGGTTCAAGGTGATCTTCAAGCCAATGTAATAAATCATTTTGAATTTGAATATAGTTGGTTTCATTTAAAAGTTCATGACGATCCTTTTCATATAAGTTAAAACGACAATCTTGAATCTTTTCTTTAATGAATTTGTCATATACCTTTTTGACGCCTAAGCCATTGTTTCCAATTGGATCATCGGCACCACTGGCAAGTAGAATTGGTAATTCCTTTGGAATATCTGCATCATGCATATTTACATATTCAATGGTTTTAAATAGGGTGTAATAGCCATTGAGGGTAAATTCAAAGCTTGTCCAAGGATGGGCATTGTAGTCATCGACAATCTTTTCATCCTTGCTGATCCAATCATTATCCGTTCGTGCAGGCTCAAAGTCTTTGTTGGCAGAACCAAGCGTTAATTGATAGAGAAGCTTGCTTCGATAGGTCCAGCCCTTGGTTTTGGCTAGACTTTGGCAAAGTGCTTGGGCACTTTTTAGAACAGGAAGAGAATAATAGCCTGTTCCTAATAATAGTAAACCAGTAAATTGATCACCATACATTTGGGCATATTGATGAGCTAAAAAAGAGCCCATGCTGTGACCTAAGATAAAGTAAGGTAGATTTGGAAAACGGACCTGGGTCATGACTTGAAGCGTATGAAGATCTTCAATCAAGCATTCGTTTCCATTTGGGGCAAAATATCCCAGCTGATCGGTATGGCTAACGGAACGTCCATGACCTAAGTGGTCATTTCCGATGACATAAAAGCCATGCTCATTTAAAAAGTTCGCAAAACGATCATAACGATCAATGTATTCAACCATACCATGTACAATTTGTACAATGCCTTTGATTTCAGTATTTGGTTTCCATTCAGTGACATGAATATTGGTTCGTCCATCCTTAGATGGGAAAGTAAATTGATTTTTCATAGTTTAACTCCTTAGCTCTATTGTAGCACTATCGTGTTATAATGGAGATGAAAACGTATACATTTTAGGAGAAAAAGTATGGAAACTTATATGATGGCCCTTGATTCGGGAACAACCTCGAATCGTTGTATTCTTTTTAATCATGAAGGGCAAATGATATCGGTTGCACAACGCGAATTTACGCAATTTTATCCAAAGCCTGGTTGGGTTGAGCATGATGCCAATGAAATTTGGGCAACGCAATTAGGGGTTGCGGTTGAGGCTATGCAAAAATTAAATATTGAAGCCAATCAAATTCAAGGAATTGGAATTACCAATCAAAGAGAAACGACAGTCGTATGGGATAAAGAAACAGGAGAACCGATTTATCATGCCATTGTTTGGCAATGTCGTAGAACGGCACAATATTGTGATTCTTTAGTTGAAGCCGGCTATTCGGATTTTATTCGCAATAAGACCGGTTTATTGATTGATGCCTATTTTTCCGGCACAAAGTTAAAATGGATCTTAGAAAATGTTCCGGATGCTAGAGAAAAAGCGGAAAAAGGACAGCTTTTATTTGGAACGATTGAAACATGGTTGATTTGGAAGCTGACCAAAGGGCAGGTCCATGTTACCGATTATTCCAATGCATCGCGTACGATGATGTTTAATATTCATACCTTAGAATGGGATGATGAAATTTTAGAGCTTTTGAATATTCCGAAATGCATGTTACCTGAGGTAAAGCCTTCCTCTTGTATCTATGGAAAGAGCGATGCCTCCCTACTTGGAGAAGAAATCCCAATTGCTGGAGCAGCCGGGGATCAACAATGTGCTTTATTTGGACAAGCCTGTTTTCAAAAGGGGGATGTAAAAAATACCTATGGTACGGGTGGCTTTTTATTAATGAATACAGGACAAACTCCGGTTTTATCGAAAAATGGTCTAGTCACAACCATCGCTTGGGGTCTAAATAATCAAGTGACCTATGCCTTAGAGGGTTCGGTATTTGTGGCTGGGGCTGCGATTCAATGGTTAAGGGATGAATTACGGATTTTAGAATCGAGTGGCGATAGTGAATATTATGCGAAAAAGGTACAAAATACCAATGGTTGTTATGTTGTTCCGGCCTTTACTGGTTTAGGTGCTCCTTATTGGGATCCTTATGCACGAGGCGTCATTGTTGGTTTAACACGCGGTGTGAATAAAAATCACATCATTCGAGCAACGCTTGAATCCTTAGCTTTCCAGGTCAATGATGTCATTCGAGCGATGGAAGCAGATGCCAATCTTCCATTATCACAATTGAAGATTGATGGTGGTGCTTCTGCTAATAATCTATTGGCTCAAATGCAAACCGATTATAGTCGAGCACCGGTCTTACGTCCAAAATGTGTGGAAACAACCGCAATGGGGGCGGCTTATTTAGCTGGATTGGCTGTACAGTATTGGCAAAGTCTAGATGAAATTTGTGAAAATTGGCAAATGGACCAATTGTTTACACCAATCATGACCCTTGATGAAGCCAATCGCCAAATTGAAGGCTGGAAAAAAGCAGTTCAATGTGCAAAAGGATGGGCAAAGGATTAGAATAGAACAAGAGGTGCTTATGATTTATACAGTAACATTTAATCCATCCATCGATTATATATGTCGAGCCGAACATTTTGCATCAGGAAAGATTAATCGAACAAATTATGAAAAATTTCTTCCTGGTGGCAAGGGAATCAATGTATCCATCGTTTTAAAAAACTTAGGGATTTCAAGTCGGGCACTTGGCTTTGTGGCTGGCTTTACCGGCAAAGAAATTCAACGTTCTTTACAGGCCTATGGTGTAGAAAACCAAATGATTGAAGTCAGAGATGGTCTTTCACGAATTAATGTAAAGATGAAATCGGATGATGAAACCGAAATCAATGGGCAAGGACCGAAGATTCATCCCGATGAAATTCAACAGCTCTTTGAACAATTGGATTGTTTAAACAAAGAAGATCTATTGGTTATTTCAGGGAGTGTTCCCAATACCTTGCCAAGTGATATGTATGAACAAATTATGGAGCGTCTATCATCAAAGGAAATTCCAATCGTGGTAGATGCAGAAAAGGATTTATTAAAAAGAGTTTTAAAATATCATCCGTTTTTGATTAAACCGAATAATCATGAATTAAGTGATCTCTTTCAAACAAAAATTGAAAGTAAAGAGGATTGTTTGGTCTATGCTAAAAAGCTACAAGAATTAGGGGCTCGAAATGTCTTTGTTTCAATGGCTGGCCAGGGTGCTGTTTTCTTGAGTGAAGATGGACAATCTTATCAATCGGATGCACCGAAAGGAATCCTCGTCAATTCGGTTGGTGCAGGTGATTCCAGTGTAGCTGGCTTTTTGAGTGGCTATTTAAAAACAAAGGATATGCGCTTTGCGTTTTATCAAGGTGTTTGTGCAGGGAGTGCCAGTGCTTTTAGTGAAGAGCTGGCAACTGCAGAACAAGTAAAAGCTTTAATGAAAGTGATGAACGTGTAGAAAGCCTACACGTTTTTTTTGGATATGTTAGAATTGGGGTATGGGAAGTTATCAATCGAATCAAAGCTGGCAAGAGATTCAAAGCTTTTTGCCTTTACGGAATCGCTTAACCGAAGATATTCATTTAAAGGAAGAGTTGATTTATTGTGGTGAAATTCAAATTCATTGCGATGTATATCAGCCTTCTTATTTTAAAGGAACTTTGATTCTATTTCATGGAATCTGTGGAAATGGTCGTTTAATGTCTTTTTTGGCGGTGCCATTTTATCGATTGGGCTATCGTGTGATTTGTCCAGATATGCCTTTATATGGTTATACCGAAACCGCAAAAACGATCACATATCAGGATTGGTTGGATTGTGCAAAGGAAGTTGTTAGGTATTATCATATTGAAAATACCTTCTTGTTTGGAACAAGCTTAGCTGGCATGCTGGCCTATCAAGTAGGAGAAGTCTGTAAAGAAGTGAGTGGTGTCATGACAACTTGTTTATTGGATTTAAACAATGAGGCCATTTGTAATGAAATATTAAATGGAAGCATGATGGATCGATGGTTGATTTCTAATTCATTTCCAAAGCTATTAAAGCGAAAAAAAGTAAAGATTGATACCATTCTTTCGCTAGATGGAATTTGTAACAACGATGAAATTCTAGATCGTATGCTCAAGGATAAGCATGCAGCAGGAAATAAGGTCCCCCTTGATTTTTTGAGAACCCTTTTCCATCCAGAGCTTCCGAATCCAAGTACGTATTCTGTTCCGTTATTGTTGATGCATCCTGAAAAGGATCGTTGGATTGATTTTTCGTATTCGGAGCAATTGTATCATCAAATTCAAGGAAGAAAACGGATGGTTTTGATTGAAGGGGCAGGACATTTTCCAATTGAAGCCATTGGATTAAGTCAAATTCAATTGGAAATGTTAAAGTTTATGAAGGAGTGTAGTGTATGATTGAAATTAAGGATTTTAATAAGGCATCTATTCAAGAGGCCATTCAGGTTTGGAATGAAGTCGTTGAACAAGGAGTTGCCTTTCCACAAATGGAGTGTTTAGATGAAGAAAGTGGACTGGCGTTCTTTCAATCCCAATCCAAAACGCGTTTAGCTTATATGGACCAAGAGGTCGTTGGCCTTTATATTTTACATCCCAATAATGTTGGACGCTGTGGCCATATTTGTAATGCAAGCTATGCGGTGGCTTCAAAATGTCGTGGAAAACATATTGGACAAGCCTTGGTTGAAGATTGCTTAGAGCAAGCAAAAGTGTGTGGCTTTCGTATTCTACAATTTAATGCGGTTGTTGCTAGTAATCATGCGGCTTTGAACCTTTATAAAAAATTAGGCTTTCAGCCTTTAGGTATTATTCCAAAGGGCTTTTTATTAAAAAGTGGAGAATATGAAGACATTATTCCACATTATATTTCATTGGATTAAATAGAGATTTTGACTGTGTAAAAAAGAGATAGGAGGAAAAATATGGAATTTGAAGCAAAAAA
>CAVKAP010000047.1:25993-41925 GCA_963654445.1 Segatella copri
ATTATTGAAGAATATCCAGTTACCTTAGAATGTAAGGTCAAATCCTATGATGAGAGCAATGAAGTGCTTGTTGGCCAAATTGTCGCGATGCAAGCGGATGAATCGGTTCTTAGCGATGGGAAGGTTGATTATGATAAATTAAAGCCGATTATTTATGATATTTCGACCAATACCTATCGTGTGATTGGACCCGTTGTTGGACATGCCTTTAAGGATGGCTTGTCGATAAAGAATAGGTAGCTGCGTATGAAAAAATTTATAAAAGGTATCTTATCGATTCTTGGTCTATGTATTTTAGTCGTTGCGATTTATGTTGCTTATGTATTTATAAGCTATTATCGCGTAGAGGATAAAACCAAGCTATCGGTACGCCAATTTTCAAACAATCAACAAGTGGAAGTGAATCAAGTTTATCGGATTGCCAGTGCCAATCTTGGCTTTGGAGCCTATAGTGATGATTATTCCTTCTTTATGGATGGTGGAAAATATTCAAGGGCATTTAGTGAAAAAGCGGTGAAGAAAAATATTAAGGGTTCACTTCAATCCTTACAATCCTTAAATGCAAACTTTGTATTATGTCAAGAAGTCGATGTGGATGGAACACGAAGCTATCATGTGGATGAGGATGCAATCCTTCAAAAGGGCTTTGCCGATTATTCATCCACCTGGGCACAGAACTATGATTCCTCTTATTTATTCTATCCATTGAATAGTCCACATGGTAAGAATAAGTCCGGTTTAAGCACCTTTTCTCAATTTCAAATTCAACAAGCAATACGTCGTTCTTTGCCAATTGAAACTGGTTTGAGTAAGTTTATTGATTTAGATCGTTGTTATTCCAAACAAGAGATTCAAACGAAGAATGGAAAATCATTGATCATCTATAATGTGCATTTATCTGCTTATACGACCAATGCATCAACATCAAATAAGCAATTGATTCAATTGTGTAAGGATATGAACCAAGAAGCGAAAAAAGGAAATTATGTCATAGCGGGTGGAGATTTTAATAAATCACTAATTGCCAATTCAAAGGAAGTCTTTAAGAATAAAAAGGTGGATGATTGGGCTAAGGCCATTGATCAAAACTTAATTTCAGATTCTTTACGTCTGATAGCACCCTATGACCAAGACAATCCATTGCCTTCTTGTCGAAATGCTGATGCACCTTATGATGCTAAGAATGCCTCTGTCTATTTGATTGATGGCTTTATTGTTTCAGATAATGTGCAGGTTCAAGATGCAAAGGTGAAGGATAATCAATTTAAATATAGCGATCATAATCCAGTGTATATGGATTTTTCATTAAGTGAGTAAGGAGTTTTTATGGAAATTGTTAAAGTAAAAATACATTCAGATTTAAGAAGACAAGGACAAATCTATCAAGTCAGTGATGAAGTAGAACAGGAATTAGAAATTCATCAGGATGGAAAGGTTATATTACATGCGCTCAGTCATGAAGGTCTTCCTTGTTGGGAAGAGGAAAAGGAGATGGACCAAAAGGATGCGAAAGAAATTCTTGATTTAATTTCAGTCTATTTAGAGCATCCCAATCAAGAAAAGAATGATGAGGTTGGACAATGGTCTTTAGAAGCAACGACTTCCAATGGAAGCATTAAAGAAGCCAATGGACCAATGGTCGGCAAGGTCAAAGCCAATGGCATTGATCTAACCAGCTTGATTCGCCAAAAGTGTCCGTTCTTATCCTTGGGTGTTTTTGATACAACCGATTCATTGTAAAGATGTGCAAGTCACATCTTTTTTTTAACAATTATTTGAATAAATGAAAAGGTTTTCGTATAATTGAAAACGGTTTTCAGGAGGGAAAAATGAAAAATTATGAAAAGCGAAACATTCTTTTCTTTATTATCAGTTATGTCATCAATAATATAGCGAGTGGTGTTTTATACGATACCTTTGTGAATTATTTACAAGAAGTACAAGTCTCGATTGCGACATCCTTTTGGGCTTTTTATGGGTATGCGACCTTTATTAGTGCCTTATTACTCTTGCTCGTACCGAAAATTGGATATAAAAAGCTTTTGATTTTTTGTTCCCTTTCGACCTCATTTGCGTTTTTTGGGGCCGTATTCATGCAAGAAGTTTTCATTTTATATCTAGCAACCTTGTTAGCTCTAGTAGGGGTACAGCTTCATTTTATTATGTTGAGTCCATTTATTGCTTGTTATAGTGAGCACTTAGGCAAAGAAGGAATCAATTGGTATACACGTACCTATTATATGGGTTATATTGGTTACTTTCTTGCAACCTATTTAGGTGGTGCATTGGTTGTTAAGGCATTTTCTGTATTTGCGCAAATTCCATATGGTCTAGCGCAAGAACAAACACGCTATATTAGTGAAATGGCACCGAAAATGTATCAATACTATATGCAAGGAAATGAAACCATCTTATTTTTTGTTGGTTGTATTGCTCTTGTATCCATTCTTCCCGTTTTGTTTATTAAAGAGAAAAAGGAAGATTATCAAAAAGAGGACCAAGTCCATATTTCCTTGAAAGAGAAATGGCAGGGCTTTGGAAAGCTTTTATTAAATCGCTATGCGAGAGCCTATTTGATTTATTGGGCCTTGATTTCCTTTGCGATGGGTTTATTTACATCGTATTATACCGTTTATTTAAATCGAATCTTACATATTGATAAGGCAACCTCCTCTTTAATGGTATCGATTTCTTATATTGCTATTGTTGTTTTTATGTTTTTTACACCCAAATGCTCAGAGAAATTCGGGAAAGTAGGAACCATCTTTTTTACGGTAATGGCTTCTATTCCTTTTATGATTTTAATTGGTTTGGGAAATCATTTTGGATCTTTTGTTATACCGATTGTCGGTGTTGCACTTTTTATACGGGCTGGCTTGGCGAATTTATCCAGTCCGGTGGATAGTTCCTTATCTATGGATCTTATTCCAAAGGAAATGCGTCCGATTTATACATCACTGGTTAATTTTGTGGCAGGAATCATCAGTATATTAAGTGGACATTTCACAGGGTCTTATTTATTTTTAAAGGAATCAGGCTATCAAAAGGCATATTTTATTGCGGCTGTTTTGTATGCGATAGCTGGCTTTGTTCTTTATCGAGGGTTACATCCCTTTAATCATAAAGAAAATCAAATTGTTGAATAAAGGAAGGAGAATGTATGAAAAATTTATTAAGCAAGCTTGGTTTTGGTCAAAAACTCGCAAAGAATTTTTGGGCCATTATTATTGTAGCGTTTGGAGGGGCGATTATTTATGGTTTACCTTATTTTCGCTTTGACTACTATGATGCGTATCTTTCAACCTATCATTTGACAAATACACAAATGGGTGTGTTTGGAAGTATCTTAGGTATTTTTGGAATGATTTCTTATTTGTTTGGAGGCGTTGTTGCGGACCGTTTTTCAACGCGTATGATTTTAACAGTTTCTTTAATTGGAACTGGCTTAGGTGGCTTTGTTCATTTATTGCCATTGAACTATTATCAATTATTGGTTTTATATGCGTTCTGGGGCATTTCAAGCTTATTTGCCTTCTGGCCGGCATGTATTAAAGCGGTTCGTATTTTATCTGGATCCGATGATCAAGGAAAGGCATATGGCTTCTTTGAAGGTGGTCGTGGAATTGGTGCAGCTTTAATGGCTATGGGTGCTGTTGTTGCCTTCCGTGTTGGAATTGGTGCAATCAATGATGAAGTAGCTGGAATGAAGGCTGTTATTGTTTATTATTCTGTTTTAACTATTGCGATGGGAATTTTCTGCTTCTTTACGGTAGAAGATGGGAAAATGGAAGCAAGTGAACGTATTTCCTTTAAAGGCATTGGCGAAGTTTTAAAAATGCCAGCCATTTGGATTATTAGCTTTGTTACCTTCTGTAACTATGTCTTTACCTTGTCTTTGTATTATTTCACACCCTACGCAACTTCTATTTTAGGGGCAACCGTAACCTTTGGTGCAACTGTAGCCGCTTTAAAAAGATGGTTCTCTTTATTTGGAAATGTAGGAGGAGGCTTCTTCTCCGATAAATTTGGAACCGGAAATGCACTTTTAATTTCATTTATCATCATGCTTTTAGGAACAGCAGGTATTTTAATTTTACCTACGAATTCCGGTTCAATTGCTCTATTCACAGTTTTATTTGTCGTAATTTATGTTTTCTATAATGTCAATTATGCACAAACCTGGGCCATGATGGATGAAGGAGCCATCCCTGAAAAATATTCAGGAACAGCTGCTGGTATTATTTCAACTGTTGGTTACTTACCTGAAATTTTTGTTTCCGTTTTAGCAGGTGTTATGATTGACCAAAATCCTGGTGTTGGTGGCTATCGTCAATTCTTTGGCTTCTTAATGGCTATGTTAGCTTTGGGTGCTGTGTTTGTTGTTGTATGGAAATCCTATTTGAAAAAGCATCCAAAAGAAACGAATAAATAGTATGGAAACATTATTTGAAAAGGTCTTTGTTGAAACACCTGTGGATACCGATCAAGATGGACAATATGACTTAATTGCTGTCTATATTAAAAGACCACTTTTGAATGAAAAGGTTCCAGCTATGTTTGTAGCCAATCCTTATATGCTTCACTGCAATGAGGATTGGTATGACTTATATGATGTAAATAGTGATATTAAAGCCTATCCTACCCAGAATATCACAGAAGAACAGGTGACCTTTCATGGAAAGGACTTGCCCAACTATCCAAAGGAAAAGGCGTTAAAGGAAGTGCGAGAAAATCCTGTAGAAGAGCCGGATCCGAGTCAATATGAATGCATTTCGGATTTATATCCACATTTAATTGAAAGAGGCTATGCGACCGTTTTTAGTGGTGGCTTGGGAACGAAGGGTTCTCAAGGCTTGACACTAACAGGTAGTCAAGAAGAGATATTGGCTTTTAAATCGGTAATTGATTGGTTGAATGGAAGAGCTCGTGCCTTTACGGATCTTACTCGAACCGTTGAAATCAAAGCCCATTGGTGTACAGGCAATGTTGCGATGTCGGCAAGAAGCTATTTAGGAACGATGTGTATTGGGGTAGCAGCGACTGGTGTTGAAGGCTTAAAGACCATTTTACCAGAGGCTGGGATTTCAAATTGGTATGAATATTATCGTCACAATGGCCTGACACTTCCAGCCATGGATTGGCAAGGGGATGATATCGATATTTTAGCTAAATATTGTTTTTCACGAGCATTGGATGCAGAAGATTTTAAAACGATTCAGCCTTTATTTGAAAAATCACAGAAAATGCTTCAAGAAGGAGCAGATCGTGAATCGGGGAACTACAATCAATTCTGGGATGAGAGAAATTATTTAAAGCATGCCGATCAAATCAAAGCTTCGGTTTTTATCTTACAAGGCTTAAATGATTGGAATGTTAAACCAGATCAAGGCATTCGCTTGTATGAAAAGCTACAAGCTCTAGGAAAAGAGCGAATGATGCTTTTACATCAAGGTCAGCATATTTATACCTATCACTTAGAGAATAGTCCAACGCTTTCTTTGATTGATCGATGGTTGGATTACTATTTAAAAGGAATTGACACCGGAATTCAAAAGGAAGCCAGAATTCATATTGAAAGTAATGTAGATCAAAGTGTTTGGATGAAGGAGAATGCTTGGCCACCTTGCTTCTATAAAAGCTATCATGTAGAAAATCAAGGCATTCAAAGCTTTATGGATGATTTATCCTTGACTTGTTATGACAGGGAAAAGAAAAATACAAAGGATTGGTTGGATGAATTGGTTTTAAATAAAAACCAACATTCTTTATCCTTTGATTTAGAAACCCTTTCGAAACAAAGTCGTTTCGCAGGAAGAGCGAAGATAAGCTTTAAAGCACGTATTCATGCGAAAACTGCCATACTAAGTGCAATGATTGTAGAAAAGGGACATCAAAAGCGTTTAACCGATGAATTAGAGGGTGATGAAAATGTTTCCTTTACCTTTAAACAGGAAAAAGAAGCATCCGATTATTATGTAATTACGCGTGGATGGATGAATGCACAAAATCGAAAAAATAATTATTCGAAGGAAGAAATTGATCCCGATGCATGGTATAGCTATTCCTTTGAATTTGTATCTAATGATTATACGATTTCTCAAGGACATACCTTGTCTTTGATTCTTTATGGCATGGATGTTGATCAAACACAATTGCCTTATCAAAAAACAAAAATTGAGATTGATGCAGATTCTATTGTTTTGGAATGTCCAATAAATAAAAAGCCAATCGATTAAGATTGGCTTTTTATTTCCTCTTCTTTTCTTTCGAAGGAAACTTGACTAAATAAAATTGCTAAGAACATTAGAAAGCATCCGGCAATTTCAATCGAAGATAGCCTTTGTCCTAGGATCAGCCATCCACCAAGAGCCGAGAACACACTTTCTAAGCACATGGCTAGACTTGCGATGCTGGGATTTAAATCCTTCTGACCTACGATTTGTAGGGTGTAGGCAATACCGGTTGAGAAGATTCCGGCATATAAAATAGGTATGATTGCCTGCGACAAATTAGTTAAATTGCTTGCTTCAAAAGGCATACAGATACTTGCAAGAATAGAACAAATTAAAAATTGCAGTCCAGATAGTAAAATTGGATCACAATCTTGGACAAAGTGGTTGACCGATAAAATTTGGGCTGCAAATAAAAAGGCACAAACTAAGGTATACCAATCTCCTTTGGTAATATTCGTAATAGAACCATGAATACAAAGAAGATATAAACCAATCAATCCTATCAATATGGATATCCAAGTTTGACTATTGGGTTTATGACCAATAAATACAGATAAAATCGGAACAATCAACATATAAAGAGCAGTGATAAAGCCAGACTTTGCGGTCGTTGTACTTGCGATACCGATTTGTTGGAACAAAGAGGCCGTAAATAAGAAAAAGCCACAGAATAGACCACCAATGCATAGCTTTTTCTTTTGTGTCTTTGTTAGTGGTGTTTTTTTAAACGTTTTAATCATTAAAGGACTTAAAGTGATAAGGCCTAACCAGCTCCTTGTTGCTAAAAAGGTAAAGGGACCAACGGAATTTGCACCAATGCTTTGGGCAACAAATGCCATTCCCCAAATCAAAGCCGTTAAGATCAAAAGCCCTAAGTGAAACCATTCATTTTTCTTCATGCTAGCTATTATAGCATAGGAAAAAGAATTGTACATAGGATTGGTATGGTCAGAACCGATCCAAGGGTCGTTAAAAAGACACCAGCACTGGCTAAATCGGAATGATAATTGTATTGATTGGCGATGATGCTGGTCATAGCGGCTGCTGGTAGGGTTCCTGACAAGACAAGCAATTGCTTCATAAAGCTTGAACAAGGCATGACTTTTGCGAAAAGAAAGAACAAAAGAGGAAAGCCTAATAATTTTAAGCCTGTATAAAACAATAATTTTCTATTTTTAAAGACCGTTTCCAAGGGGATAAAGCTTAACGAAAGTCCAATGACTAACATACTTAAAGGAATGGATGCATTTCCGAGCTGTGTACAAACATAGGCCAAGACTTCAGGAATTGACCAATGAAAAAAGTAAATCAAGAGTCCTAAGATTGAAAAGATTAAGCCTGGATTTACAATCTGTTTCCAATGGAATTTTGCTTCTTTATTGACCTGATGGACTCCATATAAATAAAAGACGGCATTAAAAGGCATATGGAGAATAGAGAAAACAAACATAGCGAAATCGCCATAAAGAGCACGAATAATGGGATAGCCAATAAAGCCTGTATTGGCAAAGATACAGAGTAATTTATAAATGGAGTGCTCTTCCTTTTTGAAATAAAAAAAGATTTCAGCAATGAGAATCAACAAAATATAAATGAGCCAGCCCATCCAAATGGCTTGGCTTACAATGGAGCTCTTATCCTTTTGGGTATTCGATAGGACGGCAGCAATAATCAAACAAGGATTTAAGACATTGGCAATTAACCAAGAAATTTGATTTGTGGCAGATTCATCAATTTTCTTTCTTCTTCCAATTTCAAATCCAATGATTAGTAGGATAAAAAGCTCAGCCATCGTTTGTATTAAAACGAAAATATCAATCATAGTCTTTATTATATGCGAAAAGGAATCAATTTGTATGAAATTCTTTTGTATTCTTGCAAAACGCTTTCTTTTTACGAAAAAAGTCATGATATATTTTGGTGATTTCTTTTTTTTAGTGTAAACTATAGGTATATGAATTCTTTGAATTGCTATACGGATTGAGGTGTTATTTGTGGAAAAAGATTACGAAAACATGATGGAAGAATTTGATGATATGGATGCCGATATCGAAGCAAAGAAAGCTTTGATTGAAGAAGCCAAACAAATTGACGAAACAGCAGATTGGAATACCATTTCTCGAACAATTAATGATTTGAAACGTCGTTGGAGACGCATTAATTATTCAGATTCTGCTTATGAAGATCAATTGCATGATGAATTTGAAGGTGCGATTGATAAATTTTATGCGAAACGCGATGAAATTTATGAAAAAAATAAAGCTTTAAAGGAAGAATTGATTGCTAAAGCCAAAGAAGTAAGCCAATCAGAACAATGGAAAGATGCAACCGAAAAGGTAAAATCTTTAATGGATGACTGGAAGAAAGTTGGTAGTGCAGGTCGTCAAAGTGATGATTCACTTTGGGAAGAGTTCAATGCAGCACGTCAAAAATTCTATGATCGTAAACATGAGCATTGGGAATCAATGAATGATCGTTTTGAAGAGGTTCGTGAAATCAAAAAAGGATTGATTGAAAAAGCGAAGGCTTTACAAGATTCTGAAAAATGGAAAGATACAACCGATAAATATCGTGATTTAATGGATGAATGGAAGGCGGCTGGTAGTGCTGGACGTGAATATGAAGATGCCTTATGGAAATCCTTCTGTGAAGCTCGTCAAGTTTTCTATGATCGCAGAAGTGTTTATTATGATGAATTGCATGCACGTCAACAAGAGAATTATCAAAAGAAGAAACAATTGATCCAACAAGCCGAATTGATTGTCAATACAGGTTCTTATAGTCGTGAAAATACCGAAATCATGAAGAATTTAAGTGTTGAATGGAAGGCAATTGGTTCTTGTGGACGTGATAGAGAAAATTCGGCATGGACAGAATTCCGTTCAAAAATGGATACTTATTTTGATGGATTACGCGCTTTCAATAATCAAAAGCATGAAGATTGGAAAGATCGTATGAATCAAACGATTTCTTATAAAAAAGACCAAATCAACAATCAAAAACGTCAAATTGAACGTTTGAATAATGATATGAATGGTTTGGTAAGTGAAAGTGATTTAGCTGGAATTGAAGAAGAAATCAAAGATAAAGAAAGCTATATTGCTCAACTTGAAGGTGAAATTGAAGACATTGAATCAAAATTAAATGAAGACTAAGAATTATTCTTAGTCTCTTTTTAGAGGAGCAAAAAATGAAAGAAGTAAAAATTACTGAAGTTGCCAATAAAATCATTGAAGCCTTACCAAAAGGGATTTTATTGAACTCAAAGTCGGATCGTTTTAACAGTATGGTCATTGGTTGGGGAGAATTGGGTATGAATTGGTCGGTTCCAACCTTTACAGTTTATGTGCGAGAACATCGTTTTACTCGTCATCAATTGGATGAAAATCCAGAGTTTACATTGAGTATTCCATTGGATGGAATTGATCCAAAAATCAGTAAAGTATGTGGTAGTCAAAGTGGACGTGATATCGATAAGGTAAAAGAAGCCGAATTAACCTTAGTTCCAGCTCAAAAGGTATCGGTAGAAGCCGTAAAGGAATATCCATTAACCTTGGAATGTAAAATCATTCAAAAACAAGCGATGGATCTTTCAACCTTAGAAGAAAGTCTATTAAAATATTATCCACAGGATGTGGATGGCTTATCAACTGGATCAAATAAGGATACGCACATTGCTTATACGGCCAAAATTGTGGATGCGTATATTATTGAAGAGTAAAAGCTTTGTAAAATTTTTGTAAAGTTTTGAATTATCACTTATTTTTATTGTACATTACACTTGTAAAGTTTTGATAAACAAGGAGAAAATAAAATGGAAATTATATTAGGGTTACTAGGTGGCCTTGCATTATTTTTGTATGGAATGCAAATGATGTCAGGTGGTTTGGAAGCTGTTGCTGGTGACCGAATGAAAACAATCCTCGAAAAATTAACTGCGAATCGTTTCGTGGGTGTTTTAGTAGGATGTTTGATTACGATGGTGATTCAATCATCAAGTGCGACGACTGTCATGGTCGTAGGTTTTGTTAATGCGCAAATGATGACCTTACGGCAGGCTGTATGGGTAATTATGGGTGCCAATATTGGTACGACGATTACGGGTCAATTGATTGCGTTGGATATTGGTCAAATTGCACCAATTATTGCTTTTGTCGGTGTTGCTTTGGTTGTCTTTATGAAAGGACAAACCAAAAGACAGATCGGTGAAATCATTGCCGGTTTGGGTATCTTATTCTTAGGAATGAATATGATGTCTAGTGCAATGACACCATTACGAGAAATGCCACAATTTGTCAATGTTGTTTCAAACTTCTCAAATCCATTGGTTGGAATTTTAGTTGGTGCAGGCTTTACGGCTTTAATTCAATCCTCATCGGCTTCAGTCGGAGTTATGCAGGCTCTAGCAATTAGTGGTGTGGTTGATTTACATACGGCTGTTTATGTCTTATTTGGTCAAAACATTGGTACTTGTATTACTGCTGTTCTTGCAAGTATTGGCTCAAGTACAGAAGCGAAACAAACGACCATTATTCATTTGAGCTTTAATATTATAGGTACAATTATCTTTACAATTATTTGTATGTTAACCCCTTTAACGGATTGGGTTATGAGTTGGACACCAAGTAACGCGCCTCAACAAATTGCCAATATGCATACGTTGTTTAATATTTGTACAACCATTCTTTTAATTCCGTTTGGTTATAAGTTAGCTGATTTTGCCGAAAAAGTCTTACCAACTCCAGAAAAGAAAGTGGAAACGGCTTTGAAATATATTCAACCAATTCCTCAATCAAACAAAATGGTTGGTTCGGCAGCGATTAACTTGTTCCAAGTTAGTGATGAAGTGATTCATATGCTTGATTTAGCCTATGATAATATTCAAGAAGCGTTTAAACAATTAATCAGCTTTTCAGAAGAAAGAAGCGAAAGCTTATTAAAACAAGAAGATATTGTTAATACATTAAATAAGGAAATTTCAAATTATATTTCGGAAGCTTTAACAAATCCAAATGTAAACCAGAATAGCTCACAAGCTTTAGCAACCTTCTATTTGACCTTAGTTCATATTGAACGTATGAGTGATTATGCGAAAAATATTAACTATCAAGCAAGAAAAGGAATTCAGGATCGTTTACCAAAGGATGCACAAGCCATTATTATGGAAATGTCAGCGATTACCAGTGAAGGAAAACATTTAATCTTTAATTTGAAAAAGATTAAGGAAAATACGCAACGTGTTCATCAATTAACACATGAATGGCGTAAATCGCAAATTAAGGAAATTAAAGAGAATCAATTGGATACCGAAGCTGGTATCATGATGTCACGTATCTTCAATGACTTCTTACGTATCAACGATCATGCTGAAGATATTGCTGAAGAATTCGATCGTATTGAAATTGAATTAAATGAAGACACGATTGAACAAAAGGCAGATTTAAAACCTGCAAACTAAGAGAACGATTGTTCTCTTTTTTTTGTGCTATACTTTTTATAGAAATTCTTTTGATAGAAGGAGGAAATGAATTATGAAAATACATAAATGGCTAGATCGTCCGATTGTAGGGATGATCATTGCTCTTCTTATCGCATTATTAGGTATTGAGGTAATCGGTTATAGCTTAGGAAAAGGAATCGGTGCTTTTATAGCAGATGATCAAATTGCATCTTCGATTGGTGTAATTGTTGTTTCCTTGCTATGGCTTTTCTTACATTGCTTCTGGTTTAGAGGGGAAGTTCATCACTTCTTTGATGCCAAAGGATTAATAAAATATCTTCCTTTAGGATGGAGTATGATCTTATTACCCGTTTTTACTTTGATTGTTAATTTAATTGGTGGCAAACAAATTGGACATGTTTTCTTAGCTTTAATGTTGGCACTTGCTGCTGGTATTAGTGAAGAGGTCATCTTTCGTGTGATTCCTATTTCGGTTGCAATGCGAAATGTAGACAAAGAGAAAGCTGTTGCAACGACCTTTATTCTAACGTCAGTTTGTTTTGGTGTATTTCATGCGTTAAATGTCTTTGCTGGAGCAGATATCGGTTCAACGATTCTTCAAGTAATCTATGCGACCGGTGTTGGCTTGGTATATGCTGCTATTTATATGCGTACGGGAAATCTTTGGGTAACGATGATTTTACATAGCTTTACCGATTTTATGGGCTTTCTTGTCATGAATATTGACAAAACAGGTGGCGTTATCAAAGAAGGATCGAATTTAAGTTCTATTATCTATTTATTGATTTGTGCTCTTGTTTTCTTTGTGAATGCCTTTATGATCTTTAAAAAGGAAGATCAAAAACAAGTTCCAGCGGTTTGGAAGCGAATCTGGAAATAAAAAACCATTGCCTTTCGCAATGGAATTTAGTTAATGATGAAGAGTCTTTTTAAAAGGCTCTTTTCCTTTTTCATAGCCAACATTATAAATATACAATAAAATGTTTTCATCCATATCATGACCATTGGCAACGGCATGAATATATTTGCGCATTTCTGGAGAGGTTTTCTTTTTTAAATATTCGAGTTCTCCTTCAACAAATTGGATTTTGATCTTTTCCATACTTTTTCCTCCTGGAAGACTATAGATACATCGTTTGACAAAGTTCTTTTCCTGTATTTGTTTTAAAGATTGATTTTAGAACATGTTCAATTTGTTCTTTTTGATAATTTTCTTCATATATATTCACAAGAAAATCGGCTTCTACAAGAATTTGATAATCCAAACCGTCAATCTTTGTATAGGTATGATGATGGCCAACAAGATAAGCGACGCGATCAATGAAATTTTGTTCATAATCGAGTTTTTTCATCATTTGAATCGCTAAGGCCGGACCTTCGATTTCTTGATAATGTCCCGCTGAGCTTCCATATTTCTCAATACTCTTATTGATACCAATATCATGGACAAGAGCAGCTGTTTCAACACAAACTTGAATGGTTGGGTCAACCTCTTCACGAAGGGCAATGATATGAGCAAACTCATAGACCTTTAAAAAATGTTGAATATGTTTTGGATTTCCTTTTTCATGGATGATCATTTCATCGATTAATTGTTCTAATTTATTCATGGTTCTATTATAAATCAATTACTAGCATTCTTACAATTATCTGTTAAAATGAAAGCTATGAATGAGAATAAATTAGGCTCTTGGCCGATTGGTAAATTGTTAATGAATATGTCTTTGCCAATGATGCTTTCTTTTTTTATACAAGCTCTTTATAACATGGTGGATTCGATGTTTGTCGCGCAAATATCAGAAAATGCTTTAACAGCTGTTTCTTTAGCTTTTCCGATGCAACAAATCGCCAATGCGATTGCGGTAGGAATTGGAGTAGGTATGAGTGCCTTAATTCCACGTTATATGGGACAAAATAAAAGAAAAGAAGCGAATCAAACTGCACATGTAGGAATCTTTTTAAATGCGTGTTTTGCTCTTTTATTTTTATTGATGGGTCTTTTTTTTAGTCGATCGATTTATCAAATCTTAACGAATGTGAATGAAATTGTTGATTTAGGAACTACCTATCTACAAATTGTGTGGATTGTTGGTGTTGGTGTCTTCTTTTGTCAATATTTTGAAAAGATGTTAGTTTGTTCAGGAAATTCTTTATGGGCCATGATTTCACAAGCCTCTGGAGCTCTTTTTAATTTAATTTTTGATCCCTTATTAATCTTTGGAATTGGACCTTTTCCACAATTGGGGATTGCTGGAGCAGCTTGGGCTACGGTACTTGGTCAGATCTTTGCTTCTTTGATTGGCTTTCTTTTTAATAAGACGAAAAATCAATGGATTGACTTTCATTTAAAAGAAATTTGTTTCCGCAGGGAAATCGCAAAGAATATCTTTTCGATTGGCTTTCCAAGTATGATTACCATTGGTTTATCGAGTGCGACCTCTTTTTGCGTAAATCTTATTATTATCACCTATTCCACAACCGCAACGGCAATTTATGGAATTTGGTTAAAGCTTCAAAATTTTTGTTTCATGCCAATTTTTGGTATGAATAATGGAATGATTCCGATTCTTTCTTATAATTATGCACAGAATCAAAAAGAGAGAGTCCGTAAAACATCAAACCTTGCCTTTTTTACTTGTATTGGACTGATGAGCTTTTTCATGCTTGTTTTAGAGGTTTTCCCATCTTTATTTTTGAATTTATTTAATGCCAGTCAAAGCATGCTGTTAATCGGTATTCCTGCGGTTCGAATTTCGGTCTTTTCATTGCCTTTTGCGGCTGTTTCTTTGATTCGTACAACGTCTATGCAAGCTTTAAATTATGCAAGATATACATTAATTGTAAATATTCTTCGACAATTTTTAATTATTGTTCCAGCATTCTACATACTATCTTTCATTTTTAAAGATGTCTTTTATTTATGGTTTGCGATTCCTCTTACGGAAATTCTATGTGCAGGGATTAGCTCTTATTTTTATCATCGAATGTCGAAACAAATTTTCTAGAAATCTTGTTTGATGCTTACAAGCTATAGGTTGAATTGTGATTGAAAACCTTTAGGTTATTAATGAAAAGGCTTACTTGATGACTTTGTGCATTTTTTGACAATCTCATAGATTTTCTAAAAAACATAAGCTATAATCAACACTAAGAAATGAGGGAAATATATGAGTTTCGAATTTATTAAGCATTTGCCAGTTCCTAAGGAAATAAAAGAGAAATATCCATTAGGTGAAAAAGCCCGTTTAATTAAAGAAAAACGAGACAAAGAATTAGAAGATATTTTTACAGGAAAAGATGATCGCTTCTTATTGATTATTGGACCTTGTTCAGCGGATAACGAAGAAGCTTTGATGGATTATGTTCATCGTTTAAAGGGTGTACAAGATAAGGTAAAGGATAAGGTTTTTATTGTTCCTCGTGTGTATACCAATAAACCACGTACGACAGGAAAAGGCTATAAAGGAATGTTGCATCAACCGGATCCAGAAAAAGCACCGGATTTAATGGCTGGTTTAATTGCGATTCGTCAAATGCATTCGCATGTGATTGAACAAACCGGCTTTACAACCGCAGATGAAATGCTGTATCCATCCAATCATTGGTATATGAGTGATATTATTTCTTATCATGCCGTTGGTGCACGTAGTGTGGAAAATCAAGAGCATCGTTTGGTTGCCAGTGGTGTGGATGGTCCTTGTGGTATGAAGAATCCAACCAGTGGTGATTATAATGTGATGTTAAATTCGATTGAAGCTGCGCAAGCAAAACAGGAATTTATCTATCGTGGTTGGGATGTAAAGACAAAAGGAAATCCTTTGGCACATGCCATTTTACGTGGGGGATCTAATAAGCATGGAAATAATATTACCAATTATCATTATGAAGATTTGATTCTTCTTTGTGATATGTATGCCAAACGAGATTTATTAAATCCAGCATGCATTGTGGATTGCAATCATTCCAATTCTGGAAAACAATTTTTAGAACAAATTCGTATTTCAAGAGAGATTTTGAATAGTCGTAAGTATTCAAATGATATTCGCAAAATGGTAAAAGGGCTAATGATCGAATCCTATATTGAACCAGGAAGTCAAAAGGTTGGAGAAGGAATCTATGGAAAATCGATTACGGATCCTTGTTTAGGCTGGGATGATAGCGAAGCCTTGATTTATGAAATTGCGGATAGCTTATAAACTGAAATTAAGTCATGTATAGAGCATGGCTTTTTTTATAAA
>CAVKAP010000048.1:0-10162 GCA_963654445.1 Segatella copri
GCCTCCCTGTCACGGAGGAGATCGTGGGTTCGAGTCCCATCTGGACCGCCATTTTAAAAATTAAGATGCGTCGCATCTTTTTTTTCTTTTAGATTATATGAAATAAGCCTTCTGTATTTTGAAACAGAAGGCTTATTTTTTATGCTGTTAATATATTTTTATAAATCTTTTTTAATTTCTTTTTTTCTTTTTTTGTCATTTTACGCTTTGAAGCATCGTGATTTTTAACGGTTCCTTCATGACCTTTTATAGCTTCTCCATTTTTAACAGAAAGAACCAGTGGAACATAAAGCCATAGCTTGTTGTCTTCGTCTTCATTTTCTTCCATATATTTTCCGATAAACTGACTTAATTGTTCACGTTGTTGATCGGTATAAAGAAGATTTTTTTGATCATCTCTAACCTTGATATAGTAAACGGTTTTCTTTTCTTTTTTAGCCACCTTCGCTAGAATGGGTTTTGCTTGCTGGCAAAAAGGACATTGTTCATATCCAAAGTATAAGATGCCATCCTTTTTCTCGCTAAAAAAGTAGAGGGCTTCATCCATTGAAATCTCTTGAAAATCTTCTTGTGAACTTTCCTCGGTACTTTCGCAGGTTTCTGTTGGATCACAGGCATTTGTTTCATTTGCATAAGTAATAGAATTTGTAGAAAACATTCCAATACATAAAAGCGCAATCATTAATTTTTTCATGTTTATACTATCGCAAAAAATATTTTTTTTATCAAGTGATATCTATCGTTATAAAAGAAAAAAAGTCCCTTCCGAGACTTTATTTGCTAATGGGGCGGCTGACGCGATTCGAACGCGCGCATCACGGAGCCACAATCCGCTGTGTTAACCGCTTCACCACAACCGCCATGTGCTTAACTATAATAACAAAACTTTGAATCCTTGTAAACTCTTTTTGTACTTTTTTTGTAAAAAATCGTATTAGTATATATGAAAATAAAAGAAATTGAAAAAGATCAAAGACCAAGAGAAAAAGCTTTACGCCTTGGAATACGTACTTTAAGTGATGTTGAGCTATTAGCGTTGATCCTTCAAAGTGGGAATAAAAACCATCCAGTCTATGAAATAGCCCAAGAAATCTTACGAGTATCCAATTCACTTGCCAATCTATTTGATTTACATGCGAAACAATTGATGGATATACCAGGAATCAGAGAAGGGAAGGCATTACAAATTTTAGCAAGTGTAGAGCTTTGTAAGCGTGCTATGCAAGCACATTCCTATCAAGCCTCAATTGCTAAGCCACAGGATATTGTGAAATGGTTTGAATTGGAATATGGCTATGAAAAACAAGAACATTTTATTGCTCTTTATTTGGATGCGAAAGGGCATATCATTAGTCATCGAGTTTTATTTAAAGGTACTTTGACCGAAAGCTGTATTCATCCTAGAGATATTTTTAAAGAAGCGTTTTTAGAATCTGCTAATTCGGTTCTTTGTGTTCATAATCATCCCTCTGGTGTATGTGTTCCTTCGAATGAAGACATTCAATGTACCAAACAAATTGCAGCGATTGCGAAAATGATGGGGATTCAATTTTTAGACCATATTATTGTTGGAAGAAATAATTACTTTTCTTTTCGAGAGAGTGAAATCTTCATTGAATAAACGAGGGGGTGTTGCTATAATTAGTTCAGTTTGGGGGATTTAAATGCGTAGATTGAATCACTTACAAAGAGTATTATCAATGTGTATTGTTGCTGTTTTAGTTGTTGGATGCGTATTAATGAGCTTTCGACAACAAGCCTTATCGGATATGGGGTACAGTGCTTGGACCTATCTTCAATATGGATTGATTGAACATCCATTAGAATCTTTAACCAATGTATTTACCGATTTTGCAAATTTGTGGCATCAATATGAGGATAATGAATATTTACAACAAGAATTAGCAGAACAAAGAAGCTATAAAACATTATATGAAGAAGAACAAAGTAAAAATGATGAATTAGAAAAGCTATTAGATGTTAAAAATTCATTAGGCGATACAAAAATTGTAACCTGTTCAGTAATTAAAAGATCGAGTGAAACCTGGAATCAAACAGTAACTGTTTCAGCTGGTTCAAAACAAGGTGTGAAAGAAAATATGTTGGTTCGAACAAGTGAAGGTATGGTTGGTTTAGTCAGTAAAGTTCAAACCAATACAAGTACGGTTGAATTGTTAACCAGTGAAAATTTGACCAATGATGTAGCCGTTAAAATGTCTCTACCGGATGGGTCGACAATTGAAGGGGTTGTACAATCTTATGATGTCGAGCGCAATGAATATTGCATGGCATTATTTGATAACGATGCCAATGTAACAAGTGGTCAATCTGTGGCAACCAGTGGGAAAGGTGGAAACTATCCAAGTGGTGTTTTAGTAGGAACGGTTACGGAAGTAGAAAGAAATGATGATTCTTTGATTTCAACGATTTATGTGCAACCTATCAGCAACATTCAAAGCTTTAACTATGTAGTCATCATGGGAAATGAGGATTAATATGAAGCTAAAGAATATAGCCATTCTTTTGTTTATTACAGGCATTGTTGATACCTATATTTCTTACGTTTTTGCGGTGGATTTTACGTTTCGAACAATGTCCTTTGTACCTCATGTGACTTTAATGGCCTTGTTGATCATTACCTATGATCGTGTTTTGATGGATCGTATTTTGATAGGTGCTTTGTTTGGCTTATTGTATGATTTCTTTTTTCAATCAAGCTTTCCTATCTCGTTTCTCTTATTTCCTCTTGCTGCTTTTTTTGTTGGCTTTGTTTATGAAAAAAAAGAGGATGTTCTTTGGTTGACTGGAGCATGTATGCTTTCAGGCTTCCTTTATGATTTGATTCCTTATTTGTTTTCACGCATTTTCAATTTGATCCAATTGCACTTTTGGGTTTGGATCTATCGTTTAGAATTTGCGACCTTGATCTTCCAATTTATTACGCTTTTGTTCTTATATTTTGGAATCAATTTGTATCAAAGTTTTAAACAAAAAAAGCCCAAAATACTATCTCGCTTTTCAGTGAAGACAAAAAAATAAAAGACGATATTATATTAAGAACGAAGTCCAAGTGATTCCGTTCTTTTTTTGTAAAGTATGTTAGAATAGTTCGTATAGAAATAGGTGATGAAATGCAAAAATTATTATTATTAGATGGTAACTCTATGCTATTTCGAGCATATTATGCAACGCTTTATGGAAAAAGCATGACAACCTCCAATGGGATTCCTACCAATGCAATCTATGGATTTGTGATGATGTTAAATAAAGCGATTGAAAAAATACAACCGGATGCACTTTTAGTTGCATGGGATGCTGATAGTCAAACCTTTCGAAAGGATGAATATCCAGCATATAAAGGGACAAGAAAGCCTCTTGATGAGGAATTGATTGCCCAATTTCCAATTGTTCGTGAATTTTTGGATGCGGCAGGGATTCAACGCTATGAAATTCATGGCTATGAAGCCGATGATATTATTGGAACCATGTCTAAAAATAAAGATATTCATACAACAATTTTGACTTCTGATCGTGACTTGCTTCAATTGATTGATACCCATTGTAACGTTCTTTTAATGAAAAAAGGCATTAGTGAAATGGAAATTATGGATATTGAAGCCTTTAAAGAAAAATATGATGGTCTTGTTCCTAAACAAATCATTGATATGAAAGGCTTGATGGGCGATAGCAGTGATAATATTCCAGGAGTTGCTGGGGTTGGTGAAAAAACAGCTCTTAAGCTTTTAAAAGCACATCCAAGCGTTGAAGAGGTTTATGCGTCCATTGATGAAGTCAAAGGAAAATTAAAAGAGAAGCTATTAAAAGATAAAGAGAATGCCTTTTTATCGAAACATTTGGCAACCATTTATCGCGATGTTCCACTTGATTTCACTTTAGAGGATTGTGCTTTTACTGACTATAAAGATACGGTACAAGACTTTTTTACGAAATATGAAATGCGTTCTTTTTTGAAAAAAAAGGAAAGTGAGAAAAAGAACTATTCGTATTCTGAATTAAGCTCGTGGACAATTACAAGTCCAATTCTATTGCCAGTTTGTACCTATGCTCCCTACCTTGAACAAGAGCTTTATGGTTTTATGGGGATTCAAGAGAATACGATTTATTATATTTCAAAAGAAGATGCTCAAATGGATTTAGCTTTTCAAACCATGTTGACACAAGAAAATACCTATAGTACATGGGATATCAAAGAGATGATGCATCTTTTAGATCGAAATGGCTTTAGTCAATGTCTTTTTAAAGAAGATTTACACATTGCTTCCTTTTTATTATATTCACAAGCTACGAATCAAGATATGTTAATGGAAGCTTTGGAAATTGAATTACCAGAAACCTTTCATGATTTGACTTTAAAGACAAAAAAGAAGGATGCAACAAGTTTTGAAAGAGCACTTGCGATGTCAAAAGCATTGATCACGCAGTTGCATGAAAAAGAAGATCAAATTATCAAACAATTAAAAGAGGATCAATTATACGATTTATATAAAGAAATTGAACTTCCTTTGGTTTCTATTTTATTTCATATGGAAAAGGAAGGAATTCCAATCGATGCATCGATTTTAGATGAAATTGATCAAAAAAATGATCAAGAGGTACAAAAGCTTGTTAAGAAAATATATGAATATGCAGGGAAGGAATTTAATATCAATTCACCAAAGCAATTAGCATCGGTTCTTTTTGATGATTTAAATTTAAAGGCAGGTAAAAAACGTTCAACATCGGCCGATGTCTTAGAAAAATTAAGAAGTGAACATCCGATTATCGATTGTTTGTTGGCATATCGTAAATTTGCCAAAATTAAAGGAACCTATATTGATGGATTGAAAAAGCATATTCATGAGGATTCAAAAATCCATACCTCCTTTAATCAAACGATGACACAGACAGGTCGTTTATCCAGCAGTGATCCAAATTTACAAAATATCAGTGTTCGAAATGAAGAGGGTCGCGAAATACGTAAGGCCTTTGTGGCACCCGATGGCATGGTTTTATTGTCTGCCGATTATTCACAAATTGAATTGAGAATGCTAGCGCATATGGCCAATGAAACCCATATGATTGATGCCTTTAATCAGGATGAGGATATTCATACAAGAACAGCGACATTGATTTTTGATTGTGATAAAGAACAGGTGAATGCTGAAAAAAGAAGACAAGCAAAGACCGTGAATTTCGGAATAGTTTATGGACAAACGGAATTTGGATTAGCAAGTCAATTAAATGTGAGCCGTGCGGAAGCAAAAGAATTTATGAATGCATATTTTTCAAAGTATTCCAATATTCATAGCTATATGAATCAATTGATTGATTTTTGTAAAGAGAAGGGCTATGTTGAAACCTTATTCCATCGTCGCCGGTATATTCCAGAAATCAATGATAAGAATTTTATGACCAGAGAATTTGGAAAACGTGCGGCAATGAATGCGCCAATTCAAGGAAGTGCGGCAGACTTAATTAAGCTGGCAATGATTCAAGTGGATCAAGCAATGAAAGAAGCTAGAGTTGAATCAAAGCTTTTACTTCAAATTCATGATGAATTGATCTTCTTAGTTCCAGAAAAAGAATTGGATCAAATGATTGAGCTGGTTTCTGAAACGATGAATCATGCGATGGAATTAAAGGTTCCTTTAAAAGCATCCATTGCATATGGAAAGACATGGTATGAGGCCAAATAATGCCAGAAGGTCCAGAAGTACAAGTTGTTGTTGATACCCTAGCATGCGCATTAAAGGATGCAAAGATTATCGACGTTGATCTTCGTTATCCAAAAATTGTATCAGAATCCTCGATTCAGCCTTTTACGGAGTTATTAAAAGGGCAACATTTTCGCTCTTTTGAACGAATTGGAAAGTATCTTGTTTTGACATTGGATGACTATCGATTGATCGGTCACTTACGTATGGAAGGAAAGTTTTATATCTTTAACGATGAAATCCAAGAATCCAAGCATATTCATGTCGTCTTTGACTTAGAAGATGGCCGAAAGCTTTGTTATCACGATACACGAAAATTTGGAAGAATGGGTCTCTATTCAAAAGAAGAAGCGACACGAAATCTATCTCCATTAAAAAAACTAGGCTTAGACTTTCAAGAAGAAGCATGTAATGGGCAATATCTTTATGCTTGCATCCATCCATTAAAGAAAAACTTAAAAGCAGCCTTATTGGATCAATCCATTATAGCTGGAATTGGAAATATCTATGCCAATGAGATTTGTTTTGAAGCCCATTTAGATCCACGAAGCCGGTGTTCTAAATTATCGAAAAAAGATTGTGCACTTATTGTAGAAAAGATGAAGCTTATTCTAAATAAGGCTATTCAATGTGGAGGTACTACCATCCGAGATTATACTTCTTCTCTTGGTGTATCTGGTCGGTTTCAAATTCAATTAAAAGTACATGGAAAAAAAGGAGAGCCCTGTCCAAATTGTGGGCAGGCTATTGATAAAATTGTCGTAGGACAAAGGGGGACCTATTTGTGTCGGAAATGTCAAAAAAGAAAGTAATTGGAATTACCGGTTCTATGGGATCTGGAAAATCGAAGGTCTCATCTTATCTAGCGAAAAGCTATCCCGTACTTGATTGTGATCAAGTCAATGCACAGCTTTTAAAAAAAGGTGAAAAAGGCTATTTTTATTTAACCCAATTGCCTTGGATTGCTCTTGATGAAAAAGGACAAATTGATAAGAAAAAAATGGCGAAGGAAATCTTTAGCGATGAAAAGAAAAAAGAGAAGGTTGAGAATATTCTTCATCCTTTGATTTTAGATGAAATGAAAACATGGATTTCAAAACAAAAGTCAGAGCTTGTTTTTATTGAAGTGCCACTTTTATTTGAAAGTCAAATGGAAGAACACTTTGATTCCATTTGGTGCGTTGTCGTTTCAAAGGACATTGCTTTAGAACGCTTATTTCAATATCGTAATTATACCTATGAACAAGCCGAAGAGCGGATTGATCAACAAATGTCTGTTGAAGAAAAAAAGAAACGAAGTACCTTTGTGATTGAAAATAATGGGTCTTTAAAAGAATTAGAAGAAGAAATTCATAAGACTTTAAGAAGGGAGAGAGATACTTGTCAGAAATGAGTAAAATTATTCAAGTAACGCCACTGTCGAGTCGATCGATACAAAATTTAACGATTCTTTACTATCCTTTAATGAATCGGGATGCGCTTGTTTTGTATTTATTGTTGCATTCTTTTTCAAATAAAGAAGTGGAACAGGAAATCTTATTGTCGATGTCAGCAATGAATCAAACAACCTTTATAAAGGCAAGAAAATATTTGGAACAATTTCATTTGTTGAAAACCTATCATGGTCAAGATCGGTGGCTCTATCATGTCTATGCCCCTTTGGAGGTTAATGATTTTTTAGAGCACGATACCTTTAGCCGCATGCTCTTTCAAAAGGTAGGCTCGGTACGCTTTGATTATATAAAAACGATTTTCTCTTCAAATCCAATGGTCAGTGATGCATATGAAAATGTCAGTGAAGCAACCTGTTTGGATTCTTTAAATACATGGGATGACAAAAAGGAAGAGCTTCATTCCTCGTTGATTCCGAAAGAAAATCGTTTAAATCATAAATATCATTTTAATTATGATGAATTTTTAACGGGCATGGATCGTATTTTTCCACTTCGTTTGCGTACGAAGGAAACGATGGAACAAATTGGTCGTTTAGCGGATATTCACGGAATTAGTGCAAAGGATATGAAAAAGTATGTCATGCGCTCGATTAATCCGACAACGCATTATTTTGATTGGAATCATTTGAAACTACAAATCTATCGAAATCAATCAAAACCTGTTCAAGCAGAAGGCTATAATATGGCTCCAGTTCAATTTTTAAGCCGTCTACAAAATGGTGCTCCAGTGAATCAATCGGATCGAAAACTCATTGAAGCATTATGTAATAATTATGGATTTCCAAATGAAGTCGTAAATGTATTAATTGAATATACCTTGAAACAAACCGATCAAAAATTTCCAAAGGCTTATGTTGAAAAAGTCGCTTCAACCTGGGCTCGAAAAGGAATCGATACCAAAGAAAAAGCGTTAAATCTCCTTTCATCTCCATCAAAGAAGAAAGGAAAAACAAATCAAAAGGATTATCCAGAGTGGTATAAAAATAAAGAGCAGCATGATGCAAGTCAAGAATTAATTGATGAAGTCAATGCGATGCTACAAGGGCTAGGAGGCAATAACAATGAAGAATGATCAAATCCAGTCCATTGTCGCGATTCCTCAAATCCGACAATTCTTAAATCGATATCATTTGACTCCTTCTTTTGTTGAAGAGAATATTATTGAATTTTTAACCTGGAAAGAAGAAATCGTAAAATGTCATGGATGTCGTTCACTTTCCTTTTGTCGTCAAAGATTCAAAGGAAAGGTTTATCATTTAGGCTTTGATGACAATGGC
The DNA here is from genome assembly GCA_963654445.1 of Segatella copri. Taxonomy (GTDB): domain Bacteria; phylum Bacillota_I; class Bacilli_A; order Erysipelotrichales; family Erysipelotrichaceae; genus Absicoccus. Next base: position 8,446 of record CAVKAP010000048.1, read on the forward strand.
TATCTCGAAGAGCGTTATATTTCCTGTTCCTTTGAAAAAGAAAAAGAAACAAAATTAGCGCATCGTAAGAACTTTAAGCTTAGCCATATGAGTGAAAGAGATTACTTGATTGAACTACAAAATCTAACGAAAAATATGGACCTGAAATCTGAATATTTAAAGACCTTACAGGCTGTTGTTCAATCTGAAAAAGATCAAAAGGGATTATACCTTTATGGACAAGCTGGGGTTGGAAAAAGCTATATGATGAAGGCTTTATGTAATTATTATGCTAAGAATGGAAAGAGCGTTTGTTTTGTGAAGGTTCCTTCTTGGGTAAAAACGGTGAAGGAATCCTTTGGAGATGAAGAGGTGTCACGTCGTTTAAGTCGAGCATTGATTCGTAGTGATGTGGTCGTCTTTGATGACATTGGTTCCGAGTCAGTAAGTGCTTGGACCTTAAATGAGCTTTTGTTTCCCATTTTAGATCAACGTATGGAACAAAAGAAAAAAACTTATTTTACATCGAATTATTCAATGGAAGAGCTTCAACAAAAATATGCTTTGATTGAAAAATCTGACAAGGTCGGAGCTGAACGAATCATAGAAAGAATTCGAACATTGTCAAAGGAAACTTTATTAAGTGGAAGTTCGCTTCGATAAGGGTTTGCAAATGGGAGGATTCGTAGTAAAATAAAGGGCGTAAGATTAACATACAAGGAGGAAATAGTAATGTTAGTATCTGCTACAGAAATGATTAACAAGGCCCATGAAGGACATTATGCGATTGGTGCTTTCAACATCAACAACATGGAATGGATTAAAGCAATCCTTTTAGGATGTGAAGCTAAAAAATCCCCAGTTATGTTAGGTGTTTCTGAAGGTGCTGGAAAATACATGTGTGGTTTTGACAATGTTGTGGGTATGGTTAAAAATATTCATGATAGCTTAGGAATCACTGTTCCAGTTGCTCTTCACTTAGACCACGGAACATACGAAGGAGCAAAAGCTGCAATTGCTGCTGGATTCACTTCAGTTATGTTTGATGGTTCTCACTATGCATTTGAAGAAAACTTAGAAAAATCAAAAGAAATGATCGAATTAGCTCATTCAAAAGGTTTATCTATCGAATGTGAAGTTGGTGGAATCGGTGGAGAAGAAGATGGTGTCATCTCTGCTGGTGAATTAGCTGATCCAGAAGAATGTAAAACAATTGCTGAATTAGGTGTTGACTTCTTAGCTGCTGGTATCGGTAACATCCATGGTAAATATCCAGAAAACTGGGCAGGATTGAATTTTGATCGTTTAGGAGAAATCCAAGCTGCTACAAATGGTAAACCATTAGTATTACATGGTGGTTCTGGTATTCCACGTGAACAAGTTCAAAAAGCAATCACTTTAGGTGTTTCTAAAGTTAACGTAAATACAGAATGCCAATTAGTATTTGCAGATGCAACTCGTAAATATATCGAAGCTGGTAAAGATCAAGAAGGTAAAGGTTATGACCCTCGTAAATTATTAGCTCCAGGTACAAAAGCAATCCAAGAATTAGTAGAAGATATGGTTGAAAACTTCTTCGGTTCTGCTGGAAAAGCTGAATAATTTGAAGATGATTGAAGGTGATGGAAACATCACCTTTTTTTTGCAAATTTTAGAGATTGAGTTCTTGAATTTACTTTTTCGGGTGGATTGAAAAGTTAAATTCAAGATTTGATACCTTATAAAATTTTTTGAAATT
>CAVKAP010000049.1:0-18831 GCA_963654445.1 Segatella copri
CAGATTCTTTGTAAACCGGATGCAATTTCTATATAATCTTCTTTATGGAACGAATTAAAGAAATCATTGTAGTCGAAGGAAAGAATGATACCAATACCCTAAAGCGTTATTTTCAATGCGATACGATTGAAACCGGTGGAGATCAATTGGTTGATTCGACCTTGGATCGTATAAGGGAAGCACAAAAGTGTCGAGGGGTCATTATTTTTACAGACCCTGATTCACCAGGGGAACAGATTCGTCGTTGGATCAATCAAGCTATCCCTGGCTGTAAAAATGCATTTATTGAAAAGAAAAAAGCGAAAACGCCTAAAAAAGTTGGGGTTGAGCATGCGCAAAAAGAAGATTTATGGGAAAGTTTAAGTCATTGTGTCACCTTTGAAGAAAGTCATCATTCCTTGGAATGGGATGATTTTATTGATTTGGGATTGTTAGGAAATCGAAAATTTCGTGAACAGCTTTGTTTGAAGCTTCATATTGGTCCATGCAATGCCAAAACGTGCTTTAAACGCTTAAATCAAATGAATATTTCTGCAGAAGAAATTAGAAAGGTCCTTGAATATGGAACAAGCCATTGCGACAATACGTAGAACAAAAGAGATTCAAGAAAAATATCAGGTGTTTACGAAAAAGAGCTATGGTCAAAATTTCATTATTGAACCACGCGTTGTGGAAAAGATTGCCGATGCTGCTATTCAGGATGAAAACGAATGCTGTATCGAAATTGGACCTGGCATTGGGGCTTTGACGCAAATGCTGACTCGAAAGAGCAATCATGTCGTAGCCTATGAAATTGATGAGCGAATGCCAACGGTTTTAATGAATGAAATAGGAGATGATCATTTAGAGGTCATCCTCGAGGATTTTTTAAATGTATCGGTAGATGATGAAATCAAACGCTTAAGAAAGGATGGGCAAAAGGTTGTCTTTGCCTCCAATCTTCCTTACTACATCACAACCCCTATTTTATTTAAGCTCTTTGAAGCCAAAGAACCCATTGAAAGAATCACGGTCATGATGCAAAAAGAGGTCGGCCAACGTTTTTTAGCTACCGCTTCGAGTAAGGAATACAATGCCTTAAGTGTTATTTGGCAATACAAGTGTCATTGTAAGAAGGTAATGGATGTCAGTCGTCATGTCTTTTGGCCAAGTCCACGGGTTGATTCGGTGGTTTTACAATTTACCTTTCATCACCAATATCAGCTTTCCAATGAACAAGCGTTTTATGCCTTAGTCAAGGCTTGTTTTACCCAGAGAAGAAAAACCATCTACAATAATCTTCAAAGTGCTTTTAAAGATAAAGAGGGTGTGATTGCTTGTTTAGAAAAGGCAGGCATTCCAATCAATCAAAGAGCCCAACAATGTACGCTTGAAGATTTCATTCGTTTGTATGAAAAAAATGAAGCATGGGTTTGTCAAAAAGTGCAGGAAGAGTCAAAGTGATTCTTCCTTTTTTATGAAATTTATGTAAAAAGGGTAAGAATACTATATAATTGAATTGTTTCTATATATTTGAGGTATGTTATGAAAGTATATGCGCCAGCCAAAATAAATCTTGCCTTAGATGTCTTAGGGCAAAATGAAGATGGCTATCATGAATTAGATATGATTATGGCTCCTGTACTATCTTTATATAATGTGGTTGATTTAGAAAAATCGCAGGAAACGACAATCACATGTACGAATGGTGAAATTCCAGATGATAATGCGATGAAAAAGATGGTACAAGTCTTAAAAGAAAATTATAAAATTTCCGATTATACGATTCGAATCGAAGAACATATTCCGATGCAAGCTGGTCTTGCCGGAGCAAGTGCCAATGCGGCCGCTGTTTTAAAGGTAATCAATGATATGGATGAGCTTCACTTATCCTTAGAGGATATGATTCGTCTAGGAAAAAAGGTAGGAGCGGATGTTCCTTTTTGTGTTGTATCACGTTATGCGCGTGTTCAAGGGATTGGGGAAAAAATTCGTCTTTTGAATTGTCAATGGAAATTCTCCATTCTTTTAGTCAAGCCAGAACAAGGGGTATCCACACCGGAAGCCTTTCAAACCTGGCATTGTTTAGATCCCTTACATCCAGATTTGGATTTGTTGGAAAAGGATATCGTTTCACAGGATTTAGAGCATTTTATTCAACATATGGGCAATGCCTTAGAGCCTGCAGCTTTAGAGCTTGTGGCACCTTTAAGACAATTAAAGGATGAAATGCAAGCCTTTGGACTTGCAGTCATGATGACTGGCTCTGGTTCAACAATGATGGGCTTTGGAAGTCGAAATCAATTAAAGGAAGCTCAAAATGCTTTAAAGGATCAATATCCTTTTGTACAGATTGTGACGGTGGGATAATGACTTTTTCAATTTTAAAATATTTATTATTTGTACTTTGTTTCGCTATGAGCTTTTATGCTGTTAGTTCGATTCAATTTGATCGCATTTGTTCGGTCAAGCAACCCCGTAAGGTTGTTGTATTAATGTTTTTATTGTCGTTGGTTTTAGCTTATTTGGCAACCCAGGCAATTTTAGATTTAACGATTTATAACGGATTAGGAGGGTAAGATGTTTGATCACTGGTATGCATTGGATCTAGGTGGATATAATTGTCGTTTCTATGATTACATGGAAGAAAAAGAGGTTCATATTCGTACTAGTGTCGCATATAAACAAAAAAATGTCGTTGCGGTAGGCAAAGATGTAATGGATTATGTCTATCAAGATCAAAGAACGATCAATATTAAATATCCCTTAGATTATAATCGAATGATGTCTAGTGTTGCCCCTTTAATCAAGGAAGGGATGAAGCAGCTTCAAAGTGATCATGCCCTGTTTCGACCTCGTGCTTTAGTTGTGGTTCCTACTGAAACAGAGGAAGAACAATTGTTGCGGTGGCAAAATGAAATCAATCAAGCGGGCATTAGCAAAATTGATTTTATGACCGTTATGGATGCCTTACAAACTATTGAACCAACCATGGTTATCCATAGTGGACATACCTATACAGAAATTGGGGTCTATACGCATGAAGAACGCATTGTCTTAAAGACTATTTTTTATGCCGGGAAACAGGTGGATGAGCTCATTCAAAAGAAGATTGCTGATATGACCAATTGTATGATTGGACCAGAGGATGCTTCGGCATTAAAGGAAGCAGCGAGTCAAGCACTTTGGAAGGGAAAAAATGCGACTCTTCTATGTACCGCAATCAATTCACGCAATGAATATGTTCAAATCCAATGTAAAGCAATGGATTTATGGCCATGCATGGAAAGTGTGATTCAACAGATTACCCTATGGGCCAAACAATGTATGGAGCGTGTGAGTATTGAAATGAAGGAAATGATTCATCAAAACGGTATCTTATTAAGTGGTGGCATGGCCTATTGTTTCGGTATGCGACAATTGCTCCAACAAGAATTAAATCATCCAGTGATTTGTACCGAATGTCCTGAAAATGATTTAATAGAAAATATGAAAGGATGGAAATAAGTTTGATTGATTTACGTATTATTTGTTTTCCTTTTTTGATTTCATTGATCTTAACACCCATCATTAAACGATATTCCATTTGGGCTGAAGCCTATGCCAAGGAGAATAATCGTACAGTTCATCATGGAATTATTTCTCGAATTGGTGGAATTGCCATCTTTTTGGCTTTTATTACGATGGCACCCTTCTTTTTACAGGTGGATCAAGCCATTAAAGGAATTGTCTTAGGTGGTTCAATTATGTTTTTTACCGGCTTAGTTGACGATTTGATTGATATTAAACCGCCTGTGAAATTATTTTTTGAAGTCGTTGCAGCCTTAGTTTTAATTGTGAATGGAGTCAGTGTGGATGCCATTCATTTACCCTTTGGTTTAGTCATTGATCATCCAATTTTTTCTTTTATTTTTACCTTAATTTGGGTAGCAGGAATTACCAATGCCATTAATTTGATTGATGGTCTAGATGGATTAGCCGGTGGCATGTCTTTAATCATGTTAGTAGTCATCGGTTCGGTTTCTGTTATGGAAAGAAGATTGGATGTGGCTGTTTTAACCTTTTTATTGGCTTCAAGCACCGGTGGCTTTTTGGTTTATAATGCCCATCCGGCTAGTATCTTTATGGGAGATTGCGGATCCTTATTTTTAGGCTTTATGATTTCAGCAATTTCATTATTAGGATTTAAGGGGTCAACCATTGTTACCCTAGCTTTACCAATGCTTTTATTGTGCATTCCGATCATTGATACCCTAAGTGCTATTTTAAGACGTACGATTAAAGGAATGAAGTTCATGCAAGCCGATAAAAGTCATATCCATCATTTATTGATGGCACAATTTGGTCATGAAAATACGGTGATTATTATGTGTGGAATGACTGCTCTTTTTGGTTTGTGTGCCTTCGTGTATTTATATAACAGTACGATTGGCTTTGCGGTCATGTTGTCGCTTTTATTGATTGTAGAGCTTTTTATTGAAAAAAGTGCCATGATTAGTGAGCATTTTCACCCTTTAATTGGCTTGTATCAACGAATTAAGCATCGTATTTTGTCTTTTCGAAGATAGCCTGTCACTTTTTTGTAAGCTTTTTTTGTTTAAATAAAGCTATGGGAAAAGCTTGGGTGAAAACAAAATTTAGTGAGTTGACAAGTGATGAGCTACAGGACTTTTTTTTCGAGGTAGAAAGGGAAGAAAAGGCCTTATTGGCCTTTATGGATCGTAAAGAGGTTTATGATTACCTTTTATCAAAGATGAATTATTGTCAACGTAAAACGAAACGATCCAATCATGAGGTTCGTATTCGTAAAGGGGATATTTGTTATATTGATTATGGGATGTCCTATATTTGTGAAATAGCCTATCAACATTTTGGCTTAATTTTATCCTTGGTTCATGGCAAAGCCTTTGTGGTTCCCATGTCAGGTAATCAAAGAGCACTACAATTGGCAAAAAGTAAAGACAATCCGCAAGGAAAAAGGCATTTAATGCCCTTAGGATCGATTGAGGGATTAGTAAAAGATAGTGTGCTTTATATGAATGATGCGAAATGGATCAATACCTCCCGTATCATTGATGTGAAAGCACATGTGGAAGTCGATAGTGAATTGTTTCAAGAAATTCATCAAAGAATTGTTGAATTGTTGTGAATGCATTATAATAGGCGAATAGATTGGATGTGAAATGATGTACTACCCAGGCTTATATTTTGATCAATGGTATTTGATTTTAGTCGTACCGGCTTTATTGTTGACCGGTCTTGCACAATTAAAGGTGAAGAGTACCTATGCGACATGGCGTGAATATCCGAATTCAAGACGAATGACCGGAGCTGAGGTTGCAAAATATATGATGGAACAAAATGGAATTTATGATGTATCGATTCAAGAGATATCCGGAGAGCTAACGGATCATTTTGATCCGACACGAAAGGTCGTGAATTTAAGTCATGAGGTCTATTCCGGTCAAAGTATTGCTTCGATTGGGATTGCTTGTCATGAGGTGGGCCATGTGATTCAACACCATGTTGGTTATACGCCAATTAAATTGCGTATGGCGATTATTCCGATTACTAATCTTGGTTCAACTCTTGCAATGCCTTTGATCTTATTGGGCTTATTTATTAATATCAGTGGTTTAGCTTGGTTAGGTGTTCTATGCTTCGGCTTATCCACATTGTTTCAATTGATTACCCTACCAGTTGAATTTGATGCGAGTCATCGTGCTTTAAAAACAATTGAAAATTGTGGACTGTTTCAAGGCTCGGATTATAAAGGAGCCAAGGAGGTCCTTGTCGCTGCGGCTTTAACCTATGTTGCGGCACTTTTTGTCAGCTTGATGCAGTTATTGCGATTGATTTTAATTGTGGCACCACGCTCAAGAGATGATTAAATAAAAAAAGTGAGTATTTCTACTCACTGTCTAAATCTAATTCAAGGCGCATCGATTTGGCTAAATAGCGAATATTCATCATTTCACAAATCGCACAAAGTTTATCCATACAGGAAACGAGAACTCCTTCTCGATCCTTTGGTGGAATTAAGGTTAAAGGGAACATGTGGCGATGAATGATGTTGGCTTCCTTTTCATTGATTTGAAAATCTTGAATAGCCTTCTCTTTGGCAATACGAGGATGATTAAAGCCGTGCCATTTATGGGAATCGTCCTTTTCATGCCAATCGTATAAAAAATAATCATGCAACAAAGCCCCACGAATCAATGCTTGTTCATCAAATTGAACAGGTAGATGCTTTGCCACAAAATAACTTGTATAAGCGACACCGATGGAATGCTCATAAACAGAGGTTCCACGATGTTGAGTGAAGTTTTTCTCTTTCATCATTTCAGTTGATGATGTAATTGGATGACCTAAAAATAAAAAATCTTTTTGTGTTTTTGTAAGAGGCTTGATTTTTTTTCTTTCCATAGATTCTCCTTCTTTTTCAAGAAGATTATAGAAAGACCTCTATAAAAGTACAAGAATAAATTGAAATTCACATAAAAAAACATAAAGGAAGGAAAATATATGATTGCCTTTGTTCAAGGAACGGTTCGTCTTATCCGTAATGAGACGATTGTATTAGATGTACAAGGAGTCGGATATGAAGTTTATATCAGTCATCCTGAAAGTCAGTCTTTAGGAAAAGATGTCTTTTTATATACCTATCAGCATGTCCGGGAGGATGCTATGCTTTTATTTGGTTTTGAAAAGGAAGAGGACTATGAAGTCTTTATGCGTTTGATCAATGTGCGAGGCATTGGTCCAAAAAGTGCTCTAAATATTTTAGGAACAATCAGTGGAAAAGAAATGATTGCAGCCATTGAACAGGATGATATCAAGCGTTTAAAGGCCTTACCAGGTATTGGTGCAAAGACTGCTGGACAGATTGTCTTAGATTTAAAAGGAAAATTTGTATCGGTTGAAGTGCAAGATACAAACAAGGAAAATCCAGTATGGATTGAATGTCAAGAAGCCTTAGAAGCAATGGGCTTTAAAGGTAGTCAATTAAATGGGGTTCGTAAAGAATTAGCCAATACGGATTTAAATGTCAGTCAAATGTTGAAAAAAGCATTGAGCTTACTAGCAAAATAGAAGGGGTTGATATTTTGGAAAGAGAAGTTTCACAAGATTTTCAAACACAGGATGGATTGGAAAATACCTTACGTCCATCCAGCTTAGAAGAATATATTGGACAAAAAAACTTAAAGGATAATTTATCCGTTTTTATTTCTGCGGCCAAACAAAGACAGGAAGCCTTAGACCATGTTTTATTGTATGGGCCACCAGGACTTGGAAAGACGACCTTGGCCTATATTTTAGCCAATGAAATGCATGGGAACTTAAAACCGACCTCTGGTCCATCAATTGAAAAGAGTGGAGACCTTGCAGCTATTTTAAGTACCTTAGAGCCAGGTGATGTTTTATTTATTGATGAAATCCATCGTCTTCCTAAACAAGTAGAAGAGGTGCTCTATCCAGCAATGGAGGATTATTGTTTGGATATTGTGGTGGGTAAGGATAGTGCTACTACCCACAACATTCGTTTAGAGCTTCCGCCCTTTACTTTAGTAGGAGCAACCACACGGGCGGGTGATTTAAGTGCTCCCTTACGTGATCGTTTTGGGATTGTCAGTCAATTGGAATATTATTCCTTGGAGGAATTATCAAAGATTGTCGCAAGAACCTCTCGTGTTATGCAGACCCAGATTGACCAGGATGCAGTGGTAGAGATTGCTCTGCGCTCACGAGGCACACCACGTATTGCCAATCGTTTGTTCCGTCGGGTTCGTGATTTTGCCCAGGTTTATAATGAAGGGAATATTTCTTTAGAGATTGCGAAAACCGCTTTGGATCGTCTACAGGTCGATCAATTGGGCTTAGATCGTGTCGATCATCAATATCTACGAGGAATCATTGAACGCTTTAAAGGCGGTCCGGTTGGACTTGAGGCTATTGCTTCAAGCATTGGTGAAGAGGCAAGTACGATTGAAGATGTCTATGAACCCTATCTTCTTCAAATTGGATTCATTAATCGTACACCTAGAGGACGTGTGGCTACGCATAAAGCCTATGAACATTTAAAAATATCCTATCAAGATGACTTGTTCGAGTGAAAGGCGTTTCATTTGACAAAAGTCATCTTTTTTTGTTAATAAATCGTATGCTATAATAAAGCGCGAGGAGGGCATAATGGGAAGTAAATATATCGATATACGAGGTGCAAGAGAAAATAATTTAAAGAACATAAATGTAAAGATCCCAAAGGAAAAATTTGTGATTATGACCGGTGTATCCGGTTCAGGAAAATCTTCCTTGGCCTTTGATACCATTTATGCCGAAGGACAAAGACGTTATATGGAAAGTCTGTCCAGCTATGCCCGGCAATTTTTGGGAAATAGTGAAAAACCCGATGTCGATGAAATATCGGGCTTATCGCCTGCAATTGCGATTGATCAAAAAACAACCTCAAATAACCCCCGTTCGACCGTAGGTACGGCAACGGAAATCTATGATTATTTACGTTTGATGTATGCTCGAATAGGTGTTCCTTATTGTCCAAATCATCATATTCCAATTACGGGAAATACCATTAAAGAAATGGTTGATCGTATTATGGAGCTCGAAGAAGGGGAACGCTGTACGATTTTAAGTCCCATTGTTTCAGCTAAAAAAGGCATGCACAAGGATCTTTTAGAGAAGCTACAAAAGGAAGGCTTTGTGCGTGTTCGTATTGATGGTGATATTCAATACTTAGAAGAAGTCAAAGAATTAGAAAAGAATAAAAAACATACGATTGATGTCGTTGTCGATCGAATTGTAAGAAAAGACAATCGCTCCCGGTTTTATGATTCACTAGAGACAGCTCTTCGTCTAAGTGATGGCTTTGCGATTTGTCTAACACGAGATCAAGAGCTTCTTTTTTCGCGAAATTCAGCCTGTAAGATTTGTGGTTTTTCTGTTCCAAGCTTAGAACCACGCTTCTTTTCTTTTAATGCGCCCTTTGGAGCTTGTCCTACCTGTCATGGTCTAGGAATCACGCAAAAGGTTGATTTAGATCTTTTGATTCCCGATTGGTCCTTAAGTATTTCACAGGGTGGCATTCGTTATTATAAAAACATTGTAAATACAGAAAACTTAGAATGGCAGCGCATTAATGCCATGATTGAATATTATGAAATTGATAAAGAACTTCCTTTAAAAGACATTGATCGAAAAAAGTTGGATTATGTCTTATATGGAAGTGATGTACCCATTGCCTATACCTTAAATTCACGTTCTGGTATTACGCAATCGAAGCTAGAATACATTGAAGGTGTATGCCCGATGATTGAAAGACGTTACCAAGAGACAGGTTCTGCCTTTTCAAGAGAGTGGTATGGCTCCTTTATTTCTGATCAAAGATGTCCGACTTGTTCTGGTGCGCGTTTAAATCCACAGGTCTTATCCGTTCAAGTGGGTGGAAAAAATATTTATGAATTTTGTCAGATGAGCATTTCAAAGGCGCGTGATTTTATGGCGCATTTGGAATTAAATCCGATGCAAGAAGAAATAGCCAATTTGATTGTACGTGAAATCAAAAATCGTTTAGAGTTCTTAGATCATGTTGGACTAGGCTATATGACCCTGGATCGTTTAGCAGGCTCCTTAAGTGGAGGGGAAGCACAACGTATTCGTTTGGCAACCCAAATTGGTTCTAAGCTGACTGGTGTTATGTATGTATTGGATGAACCGAGCATTGGCTTGCATCAAAGAGATAATGATAAATTAATTGCGTCTCTAAAAGAAATGCGTGATTTAGGCAATACATTGATTGTTGTTGAGCATGATGAGGATACCATGCGGGCAGCCGATTATATTGTGGATGTAGGACCAAAGGCCGGTGTTCATGGTGGTGAAATCGTAGCCTGTGGTACGCCACAAGAGGTGATGGAAAATCCAAATTCCATTACAGGGGCTTATTTGAGTGGTCGAAAGAAGATTGAAGTTCCTGAAAAACGTCGTAAAGGAAACGGGAAAAAGATCCGCATTGTGCAAGCCAGTCAAAACAATTTAAAAAAAGTAAGCGTTGATATAAAATTAGGAACATTGACTGTTGTGACAGGCGTATCCGGTTCAGGAAAATCCAGTCTAGTTACTGAAGTTCTTACCCATGGGATTCAACATGCCCTAGGAAAGGCGCATGTTCATCCAGGGAAGGTAAAGGAAATTAAAGGCTTAGAGAATATTGATAAGATTGTTGAAATCAGTCAAGATCCGATTGGACGAACGCCTCGTTCCAATCCGGCAACCTATACGGGTGTCTTTGATGATATTCGTGCTTTATTTGCGCAAACCAAGGAAGCGAAGCTTTTAGGCTTTGATAAATCACGCTTCTCCTTTAATGTGAAGGGTGGACGATGTGAAGCTTGCCAAGGAGATGGAATCATTCGCATTTCCATGCAATTTTTACCCGATGTTTATGTAAAATGTGATCAATGTGAGGGAAAACGCTATAATGAAGAGACACTGCAGGTATCCTATAAAGGAAAGACTATTGCGGATGTCTTAGATATGACAATTGAAGAAGCTTGTGAATTCTTTGATTCGGTTTCAAAAATTAAACATAAGCTTCAAACTCTATGTGATGTTGGTCTTTCGTATGTGAAATTGGGACAAAGTGCAACGACATTATCCGGTGGTGAAGCCCAACGTGTGAAGCTTGCCAGTGAGCTTCAAAAAAAGCCGACCGGAAAGACCCTTTATGTCCTGGATGAACCAACAACTGGCTTACATAGTGATGATGTAAATAAATTGATTGATGTTTTACAACGATTGGTCAATCATGGGGATACGGTCTTAGTGATTGAACATAATTTAGATGTTGTGAAATGTGCAGATTGGCTGATTGATATGGGACCTGAAGGCGGCGATGGCGGAGGCTGTGTTGTAGCAGTTGGTACGCCAGAAAAAATCAGTCAAGTAGAAGAAAGCTATACCGGGCAATACTTAAAACCGTTATTAGAAAGAAGGTAAATATGCGTTCAGTAACCGTTAAGCAGTTATGTAAACAATTTAATTGGACACAGGTTTCAGGGGATGAGACAAGCTTACTTCGCCCAATCGAGCTTGCCGATACCAATCGTCCTGGATTAGAGCTCGCTGGTTATTTTCCAAAATCTATGACCAAACGGATTATTGTGATTGGTGAAAAGGAAGCACGATTCATTGAAGAAGAAATGGATCAGGTTTCGCAAAGACGTTCCTTTGAATTTTTAACTGGGGCAGAAACACCTGCAATCGTTATTAGTCATGGACAAAAAATACCTGAGGTTTTGGTTGAAATTGCCATGCGAAAGAACTTTCCAGTTTTTCATACCGATGATATGACTAGTCGTACAGTCATCAATATCACCAATTATTTGGATGAACAATTAGCTGAATCGATTATTATCCATGGTGAATTGGTGCGTATCTTTGGTGTCGGTGTTTTAATTACCGGTCGTTCTGGTATGGGTAAAAGTGAAATTGCCCTAGAGCTTTTGAAAAAGGGACATCAATTGATATCCGATGATCGCGTTGATTGTTATTTGATGCATAATAGCTTGGTTGGTTGTACCCCACCTTTATTAAAGGGCTATATGGAAATGCGCGGAATTGGGGTAATCAATGTAGAGCGTATGTTCGGTGTTAGCTCATTTGCTGATTGCGTTGAAATTGCGCTACATATCGTTTTAGAAAATTTTGATGATTCAATTGAATATGATCGTGTCGGTATTGAAGAAAAGGAATATACGGAAATCTTTGGAATTCGTATTCTAAAGATGCGTATTCCAGTCAGTAGTGGACGACCAATGTCGACTATTATTGAAACCGCGGTAACCAATTATTTATTGATACAAAGTGGGCATGATTCGGCCAAAGAATTTGAAAACCGTGTCATTGAAGCCATTGGGGATAATAAGGAAGAAATGGAGGAAGAAAATGCAGTTAATGCCGAATAGTCGAATTTTTCTTTCCTTTGGTTCCTTACAAATTACATGGTATGCCGTACTTATATTAACTGGGGCAATTCTTGCCTATCTTTTAAGTCAACATATTATTAAAAAATGGGGATATGCTTCTTCTTTATTGGAGAATTATTTATTCCCCTTATTAATTTGTGGAATCATTGGAGCTAGGCTATATTATGTAGCCTTTGAATGGGACTATTATTCTTTACATCCAGAATATATTTTAGCAACCTGGCAAGGAGGATTGGCCATACATGGTGGTCTGATTGCAGGTATTCTTTTTAGTGTTTTCTATTTTCGAAGGAATAAGGTTTCTTTATGGCGTATGTTTGATTTGATCATGCCACATGTTCTTTTAGCACAAGCCTTTGGACGATGGGGAAATTTTGCTAATCAAGAAGCCTATGGACGGGTTGTGAAGGAATCCTTTTATCAATATTTTCCGGCCTTTATAAAAAATCAAATGTATATTAATGGGGCCTATCGTATGCCAACCTTTCTATTTGAAAGCTGTTTAGATTTCTTAGGCTTCTTATTGATCGTTCTTGTTTTTCGTCGCTTTTTTTATCGAAAAAGAGGAGATGCAGGCTTTGCCTATTTTATTTGGTATGGATGTACCCGTTTTTTTGTTGAAGGCTTAAGAACCGATTCATTAATGCTTGGACAGCTTCGAATTGCACAAGTCATTTCTATAGTGTTTATTGGCATTGGCTTATTAGGTATCTTGGGTGCTTTTCAACGTTTGATTGCGGAAAAGCCCGTTCTTTTATTTGATGTGGATGGAACTCTATCAAATAGTCGGAAAACCATTGAATGTGTATGGGATGCTCTTTTTAGAGAAGAAAAGCCCGATTATCAATTAAGTCAGGAAGAAAAGGAAGCCTTTTTTGGACCAACCGTGGATGAAGTCTTATCTTGGTATTTTCATGAAGATCAAATTCAAAGATTACATCAACGCTATGATGAATTGTATCTTGAAAATATTCAATATTTAGAAATCTATCCACAAGTAAAGACAACCCTTGAACAATTAAAAAGAGAAGGCTATAAAATGGGAATCGTTTCCAATAAAACCAAGAATTTAATTCAAGCAGATTTAAAGCAATCAGAAATCGATGCGTATTTTGATGTCGTTTATGGTGTAGATCAATGTTCAAAACCAAAGCCTTCTCCAATAGGACTGATTGAAGCATGCTCGGCTCTAGACCAAGGGCATGATAATTTGGTTTATGTGGGTGATTCCAGTGGAGATGTATGGGCATGTCAGCAGATTGCGGCCTATTCGATTGTTTATAGTAAAGATGTGAAGGATAAAGGTACGATATTAAAGATGAGACCATGTCGTGTCATTCATGAATACAGTTCACTAATTAAGCTTTTACATGAAGAAAAATTATGGTGTGATCGAAAGGTATGGTAAATATGGAAAAAGAATATGATTTAATCATCGTTGGTGCAGGACCAGCAGGAATGAGTGCTGCTTTATATGCATCAAGAGCTGGCTTAAAAACGGTAATGATTGAAAGTGGAGCACCAGGAGGAAAGCTATTAAAGACCTATAAAATTGCAAACTATCCCGGTGTAATTGATACAACAGGACCTGATTTAGCAAGCCAAATGATCCAACAATCCACTTCCTTTGGAGCGGAATATCAATATGGAAAGGTCATTGAAGTGAATAAGGATCGTTCTATTACCTTAGAGGATGGAGCTTGTTTAAAAGCTAAAGCCATTCTTTTAGCGATGGGAACCCAAGAAGCCATGATGAATATTCCTGGCGAAAAGAAGAATATTGGACATGGTGTTAGCTTTTGTGCGGTTTGTGATGGTGCCTTTTTTAGAGGCTTAGACGTAGCAGTTATAGGATCGAATAATGCAGCCATTGAAGAAGCAAGCTTCTTATGTAAATTTGCATCAAAGGTCTATATTCTTGTGGAGGACAAAGAAATCGAAGCAGATCCTTCTGTACAAGCCTTAATTGAAAAGGAAGAAAAGGTAGAGGTTCTATACGAGACTAAGCCAAAAGAAGTTCTCAGTGAAAAAGGAAGAGTTACGGCTTTGGTTGTAGAAAAAGAGAATGAATTGCTCGAATTAAAGGTAGCTGGCATTTTCCCTTACAAAGGACAAAATCCAATGACCTCCGCTTTAAAAAGCTTAGATATTGTGGACTCAAGAGGCTATATTGTCGTAGATGAAAATCGAAAAACCAAGGTCGATGGCATCTATGCCGCTGGTGATATTCTAGCCAAAGATTTAAGACAAGTGATTACGGCATGTAATGATGGGGCCATTGCTGCTCAACATATCAATAAAATGATTAAAATGAAAAAGTTGGATTAATAAAGGATTGTCATAAGGATGATCCTTTTTTTTTTTGGAATTATTCTACCTGTTTATGAAATTTATCCCTATTTATGGGAACTATCCCACTTCTTGTTGACGAGTCCTTGCTTTCTTGTGATAATAACGATGTCGAGAACATGAAAGGCCTTTCATGAAGCTTAAAGGAGGAAAATATGGAGGTTATTTCTAATATAGCGGATGGCTTCATGAATTTGTTTGAAACAGGTGGTGAACAATTTTCAAGTTGGGTTGTTGAAATTATCCCAATGATTGTTTGCTTGCTCACATTTATGAATTCCATTATTAAAATTGTTGGTGAGGATCGTGTAAATGCTTTTACTGCCAAGCTAACCAAGTATTCAATTTGTCGATATACCCTAATGCCAATGATTGGGTTGATGTTTTTAGGAAACCCAATGGGTTATTCTGTTATGCGTTTTTGTGATGAAAAGTACAAGCCAGCTATGTTTGATGTGGTCGCAACCTTTGCCCATCCAGTAACAGGGTTATTCCCACATGCCAATGCAGGTGAATTGTTTGTTTATATGGGAATTGCGACAGGTATTCAAAAGCTAGGTTTACCTTTGGGTGATTTAGCGATTCGTTTCTTTATTGCCGGTCTAATTCTATGTTTAATTCGTGGTGTGATTACAGAAAAAATCTATTTTCACCTAACAGGAATTAAAAAGTAGGAGGCTGACATGTATAAGAATATTAAAATCACAAAAGGTTCTGCTGGTTTTGGAGGACCTTTGATCATTGAACCAACAGAAAAAAGAAATAAAGTATTATGCGTAACTGGACAACAGCTTTCACCTGTTGCCAAAAAGATTGCTGAAATGACAGGCTGTGAATTAGTGGATGGCTTTAAAACAACTGTTCCGGATGATGAAATTGCGGTAGCTGTTGTCAATTGTGGAGGAACTGCTCGTTGTGGTGTTTATCCGAAAAAACATATTAAGACCGTAAATGTTGAACCTGTAGGTGCTGTTGGACCATTGGCTATGTATATTACGGAAGATATTTATGTATCCGATGTTAAAGAAAACAATCTTTCTTTCACTGATGAAACAAATGAAGTAAGTAGCTTAACAGCTGTACAAGAATTAGAAGCAGCAGATGCTCCAAAAACAAAGGAGCAGGCCAAAGCTGAAATTGCTGCTGCACAAGAAGGAAAGAAACAAAATATTATTACCCGTATTGGGGTTGGTGTAGGACATGTTGTAAATAAATTCTTTGCGGCTGGTCGTGATTCAATTGACATGGTCATTCGAAACATCTTACCATTCATGGCCTTTACGTCTACCTTATTGGGAATTATTAGTGCAAGTGGTTTAGGTAATGTCATTGCGAACACCATCTCTCCTCTTTGTTCCACATTACCTGGAATGATTGCGATTTCCTTTATTTGTGGTATGCCATTCCTATCTCCAATTTTAGGACCAGGTGCTGTTATTGCACAGGTTGTAGGAACTTTACTTGGAGCTGAGTTCGCAAAAGGCAACATTCCACCACAATACTCACTTCCTGCACTATTTGCGATCAACGCGCAGGTTGGATGTGACTTTATCCCCGTTGGTCTATCCTTAGGAGAAGCTGAACCTGAAACCATTGAAATGGGTGTTCCAGCTGTTCTCTATTCTCGTTTAGTAACCGGACCAATTGGTGTTATTGTTGGATTTGTTATGAGCATGGGCTTATATGCATAAAATTAGAAACTAGAGTTGTATCATCCACTCTAGTTTTTTTATACTTTAAATATGAAGAAACAAAGCATTTATGATTCACCGATTGGCAGATTGGTATTGACGGAAGAAGATGGGTATTTAAAAGGACTTTCATTTGATCTTAGCGCTTTTAATCAAGCATACGTTTCTATTGAAGAATCAAGCGTTTTTATACAAACGAAGAAATATCTTGATATCTACTTCAAAGGAGAAAAACCAGACTTTTTCCCTCCAATTCAAATGGAAGGGACTGCTTTTCAAAAAGCCGTTTGGACGGAGCTTTTAAAGATTGATTATGGAAAAACAGTAAGCTATGGTCAATTAAGCTGTCTTCTTTTTGGACATAAGAAGGGCTCACAAGCCATTGGTCAGGCGGTTCATCATAATCCGATTGCGATTCTTATCCCTTGTCATCGTGTAATAGGAACAAATCATCTTGGTGGATATGCGGGTGGAATTGAAAGAAAAAAAGCTTTGTTGAAAGTGGAACAAAGCTTATAGTTGTTGATTACTTAATTGAATAATTTTTTTCGCAGTAGGATAATCGATATAAAGATAATCGACTAAATCACCATGAATAGCGCCTAATATTGCTTCGGCTTTTTCTTTGCCAATCGCAATGACCACCTTATTTGGAATGGTACGGATGGTTGTTAGGTCGGTTGCGATGACACGTTGATCTAAAGTGGGGTCAGCCAATTTACCGTCCATGGTAATAAAGTGTGAACAGACATCGCCGACGGCCACTTCACTAATTTTTTGGTATTCCTCTTCAGAGAAGCAACCCATTTGATAGAGGGCAGTTTTATGACCTAAATTTCCAACTGAAAAAACCGCGGTTTGACACTTTTTGGCTAAATCCATGGTTGTACGAATGCTTCGATCTTTTTTTAGAGCGTTCGCAATATCGGGATGATCGACAATGGCTGGTGCTGGTAATAAATAGCCAGATCCATTGTAGCTATCAACAAAGGCTTGAATAACTTCACTCGATCCGACTTGATAGAGCACACGTGAAACTCCTCCATTTAATTGAACGACTTGGACATCCTTCTTTTTGGTTTGGCATAAAACAGTACGAAGCTTTGACATGGTAGAACCCCAGGCTAAGCCAAGTACACTTTTATTATCAACTAATTTTGGAAGATCCTCGGCAGCTGCCGCACAGATATCTTGAACAAGAACATCATGGTTATCAACCATATCAGGTAGTATCGTCACCTTTTTTAAATGGAAACGTGCCTTAAATTCATTTTCTAAATCAGAATAGGAATGTTTCGGCTCAACAATCGATATTTTGACAAAGCCCATATCACTGGCTAATTTAATTAATCGACTAACCGTTGATTTTGATAAATGCTCTTGTTTAGAGATTTCAATTTGAGACATGCCAAGCTCATAATACAATTTCGCAACACGAATAATTAGATTGGTACGATAGCTGTCCATAAGATCCTCCTGAAATAAATTTCAATAATTGAAATACTGTTACCATCCTAGATTCCATAGGATAAAAAGTCAAGAATAAAAGCGAAAAAGAAACGAAAAAAACAGTTAAAATTTCAAGAAAATGAAATAAATCCCAAGATATGGTAAAAATCCTATAAACCGTTGACATTCTTATTATTCTCGACATAATGAAAGTGTAAGTACACAGGAGGAATGAAATGAGTACAATCACTTTTATTGGAGCTGGACAAATGGCTTCAGCGTTAACTTATCCTACATTTGAAAATGGACATGAAATTCGTTTGGTAGGAACACCGTTGGATCAAGAGGTCATTCAACAATTAAAGAAAGATAATTATCATATCAATTTAAAAAGAACACTACATGAAGGAATCAAATACTATTTTGTAGAAGACATGGAAGAAGCGATTGAAGGTGCAGATGTTATTTTAGGTGGCGTTTCAAGCTTTGGTGTGGAATGGTTTGCCCAAGAGGTTTTACCAAAGATTCCTAGAAATGTGCCTTTAATTTCAGTCACCAAAGGAATGATGGATCAGGAAGATGGATCGATGTTGACTTATCCAGAATATTGGGAACAAACTGAAGGTGGAAAAGGCTTATCCATCAATGCGATTGGAGGACCTTGTACATCCTATGAATTAGCGGATAAAGACAATTCAGCGGTTGCCTTTTGTGGACGTGATATCGAAACCCTACGTTATTTAAAATCTTTATTCTCAACTGATTATTATCATGTATCTTGTTCAACCGATGTTGTTGGGGTAGAATGTGCGGTTGCTTTAAAAAATGCCTATGCCTTGGGCGTTTCCTTAGCGGTTGGACTAGCTGAAAAACGAGAAGGAGAAGGAGCAATTCACTACAATTCACAAGCAGCCTTATTTGGACAGGGTGTACGTGAAATGCGTTATTTATTAGAAATCGTTGGTGGACAAGCGGACAATATTGTCTATGGCGCTGGGGATTTATATGTGACAGTATTTGGAGGAAGAACACGTCGCATTGGAACCTTACTTGGACGTGGCTTAAGCTTTGATCAAGCCATGGAACAGCTCCAAGGTGTAACCCTAGAATCCATTGTCATTGCGACAAGAACCGCACGTGCCGTGAATCGATTGGCAGAATTAGGAAAGGTAGATCTTAAAAAATTCCCACTATTGATGCATGTGGATGAAATTATTAATCAAGGAAAAGAAGTGGATATTCCATGGAAGTCCTTTGAAGTAGAATATGTAAAATAATAAGGAGAACTATTATGTATGATTGCATAATCATCGGAGCAGGAATCAGTGGATGTTCCTTGGCTTTTGAATTGAGTAAATATC
>CAVKAP010000050.1:0-13262 GCA_963654445.1 Segatella copri
AGCCATTATTTCGAAAAAAAATCTAAGCAATTTCTGCTTAGATTTTCTTTTTTTACCAAATACATAATTCTTCTGCTTCTTTTTCCAATTGTTCTCTAAAAGCCGGATGCGCAATTTTAATCAATTCCTTTGCACGTTGGCCAATCGTTAAGCCACGAAGCCAAGCTACACCATATTCTGTTACGACATAGTCGGTATCATTTCGACTGGTCGTTACGGCTGAATTCTTATGTAAGCTGGATACGATTTTTGAATGAAGCACTTCATTTCCATTTTCATCTTTGGTCGTATAGGTTGAATGCATTGCTAAAATTGATTTTCCACCCTTTGACATTTGTGCACCTTGAACAGTTTCTGATTGTCCACCCGTACCAGACCAAGGCATACCTTTAACTGTTTCACTGGCTGCTTGGCCATACAAATCGATTTCTAGACTCGCATTAATGGAAACAAATTTCTCATTTAAACCAATCGTATATGGATCATTGGTGTACGTACAAGACTTAAATAAAACGGAAGGATTGTTGTTGATATAATCATATAAGCGTTGACTACCCATTGTAAAGGAGCATACTGAATACCCATTATTCAAGCCCTTTTGTGAGTTATCGACTGCTCCACATTCAATCAAATCAACCATGGTTTCCGTAAACATTTCGGTATGAATACCTAAGTGTTTTTTCTTTTTTAATTCATTGGCTACCGCATTTGGAATATTTCCAATACCCAATTGAATGGTTGAACCATCCTCAATTAAATCAGCAATGTATTTTCCAATCGTTGCATCGGTTTCCGTATATGGTGCTAAATTCGCCAAAGGAATTGGATGATTTGCTTCTACGATTGCATCAACTTGTGATACATGAACCAAGGTATCCCCATAGGTTCTAGGGAAGTTTGGATTCACTTCAACTAAAACCAAAGCCCCATAATCAATTAAATCCTTTTCATAAATTGCACTGACCGAAAGCGTCATATACCCACGTTCATCCATAGGTGAAACCGTACAAATAACGACCGGTCTCCAATGCTCGTATTCACAGCGTTGTAAAGTTTTACGTAAAATCGATGTTGAGCTTTGTGGAACAGGACTAACCATATGTTCTTTATAAGCCTGACGTAAAGCACCTGACATAAACCACGCATTGTGATCTAAGATTCCTTTCATTTCTTGATCATGAAATACCGGATAATCCCTTAAAGGTAAACAGGTATTCAAATGACAGCCTTTGACTCCAGTCTCCTTTAAATGTTGAAGATTTGACATGATTTCAATCGGTTCACCAGCTGCTTGAGCAGAAAAGATATAGTCTCCATCTTGAATTAAATCCAACGCTTCACTTGCACTCTTAACTTTACTTGCATAAATTTCTTGTACTGTTTTCATTATTTTTCTCCATTCTATTTTATCGAAGAATCTCTTCCATTATTTCTTTAAATTGTTCAGGCTGATCCATAAAGCTGGCATGTCCTGCATCCTCAATTGAAACCAATCGTGCTTTTGAATCAAAGAACTTCACACTGTTTTCTCCTACCGCATAATTGACAATGATATCCTTTTTTCCATGAATCCAAGTCACTGGACATTGAATCGCATGAATACGTCCACTGCCTTTGACTAAATCATCTTCACTTGTGATATTGAATTGACAAAGGGCTACACTAATATCGACAAAGCAACGCTCCTTTAATATCGCTTGCATATAAGCATCTAAATCTTCCTTATCTGGACAATGAAGATTAAAGATAGTTGCCTTCCAAACCTTTTCTAAAAAAGGCGCGTCTTTATTCTCTATCGCATTGGTAATTGGAATCATTGTACCAGGATCTTTTATGATTTCTTCTCTTTTACTTAAATATTTTCCTTCGACTACATTTCCCTTTTCATCACGTAAAGGTAATTTAAAGCCTTGTACACCAACAGAAGCCAATAAAACCAAATGCTTGACCTTATCTGGATAACATGCCGCAAGCTCTAAGGCACAGCCACCACCAGCTGACCATCCTAGAACAATAGCATCTTCCATCTCTTTTTCTTCCATAAATAAGGCGAGATCATCGGCCCAATCCTTCATGGTCTTATGCGCATGTTGATAAGATGAATCACCAAAGCCCATTAAATCAACAGCATATATATGAGCCTTCTCTTTTAAGTCTTCCATTAAATGCTCGTAAAATAAAGATGAGCTTTGATTCCCATGAATCAATAGTAAGGTAGGTCCATCACAATTGGTCTTTTCTTCACGATAGGCCATCAATTCGCCATTTTTTAAAGCCTGTTGATAAACTTGATAAGTCATAGACTTCCTTTCCTATTCTTTTCCCGTTTCTGGTAAGAATAATCCAACAATCACAAAGGATAAGCTTAGGATGACCGCAATCATAATACTTGAATTATAGCTTCCTGTTTTATCAAAAAGAACTCCAAATAAGAAGAAAACAATTGTTTCAATAATATAAGACATAGCCCAGAATACACCCATAATCGCAGTTAAACGACTTGGTGTCATATCTGGCAACTCCTGCGGAATCATCATTAATGAAGTCATCGGTAAGAACATAAAGGTTCCTAAGAATAAAGCACATACAACCGCTACAGTTGGTGTTGATGTTTTAACCATAAGGAAGGCACTTGCAGTCATGATGATGCCACAAACAATGATTACTGGTTTTCTCTTATGATATTTTTTTGAAAGTAGAATGGCAAGAAGAGTACCAATGATGCCACCAATTCCCGTTAAGGCACTTAAGGTTGAAGCGGTAATTGCTGATCCTTCAGTACGAGGGAACAATTGTAATAAGGTTAAATAAAGAATAAGAACACCAGAATAGCTTAATGGTAACAACCAAGTAATTTTTTCCTTCATTGCATCGCCAAGGGTAAATCGTTTTTCTTCCGAAGTATTGGCTGTCTTATTTAATTCAAAGTCTTCACCAAAGATTAACCAAAGAACAAACAAAACACCACTAATGGCTGCAAAGAAGCCCATGCTCTTTTGCCAGGTTTTTAAAGCTAAGATGATTGGTCCAACAATTAATAGAGCAACAATCGATCCAAAGTTATAAGCACAGCTATTTAATGCATTAATTGTAGGTCTTTGACTTGGTGTAAAATAATGAATGACACATGGTGAAAAATAGATCACATAAACTGCACCACCAAAGCCCATCATAAAACGACCAATGATAAACATAACATAGGATTGGGCAAAGACAGCAATTAAGCTACCACCAAAAATCAATAAAGAGCCTAAACCAATAGATTTTTTAGGATATAATTTCGTTAAAATATAAGCCGCTAGAAAGTTTCCAATGATTTTGGCAATGGTTACGGCATTGGATACAAAGGATGAGGATGCACCACTATCTACCCCAAAGGTTTCAGCAATTTGACTGGTTAGGGTACTTCCGGCTATCCAGTTCACGGCAAAAAAGGCATAGGTTAGAAATAATATTGCTTCAATAAGATAAGCTCGCCCCATTTTTTGTGTAGGGTTTTGATTCGATTCCATAATACTCTCCTCCATAAATGATATTATTTTTTGTTTAGTAAGCGCTTAACCTAATTCTATTTAAACGCTTTTATAGAAAAGAATCCAATATCCCTTTTTCATCAATTATGAAATAAATTCATAAAAAAAGACTTACCATGAATTAAAGTAAGTCTATGAATTTTCCCATCGCATAGGTCACAGGAACCTTCCCTAAACGAATTAAGGTTAATGCCCATGGAAATTTTGGATTTGTGATTGGAATACATCGTATCCGATCCGAATGATAATTGTTCAATAAAGGTAAAGGTAAAATAGAGATTCCTTGATTATCAGCGACCATCTCAATAATCATATCCCATTGATTGCTCTCAAAAACAATCTTTGGCATAAAGCCCGCTTTCTGACAATAGCTTTCAAAGACCTTACGATATTGAAAATCACTGGTTACCTGAATGAAGCTCTCCTCCTTCAAATCCGAAAAATCAACTTCCTTTTGATTGGTAAGAGGATGTTGATTGGAAAGCACTAAGACGGCTTCGGTTTGATAGGCAACCTTTTTGATAAAGCGTTCATCATCAAAGGGTTCGATCACTACCCCTAAATCCAATTTTCCCTCTATAAGAAGATCAGGGATATATTTTGATGTTGCATCATTAATTTGAAGCTCTATTTCCGGATTCTGTTTTTTAAAATCACGAATTAAGGAAAAAAAGTAAATACTACCAGCAGTTGGAGGTAAACCTAAGCGTAGGATATTATTTTCATTTTTAATCTTTGCTTTTAGTTCATTTTCACGCATGGTGTAATAATCAAGTACATCCTTAGCAAATTGATAGAGCAATTCACCCGAAGAGGTTAAGGTAAAATTACGGGTATCGTGAACATAAAGCGATGTTTGAAGCTCTTTTTCTAAGGAATGGATGGCCTTACTAATGGCGGATTGGCTGATATATAGTTTTTCAGCAGCTTTGGTAAAGTTTTTTTGTTCAACTACTTCAATAAAGTAGCGCAAATGATTGGATGTCATCTCTTTCACCTATTAAAGCTGATCATATTTATCCGCTTTCCCTTTACACTTTTCAACCGGATACTTTCTCTCATTTTGATCCATTTTTGAATTGATGATTTCATCCTCATCTAAATTCAATTGATCCAATAAATTCTGACAATACACCATGACATCTGCCAATTCTTCCTTTACATGGTCTAAATCATAATCGGTGTCGGACCATTGGAAGCATTCCAACAATTCACTCGCTTCAATCACAATTGATTTTGCCAGATTAGAGCAGCTATGGAATTGTTCCCAATCACGATCTTTACTAAATTTTCGAATTCTGTTCTTTGTTTCTTCTTTCATAATTCTCACCTATTATCATCTTAAGCTTCCTATTTTTTGATTACAAGAAAAAAACACACAATCGCTTGTGTGTCATTTTCTTATATAAAACGGAAAGAATAGGAATTAACAAGTGTAAAGAGAATAAGGTTTTTGATTCTTTCCGAAATATATCGACTTAAGGTCTTTGTCCCATTCCACCCTCAAGGGTAACTGTTTCACCATTCATATATTTGAAATCTGGTGAAGCAAGCTGTACGACTACGCGTCCAATTTCTAATTCTGCATCGCCATAATGTCCAGCTGGTGGCATTTTCACATTGGCTTTAAAGGCATCTGGATATTGTTGCTGGAACTGCTCCAATTTAGCCGTCCAAGCTAATGGACAAACCACATTCACATTGATACCATCGCTGCCCCATTCAGTTGCAGCAACACGTGATAGACCACGAATACCTTCTTTAGCAGCCGCATAGGCACTTTGTCCATAATTTCCAAATAAACCAGCACCACTGGCAAAATTAATAACAGATCCCTTTGTTTCCTTTAAATAAGGATAACAAGCCTTCATATAATAGAAGACGGAATATAAGCCTGAATAAAGGGCTAAATTAAATTGTTCGGTTGTATGCTCCGCTAAAGAAACACCCGATGCACTTGCTTGCGCATTATTGACTAAAACATTAATTTGTCCAAACTCTTTAATGGCTAAATCAACCACATTTTTAACCACGGCTTCATTATCATTTCCAGCCGCTACATCCGCTTGAACAACTAAGACCTTGATGCCATATAATCGTTCTAATTCTTCTTTGGCATCTTCTAACTTTTGTAAATTTCGTCCTGTAATAACAAGGTTAGCTCCCTCTTTCGCATAGGCTGTCGCTATTCCGTATCCAATGGATCCACAACGACCATCACTCAATACAGAACGACCACCACCGGTAATGATGGCTGTTTTCCCTTTTAAAAATCCCATAAGAGACACCTCTTTTCTTCGTAAAGTTAATCTAGCACGATTTTTCACAAAAGACAATGATTATTTGTTAGATTTTTTATATTTTTCACTAGTGAATGTGTACACTTTCACATATCCCTTTATATAAAGGATATTTCTTGAAAAAGTACGACTAACTCGTTTTTCAGTTTTTCATTCATTTTCATTTAGTGTCTTAAAAGCACTTAATCAAGCTAAAAAAGCACACAAAAAGGAAACCGTCATTCGGTTTCCTTTCATCCTATTTCGATAAATCAGCAACAGCTTGAATAATTTCTTGCACCTGATCGATTGTTAGATTTTTAATTCCAGCTGCACAAATATGTCCGCCACCATTAAATTGTTCAGCAATGCTTCGAACATCCAATCGCTTAGAGCGTAAGCTAGCTGCATAGTGAATACCATCTTCCATACGTGTAAATAAAGCCCAACAATGAATTTCTTCTACACCAGATAAACAATAGATTTTTGATTTGGCATCTGAAAAGCTTAAGGGTTGGTAATCCTCAATTTCCATAATCGCAAATAGCGCATTGTCCTTTTTAAAGCTTTTCGCACGAACCTTGGTTTCATATAAATAATCTTCATAGGTACTACTAAAGTTATGTTCATTGCATGAAATGACATCCACCCCATGCTCCATCAAATAGCTGGCCGCAAGAAAGGTTTTTGGACGCACTGTTGAAATGGTATAACGAATATTATCCGCAACCATTCCACAATATAAAAGCTGCGCTGTCTTGGGTGAGATTTCAGCCTTCATTTCTCTTAATCCCAGAGCAATGATTTCACAAGCGGCAGTTGCCTTGGCATCGATATATTCGAGATCACAAAGCGATTCAACTTGAACATGATGATCGATACGAATAGATTCCTTCGCATATTGAAAACGTTGATCATCTACGCGTGTAGCGTTGGCCGTATCCGTGATAATCGCTAAAGAATGCTGGATCAAATCTAAATCAACCTCATCCATGTCTTCAATAAAGTCATCGGCTTTCTCATTGAGTGAGCCTAAACAATAGACCTTTTTATCTGGATATAAATCCAATATGGCATGCTTCATTCCCAATTGAGAGCCTAAGGCATCCATGTCTGGGTATTCATGACGAAAAATGACAATGGACTCATAGGCTTCAATTTTCTTAATGATTTGATTAAGCATTTTCTAAAATACGATAAGCATCACGCGCAATGACTAATTCTTCATTGGTTGGAATCAACCATACTTGCATTTTTGATTCTGGTGCACTTAATAATTTTTCTACACCACGAACGTTGTCGTTATCTTCTGCTTTGACAACAACACCAAATGCATCCTTTAAGCCATCACAAATACGTTGACGCATTGCACAGTCATTTTCACCAATACCACCAGCAAATACAATGGCATCTGCTCCACCTAATAATCCATAGTAGCCAGATACAACTTCAACAATACGGCTTACATAAACATTTTGACATAAGATTGCACGCTCATTGCCTTCTTCAATGGCAGCGGCAATGTCACGACCATCACTTGAAATACCACTTACACCTAACATTCCAGATTTCTTATTCATGATGGTATCCATTTCATCTGGAGTATAACCATGTTTATTCATTAAGAATGGTACGATAGCTGGATCGATATCACCACAACGTGTACCCATCATAATTCCACCTAATGGTGTAAAGCCCATTGATGTTTTGAAGGATTTACCATTTTTAACAGCAGTAATACTTGCACCATTTCCTAAGTGACAAGTAATAATGTTCATTTCTTCTTGTTTCTTTCCTTGAAGCTGTGCTAAACGCTTAGTTAAATATTCATGGCTAGTTCCATGGGCTCCATAACGACGAACCTTATCTTCTGTATAATATTCATAAGGTAATGGGAAAATATAATTTTCTGCAGGCATACTTTGATGGAAAGCTGTATCAAAAACAAAGGTATGTTTACAATTTGGCAATGCTTTTCTAAAAGAACGTAAACCAACCAAAGCACCTGGGTTATGTAATGGCGCTAAAGCACATAATTCTTCTACTTTCGATTCTGACCATTCATCAACCGCAACGGATTCAGAGAAATATTCTCCACCATGAACAACACGGTGTCCCATTGCTTTAATATCCGCTAAATCTTCAACAACGCCGTATTGAATTAAGCCCTTCATTAAAATTTCAACCGCAACCGCATGATCCGGAATATCTAAGGTTTCCTTGATTTCTTCATTGGCTGTTTTCATTCCGAAGATTCCATCTTCAATTCCGATTCTCTCTAAGTTTCCACTTGCCAATACTTCTTCCTCTGGCATTTTAAAGACTTGGAACTTCAATGAAGAACTTCCTGCGTTTACACTCATAACAATTGTTGACATAGTACCTCCTATTTATAAAATTTTTTCTATATCATTATACTTTTTCTCGTGACATAATTGAAGAATTTGTTTCTTCTTTGTGATAAATTGGATAATTTTCTCATATTTTTCCAATTGATTTGTTGCTCGATGTACCGTATCCATCACTGCCGAACGACTAATATCTAATTCTTCACTGATTTCAGCATAGGAAAAATCTTCCGCATAGTACAAATCAAGCACATTTTGTTGGTGCTGTGTAAGTAGTGGTCCATAGACATCCAACAATTCATTGGCTGTGATTTTATCAATCATCGCCATTCATTCCTTTAGTCATTCCCATAATATAACCAGCCACATCAAATGGACGTAGATCCTCTGGCTTTTCACCTAGACCTAAGAAACGAACTGGTAAGTGCAATTGGTCATGAATTGATAAGACCACTCCACCTTTGGCTGTTCCATCCATCTTAGTTAAAACAATACCAGTTACATTGGTTGCTTCTAAGAAGACATTGGCTTGGGTAATTCCATTTTGACCCGTGGTTGCATCCAAAACCAACCATACCTCATGTGGCGCACCTGGGATTTCTTTTGAAGCCACTCGGCTCATTTTCGATAATTCCTTCATTAAATTTGTTTTATTTTGTAGACGTCCAGCCGTATCACAGATTAAAATATCAATTTCATTTTCTTTCGCAAAACGACAGCCATCGACAATCACACTGCTTGGATCCTGTCCAGGCTTCCCTTTAATACAAGGCACGTCAATGCGTCTTGCCCATTCATCAATTTGATCAATAGCTCCAGCACGGAAGGTATCTGCGGCAACAACGGCCACCTTCTTTCCTAAGGATTGATACAATTGAAGCAATTTAGCAGAAGTGGTTGTTTTTCCAGACCCATTGACACCGACCATTAAGATGACCGTTGGTCCCTCTTGATTAAAGTTAATATACTCTTCTTTCACATCATCATAAAACTCATAAAGAATATAAATAAAATAATCTTCCATTGAATCAAAATTCTTTAATTCTGCACCATGCTCTTCAAAACGGTCCACAATCTTTTGGGCCGTATGAATACCTACATCCCCTTCTAAAAGAATCATCATTAATTCTTCTAACAACTCTTCATTAATTCCATGAAAATTATTGGATAAAGCACGAATTCGATCTCCAAAGCTTTTACGTGATTTATTTAAACCGCTTAAGTACTTATCCTTATCATCACTTTTTTTAAATGCATCCTTAATGCTCTGAAACCAAGCCATTTGCATCCTCCTTTTTCGCGATATCCATCGCATCTCGTAATTCTACCTTTAATAATTGCGATACACCATCCTTTTGCATGGTCACACCATATAGTGTATCACATTGTTCCATTGTTCCGGGACGATGGGTCACAACAATAAATTGGGATTGGCCACGGAATCGACCAATATAACGCGCAAAGCGTTCAACATTAGCCTGGTCTAAAGCGGCTTCCACCTCATCAAAGATACATAAAGGCATGGTTCTTGCTCTTAAAATAGAAAATAATACACTAATCGCAATTAAGGCCTTTTCTCCACCAGAGAAGGTTTGAATATTTTTAACCATCTTACCTGGTGGCTGCACATCAATATCGATTCCAGTATTTAATACATCATCTGGATCAACCATCACAAGCTTTGCGTGACCTCCACCAAACATGGCTTTAAATACACCATCCAGCTCTTGATTGATTTTATCAAACATTTCACAGAATTGATCAATCATCGTTTGATCCATTTCATCGATCGCATCAAGAATTTGTTGACTGGCTGCTTCTAAATCCTCTTTTTGCTTCAATAAAAATTCATAACGTTCTTTTAATTCTTTGTATTCATTTGGGGCATCTAAATTCACATGTCCAAGCTTTGAAATCTCTAGACGTAAAACGCTAACACGTTCTTGTGCCTTTTCTAAATCAATGTCTTGTTTTTGCGTACAAGCATATTCATAGGTCATTTGATAATCCGAATTCAATCGATTTAAGGCATGATCCATTTCCGCTTTATATTTTGTGAGTGAAACATCTAAGGAATGAATCTCCGTTTGTAGGACATTGTTTTCTCTTCGTAAAGAGCGAACCTGATTTTCCTTTTCTTCGACCTGTTCACCCATTTCATAACGTCGTTGACGTAAGCTTTTCATGGAGCTGGTTAATTCATCAATCTTGGCATGCATTTTCGAGGTTTGAATAACAATCTCATCTTCTAAGATTTCTTCTTCTTGTTTATCTGAGATTTGCGAATATTCATCCTTTAAGGATTCATACTTTTGTTTCTTTACTTCATAAACGCTTTCCAAACGACCTAAATCAACCTTTAAATCGACACGTTCTTGTTTTTTCGATTCCAATCTTTTTTCAAGCTGACTAAGCTTGGCTTCACACGCTTCGACTTGATTTTTACTCTCTTTGATTTTTTCTTGTACTTGGGCAAGCTCTTGTTTCATCGTAACTGGACTGGACTGATTTTTTCCACGACCTCCAGTCATCGAACCACCCGCATGCACGATTTCACCATCAAGGGTTACAATCTTAACACGATAGCTCAAACGTTTCGCACATTCATTGGCATGCTCTAAGCTATCCATCACAACGATATTTCCTAATAAACGATCCCGTACAACCTCATACTTCTCATCACATTCCACACAATGACTTGCTAAATCGACATAGCCAGGACATGTTGAGGCAATGGTTTCCTGTTGCGCATTGAGACCTTTTGGCTTACATACTGTTAATGGCAAAAAGGTCGCTCTTCCGGATTTATTTCGTTTTAAGAAACGAATCGCATAACGTGCACTTTCTTCATCCTTGGTTACAATTTGATACATCGATCCACCTAAGGCTGCCTGTAAGGCTTGTGCTTTATCCTTTTTTGCCAGCAATAAATCCGATATGACACCCTCAATTCCATGAAGACTTGATTTGGCCTGCATGATGCTTTTCAAGCCTGCTTGTTGCTGATAAGGCTGGGCAATCATATTCTTTAATAGATGCTCACGATTGGTCAATTGTTGATAACGACTACGCATTTGAGATAGCTCATAATCTTGACGATTAACTTGACTTTGTTGCTGATCAATCCAAGTATTGGCTTCAAGCATCTCTTTTTTCATTTGTTCCAATCGTTTTGAACGATCTTCATATTCATATTTTGCTTCCTTTAACAATTGAGCCAATTGTTTTTCTTTTTCTTCTTGGTCAGCTTGACTTAAAGCATACTTACGCTTTTCATCCAATTCAATCTTACGCTTTTCCAATTGATAGGATTCAGACATCGCTTGGGTATATTCTCCTTGTAGCTTATTGATTTTCGCATCAAGAGCATACATCTCTTTTCGCATCGCAGTAATGTCTTGATCCAATTGTTCCACCTGTTCATTTTGTGACAAATAACTGCTTTCATTCGAAGCGAGCTTTGATTGAATTGCTTGAATCTTTTCATGATAGGAAGCAATTTGTTCAACAAGCACACTGACTTCAATCTTTGAAAGCTCTTCTTGAAAACTAAGATAGGCTTCAGCTTTTTTTGCTTGATTAGCAAGTGGCTTTAATTGGCGTTCAAGCTCTTCAATAATATCTTGAACCCGGTCTAAATTTTCTTTGGTCTTCTCTAATTTCTTTAAAGAGACTTGTTTTCTTTTTTTGTATTTGGCAACACCGGCCGCTTCTTCAAATAAAGAACGTCTTTCTTCAGGCTTTGCATCCGCAAAGGAAGAAATGTTTCCTTGGGTAATGATACTCAAAGAATCCCGACCTAAGCCGGTATCCATCACAAGCTCATTGATATCCTTTAAGCGACATGGTGCTTTATTTATAAAATAACTGGCTTCATTATTGGAACGTTGAATTTGACGTGTAATCTCAATTTCTTCGAAATCCGAATCAAATATTCTTTGACTGTTATCAAATACTAACGTAACCTTTGCAAGATTCACAGGTTTTCGATAGGCACTACCTGAAAAAATAATATCGGACATACTGGTACCTGAACGTAAGCTCTTTACACTTTGCTCTCCAAGAACCCAACGAATCGCATCGTTGACATTACTTTTTCCACATCCATTTGGACCAACAATTCCAGTGATATCATGGTCAAATTGGATAACTGTTTTTTCTGCAAAACTTTTAAAGCCCTGTAATTCAATACGCTTTAAAAACATAGATTCACACTCCAAACGTTACTATTATACACTATTTAGATTTATCTTGTTTTGTTAAAAAAATCACTTAAGAAAATACATCTAGTTTTTAAAACTAGCTGTATTGACATTCTATACTCTTTAAACTAGAATAAGATTCAAGGAGTGATATCTATGACAAAAAGTAATGAAATGTCAAAACCTTTTAAATTAACTTTTGGTGAAGAAATTGGAAATTCCATCAGTCATGGCGTGATGTGGGTTCTTATTTTATGTTTTCTACCTTACTATGCGATTCGAAGCTATTTAATTGGTGGAACAATCTATGCCGTTGGCGCAAGTGTCTTTTTAATTTGTTTATTCTTTATGTTTTTAGCTTCCTCTCTTTATCATTTAGCACCCTATAATACGACCTATAAATATGTCTATCGAAAGCTAGACCATATTATGATTCTTTTAGCAATTGCGGGAAGCTATACCCCAGTCTGCTTAATTGTCATGGCCAATAAAGTAGGCATCTTGATTTTAATTATTGAATGGATTATGGCGATTGCCGGTATTTTATTAAAAGCAATCTCTTCAAAGTCCCACGCAAAGCTTTCTATGACCATTTATATGGTGATGGGATGGATGGCAATCTTTGTACTTCCTTCCATCATAAAAAATACATCTATTCCCTTTATTGTATTTTTACTATTAGGAGGAATCATGTATTCAATTGGTGCATTATTTTATTCGCATCCAGAAAAACGATTCTTTCACTTTGTATGGCACATCTTTATTATCTTAGCTTCAATCTGTCATATGATTGCGATTTTGTATTGTATGATGTGAACTACTCACGGCCTACGCTTACGCTTAGAGGCCGGAGCTTCTTGCTTCATCTACCACTGCGTACAGACGGCATCTTTGATGTAG
>CAVKAP010000051.1:0-10674 GCA_963654445.1 Segatella copri
TATAGACCTCCGGCTTAGGATCGTAATCCTCAAGTTCTTTATGACTATTATACTTATTTACCCAATTTAAAACAGTACTGTCATTAGGTATTCCATATTTAACAACTAAATCAAAATATGACGCATGACCTTGTAGAAATTCTTCTACGACCATGGTTTTAAACTCCTTGGAATAACTTTTGTTTGTGCTCTTATAATCAAAGATTTCCGATCCATGAACACGATACTGTTTGACCCATTTTCGAACTAACTTATCCCCGTATTTCCCCATGTTTAATTCAGTCTTAATTTGATTTGCAGATTTTGTCCCGCTTAAATAATCTTCACATGCTTGTACTTTCTGTTCCTTTGTATATTTAGCTTTTCTTCCCATATAAAAATCCCACCTTTGTAGTTTCACATCGATGGGATATTTTAATTATTTCGAGTGTCTACCTTAGTGGGATTATATCAAATTCGACGCTAAATAATGTTAGAATAAAGGAGAAATCAAACGTAAGAGAGCTCGAAAGGTACGAAGCAATACAGAGATATCTTTTTTATAAAGATTAGTCACTTCTTGACTTTCTTTTAACATTTGATCAAAATCCTTCTTGATTTCTGATATACATTTACAATCCACCATGTATACACCATTTTCAAAATGAAGATATAGGCTTCGATAATCTAAATTAATTGTGCCGCAGGTCGCAACATGATCGTCACTAATACTCATTTTGGCATGACAAAAGCCAGGTGTATATTCATAGATTCGTACGCCGTTTCGAACGAGATCTCGATAAAAGGAACGAGTAAGCGCATAGGTGAATTTCTTATCTGGTATGCCTGGAGTAATAATACGAACATCAACTCCTCTTTTGGCTGCTAAGCTAAAAACGCGAACCATTTCATCGGTTAAGATGAGATAAGGTGTGACAAAATAGGCATAATCTGTCGCATGATTTAGAATATTCATGTAAACATCTTCTCCTAGATATTGCTCATCTAAAGGAGAATCAGCATAGGGTTGAACAAAGCCATCGGATTTTGTTGGTTCGGCCAAAAGATATTGATCAATTTTTTGATCACTTTGACTGACCGCATTCCACATTTCTAAAAACATGAGGGTTAAGCTATCGACTGCTTGTCCAACTAATTTAATTCCACTATCCTTCCAATAACCATAGGGATGCGTCTTATTAAAATACTCTTCAGCGAGATTATAGCCACCGGTAAATGCTACTTTTCCATCGATAACCGTTATCTTTCGATGATCTCGATTATTCATAAAGACTAAGATCCAAGGTCGAATTGGATTAAATACACGACATTGAATATGATAGGACTCCATTTGTTGAATAAAGGCTTTATTGATAAAGCCAATGCTTCCCATATCATCATAGAATATGCGTACTTCTACACCTTCCTTGGCTTTTTTAATCAAAACATCCTTCATCATTTGAAAGGAAGGTCCATCTTCAATGGCATGATATTCTAAAAAGATAAATCTTTTGGCTTTTTTCATTTCTTCAATTTGATCTAAAAAGCTTTCATAGGCATCTGAATAATAGGTTACTGAGGTATTTTGATAAATTGGATAATTGGCTTTTTCCCAAATCAAACGCGATTGCCCATAAGCATGTGGACTTCGCTCTTTTAAATCTTGAAGGACTTTTTCATCTTGGTGATAATATTGAAATAAAAAACAATCAATATCTTCATAGACCTTACGAACCTTATTGGTTAAAGAAACACGTCCCATCAAAAAATATAAAACAAGCCCCACAATAGGAAGGGCAAGAATCAACATCATCCATGCGATATTTATACTTTTATTCTTATCTCGACCATACACCCATAGAGCAATTACAATCGCTACAATATGAATCAAAGAGTTTGATTCCCCTGGAATATATCGAAAAGCGCCTAACCAGTTTAAGATTAAGAAAAGTTGAATTAAAATCGCTAGCGCAACAAAAAATAAGCGCATGATGGAATTACGAACATTGGTTTTTCTTTCAACTCGCATTTTTTTCATAAAAACCTCTATCTTTCCTTTTCTTTTACCATTTTTATGCGTAAAAATCAAAAAAAGAACGGTATTCCGTTCTAATAAGTATAGCTTTGATGAACCTGTCCATCCAAATCCTTCCATGTAAAGGTATTGCCTTCCCAAATCATATAACCATGCCAGCTCTTTTCTTTTGGGATAGAAATGGATCCAGGATTTAAATGTAAGATTCCATCAATCCATTCACATTGAGGAATATGCGTATGTCCTTGAAGATAAATATCTCCTTTTTTTAGCTGTGGCTCTTTCCGATGTCCATGACAAGCATAAAGCATATTTTGTCCACAATCAAAAATCATTGAAGCATTTAAGATGGGAAAGCTTAAAACCATTTGATCCACATCTGCATCACAATTCCCTTGAACACAAACTAGATCTTCACTATGCGCATTTAAAAGCTCAATCACTTTTTTTGGTGCATAATCCAAGGGTAGATCATTTCGTGGTCCATGATACAAAAGATCTCCTAAGGCTAAAAGACGATCACATTTTTCTATTTCATAGCATTCAAACAATTTTTTTGTATACGCATAGGACCCATGAAAATCTGAAGCAATCATCCATTTCATAGTGCACCTAATAAACCATAAGATAAAATAGAAACGATCATGGTTGCTAAAAAGATTCCAATTAAAATCGCAATTGAAGCTTTTTTGACATCCATTTCTAATAAGGATGCTACAAGCGATCCTGTCCAAGCGCCTGTTCCAGGTAAAGGAATACCTACAAATAAGAGTAAACCTAAGAATTCACCATGGTTCATACCATCGCTTTTATTCATTGCACGCTTTTCTAGCTTTTCAATCAAAGGGCGCATAAAGGAAAAACGTTTTAACCACGCAAAGATTCGTTTAATAAAAAATAAGATAAATGGAATGGGAATAATGTTCCCTAAAATACAAATTGGAATGGCTTGCCAAATACTTACTTTTAATAAAGAAGCAACAATCAATCCACCACGACATTCTAAAACAGGTATTAAAGAAACGATAAAAATGACAAATTGTGCAGATACATGTTGCCCTAATGTAGCCGCAAACCAAGCTGCAACAGATTCCATAGTTAACCTCCAAACATAACGGTTGAATTATATATCAAAACATTTAAAAAGAAAAGCAGCCCTTAGGCTAAGCTTTCCTTAATGGCTGCAAATAATTCATCATATTCTTCAAAAGCAGGATATTGTGGATAATCTTTTTTGATTTGTTCGGTTGAACGGAATAAGAAACCTGCCTTGCTGGCTTGAATCATACCTAAATCATTAAAGCTATCCCCTGAAGCAATCGTATCATATCCAATCGATTGAAGGGCTTTAACAGTTGTTAATTTTGATTTTTCAATACGCATTTTATGCCCCGTGATTTCACCTGTTTCACTGACTTCTAATGAGTTACAGAAGATCGTAGGCCATCCTAATTTTTTCATCAATGGCTTTGCGAATTCTTCAAAGGTATCACTAATAATAATAACCTGCGTTAATTCACGTAAGGAATCTAAAAATTCTTTTGCACCAGGTAGTGGATCAATTTTCGCAATAACATTTTGAACATCCTTAAGTCCTAAGCCATGCTCCTTTAAAATTTCAATACGATACTTCATTAATTTATCATAATCTGGTTCATCACGTGTTGTGCGTTTTAATTCTGGAATACCGCTCTCTTCAGCAAACGCAATCCAAATTTCAGGAACCAAAACACCTTCTAAATCTAAGCAAACAATTTCCATAGTATACACCTCTCGATAAGTAGTATTCTACCATAAGTTTCAGATTTGAAAAGCTTTTTATTCATAAATTGTAAACACGTGTTCATTGTTTAGAAGCAAAACCAGATATTTATAAGACCATTTTCAAATTTTCAACTACTTTTATCCTTCGTTTTATAATATTTTTATCTTTTATAATTCCAAATTTCATAACCTTGTCTTCTCGCCGAGTCATAGACAGGCATCATATTTTTTTCAAGGATATGATAAAATTCATCCTTTGAATTTCCTGGCCGATATAATTCTTGTCCTGCCCATAGAGAATGTAGATTGTATCGATAACAGGCTTCAAATCGTCTGTGAAGCTCTTCTTTATCATAAACTAATTGATACATGACATATTGATTTTGAGCAAAAGCATTAAAAAAGGATCCCATTTCGGTAAACGATTGCTCTTAGAACAATTTAACGAAGAATCCATGGGCATAAGATTCCATAATTCATCATTCATGACAAAGGACCAAGGGATAAAATGATCGACATCATAATGTTTTTTCGATACTCGTTTTCCAGTAAATACATCCTGTATTTCCTGTACATCCATAATTCCTTTCCAAAGCTCTCTAACTTTCGAAAGCTTACGCATTTTCTCATCCATTGGTGCAAGCTTATAAATCAGTCCTGGTACTTCTGGGTTATTATTCTGTAACCATTTCATCTTCTCATATTGAATCCATCCAAGAATATTCACGGTATGATCTTGAATCATTACCACCCAATCTGGATGAAAATAGACTTCCTTTTGTAGTTTACTTGAATCACCTAATGTATAAGGAAGTGGTATAACCTCTGCATTGAATGCCCGGATATCTTCTGTCATTTTCTTCATGCTGTTCCAATTAACTTTCTTTGAACTTTTCGAAAGAAAAGAAGCGAGTGCACGATAAGGTACCATATGAGTTAATTGGTCTTTAAATGGTTTTAATTCCATTTGATACTCTTGAATCACATTTTTAATTTCTACCTTTGAAGCATTGGCTGATAGATTACTGATTTCTGTCAGCTTCAAAATAGCCCGCTCTAAACCATCCCGTACTTCTCCATTTGTCTGTAAACCACTTAAATGAATATGAAATTGTCGAACGGAATACCAAGCATTACTGATCATTTCATCAATGATTTCATTAAAGGTGCTTTCTGTTTTTCCTTCAGAAATCAAAGAAACGATTGCCTCCAACCAATAAAACTTATAACAATACGACGGATCTTTCATCATTCG
Organism: Segatella copri; assembly: GCA_963654445.1. Taxonomy (GTDB): domain Bacteria; phylum Bacillota_I; class Bacilli_A; order Erysipelotrichales; family Erysipelotrichaceae; genus Absicoccus. Next base: position 5,034 of record CAVKAP010000051.1, read on the forward strand.
AGAAAAAGCTTCAATATCTAAGTGATTATAATATCGAGCATCAATATTTAAGACATTTCCTTCTTTCGAAGCAATAGATTCAACCAACGTTGATCACCTCTTTTCTCTCTAACATCTTCTGAAATCCATATCCTTTCAACAATAAGATTAGAAACCTTGTTGATCCATTTCATAAATGTTTCTTCAGTAAAATCAGTATAATATCGATCTTCTCGAACACCTTCAAACTCTCCATATTTAAATGAAGCATAAATGATTCCTTCAGGCTTTAAGGCTTTTTCCATCTTTGAAAAAACACTTGGAAGCTCATCCTTGTTTACATGTAAAATAGAAGCGCAGGCCCAAATACCATCATATTCATTTGTTGCATCTAAATCTTGAAAGTCCATCTTTTGAATAGGTATTCCAGTATATTCTCTGGCAATCTTACATAACTCTTCCGAGCCATCAATTGCACTTACCTTATAGCCCAATTCTAAAAAAGCTTTGCTGTCTCTACCCGCTCCACATCCAAAGTCTAATATATGAGCCTCTGGCTTTAAATAACATAAAAAGATTTCTTGGCACGTTGTAAAATCAACAGCTAAAGTAGCTTTCGCATAATTGAGTGCATTTTGATTATAGTAATTTAAGGTTTCACACTTTTCCTTTTGCATTGTATATCCCGCTTTTTCTAAGACTTCCTTTGCCTTTTCAAAATCCTGTTTCTGTACGAATATATAATCCGATTGAAAGGTAGACATAGCCATTATACTGATCGCTTTATTAGCAAGCACTTGGGCAATGCCGGTATAAATGCCGATCATTGAAAATTTCATTTTTTCTTGTATTCGAAAGGCACGCCAATCCTCCTTTACTTCAATCGCATTGGATGGAATTTGATTTGATAAACAAATGAATGAATTCTCTTCCTCTGTTTTTTGTATAAAACAAAAGCTTGATGATAAATCAACTTTAGAATAGTCCTCAAGCTTACATACCGCAAAGGTATAAGCTAAAGACTCAATTCTTGTTTCTTGTTTGGATAAGGAACGTTCTTCTTTTATTATTTGACCATAGACCTTATCAATACGACCATTTCGACTTCCAAAAAAGCGTTTATAAACCTCATCATAAGGTATCCAAATTCCTGCTTCTTCAATCCTCTGATAAAGCTTATCAATCACTTCAATGAATTGTTCTGGCTTGCGTGGAAGAACCTTCTTTTCTTTATAGAATGAACGAATTTCTTCATTGATCCAAATACTAATTTTTTCCCTTTGTTTTTGCTTCAAATTTTTGTATTGTTTATCCATTTGAAGCAATTGATGATCGACCCATTGATGATTTTTTTTAGACAAGAATGCCACTTCCTTTCTTGTATATATTAGAACTCCCACTCTTCTTTTAATTGATCAATTATCTCAAATGGAAATGTATTAGCCAATCCTTCATCTTTTTCTAAATACGCAATAATTTCTTTTACCAAAGCCATCCCTTGTTGACTATGTACAATATTTGATTTTTTCATACAAATCGTGTTTTTTAAATCTCTAACCACCCAAATTTGGTCATAAATTTCTAGCTTTTGAATGATTTTATTTATGAGAAAAAAGAAATCCATTTCATTATCTTCATTCGGAGATCCAAGCAGTTCATAAACTGCATAGAGCTCCTGTAGTATGCTTGTATAATTTAAATCCATTGGCACATAAACACGAATAGTATCATTTGGTAGGATTCCACCTTCCGCCTTGGTTTTTGCAGATTTAGCTATTTGAAGATCTGAAACCGTACTATAAGGTTCTGCTATTGTTGTAATTAAAGGATCATTGACATAAAGAACTCTTTCTGGAATGGGTTTATTATCTATATCGTGATGCATAAATCTACCTCTGCTTTAAATCAATAGTAAGCTAAATAATTCTCGAACGCAATTGAATACAACAGACGATAAAAAACACCTTCTGCATTTAACAAAAGGTGCATCTTGATTATTCATCTTCGTAAAAGACTTTAAAATTTGGATCAATCGTACCAATTCCTAGATAACGTGCTTTATAGTCCTTTAATAATTCTTTATATTTTCCTCCCATTAATACAAGCGCAATAATGTTAAAGAAAATAGGAATAACCAATGAAATATCGGTAATGACCCAAAACATATCCGGTCCACTTCCTGTAACGACAATCATCACAACAATGACAATATTTGGAATTGGATAACATACTTTTAAAATTTGATCAATTTTATTGGCAAGCGCTTCATGATTTCTTAAGATATGGTGGACAATTGAAGTATAGTATGTAAACCATCCAGCCGTTGTTGTTAAACCAAATAAGAAACAAATGACACCAATAAAGATAGCTCCAGCTGTTCCAAATACACTTTGAAAAGCTTCAATAGTCAATCCAGTTGATGTTTGTCCCGTTGAAATAACACCCGTACATAAAATACCTAAAGCAGTAATGGAACATACAATCAATGTATCTACAAATACTTCAAAAGCACCCCATAAACCTTGTCTTACTGGATGTTCTGTATTTGCTGAAGCATGAATCATTGGAGAGGTTCCTTGTCCTGCTTCATTGGAATTCATCGAACGAGATAGTCCTTTGGATACAGCCGTTTTTACAGCATAGCCTGCCGTACCACCACCGGCTGCAATCGGCGTAAATGCGCCTTTGAAGATGGAAGCAAATACAGATGGCAAGACATCAATATTGACAATAATAAGAATCAATCCACCTAATAGATAAAGTACACACATGAATGGAACCATTTTTGAAGCAATGGTTGCGATTCGAGGCACACCCTTCCAAATGATATACATTAGAAAAACAGAATAAACTAAGACAAAGACAATTTGATTTAAACCAAAAGTATTATAAAGTGCTTCAGAAATTGTATAAGCCTGAGATCCTCCTAAATATTGAATCAACATACCTGCCGCAAAGCCAATAATTAGAATCCATCCCCACTTATGTCCTTTTTCTTTAACCAATCCTCTTTCCATATAATAGGTTGGTCCACCAAAGAAGCGTCCTTCATGATCTTTTAATCGGTAATAACAAGCCAAGGTGACTTCAACACTTTTAATTGTCATTCCAACTAAAGCCCAAATCCACATCCAAAATACAGCTCCAGGGCCACCGGTCGCAATAGCAGCAGCAACTCCCGCTATATTCCCTGTACCTACAGTTCCTCCGATTGCCACACACATAGCTTCAAAAGGACTAATTCGTCCTTTGGCTTTTTCATGTTGGCTATTATCAAAAAGTGAACCAAAGGTATTTTTTAAAACATGGCCAAAGTGTAAAAAGCTAAAGAAGCCAGAACGAATCGTTAAATAAATTCCACAAACAATCAACATGACTAAAAAGGGTGTATCCCATAATAAGTCATCGATATTACATAAGGTATCATAAATCATAATTAGTCCTCCGCAAATGCTTTTTCTAAGGCTTGTTCAAAATCTTCTATAAGATCTTTCGCATCTTCAATTCCAACAGAAATACGTAACATTCCATCACTAATTCCTATCGCATAGCGTTCTTCTCTTGTTAGATTGTCATGTGATGAGAATGGCGGATAAGACATGGTTGTTCGATAGCCTCCTAATGTCATGGCATAATGCACAAAACGAAGGGATTGAACAAAATGATTTAATTTATCCAAGTCATCGTCTAATTCAATGGTTAACATTCCTCCCATATGAATCCCATCTGTTTCTTTTAAAGCTAATTCATGATAAGGACTCGATTCTAAGCTTGGATGGAAAACCTGTTTAACATAAGGATTCTTTTCCAGTGCTTTCGCTAAAGCAGCTGCATTTTCCGATTGTTTTTTAATTCTTAGCTCCAAGGTACGAATACCTCGCATGGTCAACCATGTATCAAAAACAGGTGCTTCGGTTCCTAATAGAATTTGCATATGATATAGCTTTTCAATTAATTCTTTGCTTCCTGTTGCTGCGCCACAAAGTGCATCCGAATGACCATTGGCAAATTTGGTTAAACTATTAACGACTAAATCTGCCCCTAATTCTAAAGGTCTGACAAGAGCTCCAGTCATAAAGGTATTATCAACAATTAAGATAGCACCGCACTCATGCGCGATATCGGCAATCGCATGCAAATCCGGCATTGTGATCAAAGGATTGGATACCGTTTCGGTATATAAAATGCTTGTGTTTTCTTTAATTCCAGCTTTTACTTCTTCTAAATTTGTAAAATCAACAAAATCCGTTGTTACTCCAAATTTTCCAACGATATCCGTAAAGATTTCAAGGGTTTCCCCATAGAGTGTTTTATCCGATAAAATATGATCGCCTGCTTTACAATTGGCAATGATTGCGGTAGAAATCGCAGCCATTCCACAATTAAAGCCTTCGGATGCTTCTCCACCTTCAATCGTATTCATCAAACGTGCTAGAGCCGATCGATTCGGATTTGAATTCCGGTTATAACAATGTCCATTCTCTTTATATCGTTCTAAAACCCCACTTAAATCCTTTACATTATGGGCTGTTGATAAGTGAATCGGTAAAGCCTCTGGATGGTCACAGGGTTCCTCAAAATATGCACCAGCTTCCAAAATTTTTGTCGCAAAAGACATGGAATCATCAAAATCATTAAACATAATATTCTCCTTCCTTCACTTGAAAAGAAAAAAGGCATAAGATACCAATTCGATATCCTATGCCTCCTTGCATCATTTTCAAATTCTATGTTTGAAAATAATTTTATCGACTTCCATTTAAATGTTCAACTTACAAAATGTAAGAAATAAGAGGGTGTATTACTATATAAGTTATTAGATTAATAATCTCTATAAATCCGTGTAAAGACTTCTAAGACGAACAAATCATCATGACAATTCAATTTCATTTTGCTTAATTGCTCAATTTTATCTAAACGATAGAGTAAAGATTGGCGATGTATATGAAGTTTTCGTGCACTCTTACTGATATTGTAATTCTCGTTTAAATAAACAACCAAAGTTTCAAACAAATTCGCAGATGAGCTTTGATCATAATCTAATAATGGTCCCAATACAACTTGTGCTGCTTCTTGAATCTTTTCACTCTCACTGAGATAAGAGACAATCAATGTTTTTCTTGTTGAATGATAAGGGAAAATTTTCACTTGATCCTTTGACGTCAATGCATATTGTAGAGCAAGAGACGCATGTTGATACATTTCATTAAATACATTCTTTTGAGATGGACTCTCACTCATTCCCCAATAAAAACAAGCATTTGGAAAACTATCCATCAACTTTGCATTGGCACTTTCGACATATTGTTGATTCGTAGATTGATCTTTATTTTCAATATATACCACAAAGCATTCATTTAAGTAACAAAGCATGATTTTTAATTGATTGGCTTTTCCAATTCGTAATAGAATCGTTTCAATTTGATTTCGAATTTCCATGACTTGACCAGGAAGAGAATCTTTTAATAAATTCGTTTTTAAAACCACACATCCGTAAAGATAAGATAAATCAAAATGAAGATAGTAAGCTTGTTGGAGCATTTCTTCATAAGAAGTAAAATGATTCATTGCTAGATTACATACAAATTCATTTTTTAATTTTTCTTTTAGTGAATCCTCAAAGCTTTTTTGATTAAACCAAAGAGATAATGGAAAAAGAACC
>CAVKAP010000052.1:0-5898 GCA_963654445.1 Segatella copri
TATAAAAAAGCAGAACCACATGTGTTCTGCTAATCCTTTATACCTAATGTTCGATAATATACCCACACAACAACTTGATAGATGAGAATATAAATCAATAAAAAGAATAGAAAGCTTGAAATCATTTCCTGCATCAATAGTGTTGTATTTACTAAACCAGCTGCTCGTAACAATTGATTCATCAAACGGAAAGAAAAAATCAAATGAATGCCTGCTCCAAATAGTGGTAAGAAAAATGTTAAGGCCAATTGAGAGCGTACATTCTTTTTAATTTGTTCCTTTTCCATTCCCAATGATTGCATATTTTGATAGCGCTCACGATCTTCATATCCATCTAAGATCTGTTGATAGAATAAAGAAAGAATTGTCGCCACAAGCAATAAGACACTGACAAAAATACCAACAAATAGAAAAGACCCATAGAAACCAATATAGTTCTTATAAGCCACATAACGTGGATAATAATTCCATTCCTTTAATTTCTTATGTAGTAAGCGTTCTACCTTTTTCTTTTGTTTAGAATCCTTTAAATTGAAGCCATAGTTGATTCGAATCCTTGTACTTTGTTTCTTTGCAAGCTTCTTTAAAGTATCCTTTGAATTCACCACCATGTAGCAAACATTCTTCGCTTGGTGTGTTCGTGTCATCCCATTAAAAATGGCATTGATATTATTCTTAACATGGAAGGTCGATCCAAGAACTCGAATATCTTTCGAATTCCATCCTTGTTCCGCATATAAAATGACTTCATCTTCTTCTAATTTCGCGTTTGATTTTTCATAGAAATCGAAGGTGTCTAAGGTAATAATTTCAAATGTCGTTACTTGATTAATTCCACTTTTCCCTTTTCCTTCCTTCCATTGATTTCCTTGCTTGTACAAATCAACGGATAAATATTCATAATTTACTTCTTTTTCTACTTCAATCTTATTTTCTTCTAAAAGTGCTTGAATATCCTCAAGATTGGCTTTTTTAGAAACCGATTGTAAGATAACATCTCTCGGGTTCTTTGTATCTAAGATTTGATTCATTCCCGACCACAGAGTTACGGTACTCGATAATAAAATCAAAACCATGGTCGTTAAAATACAAATATTTGCTAATTGTTTTCCTTCTTTTTTGATAAAAGCAATGGCATGTGCTGTCCCCATCATATGTTTAGATTGAAATTGATACCATTTCCATTGTCGTAAAAGCTTTAAGAAAACAAAATACCCTTCTTCAAAGAAACAATAGGTTCCAATCACAGCTAGTAATAGTGCAAGAACAAAAAAGCGCAAAGCAGTTAAAGGATCCTCGATATGTCCTGCAAGTGCATACGCACAAATCAAACAAACTAAGCCAAGAAGCGCAATAAATGGCTTACTCTGCGCACTTTCTTCCTTTTCGTTTAAACGTGCGCTTGGATAAATCACATGAATTCGTCGCATCGAATCAATACATAAAACACACGTCAACAAAAAGAAAAAGCCAAGCGTATAATAACAACTCTGTGTCGAAAAGAACCAAGCCATCACCTTTTTTCCTTGCATGATCCATTGACAAGCATAGGCCATTTCATGACTTAAAACATAACCAAGTGCCATACCTAGAATGGAGCTTAAAAAATAGATGTAGAATGTTTCATAAAAAATAATTCGACAAATGTGTTTTTTCTCCATTCCTAGCGATGTATAAAAACGAAAGGCTTGATTTCGATAACGTGCTAAAAAGGAATTTAAATGAAAAAGAAATAAAACACAAAAGAGTCCAAGTACAAAAATTCCATAAAAGAAAACCGTTGTCATAAAGGAACCACTGGTCATTCTTTGTAGAGATGGATTGGATGAAATCGATGAAAGAGCATAAAAAGAAGCAATACAAATCGTAAGAGCTAAACCATAGGGTAAATACACACGTTGATTGTTCTTTAAATCCAATTTTGTTAAATGCAAAAACATGTGTTTAATGACCATATGCATCCTCCATATGAATCTTTTCAAAGGTTCTTGCCAATTGGATATAAAAATCTTTTGAGCTTCCTTGTCGTTTCATTTCCTTATGAATACGACCATCTCGAATAAATAAAACACGATCTGCACGACTTGCGACCAAGGCCGAATGCGTTGTGATAAGAATCGTTTGTGGTCGTTTATGCACAGAATCCAATAAATCTAAAAAAGCATCGGTTTCCCTAGATTTTAAGCGCCAGGTTGGCTCATCAGCTAATATAAAATCTGGCTGCATGATTAAAGCACGCGCTAAAGCACATCTTTGTTTCAATTCATCTCTTAATTCTTGTGGATATAAATTCAATTCATTCTTTAGATTCAAAAATTCCAGCAATTGATTGCACTTTCGAATCATCTCTTTTGGTTTTTGTTTATCCATGACCATAGGAAAACAAATATTTTCTTGTACGGTAAGTGTATCAATTAAACGAAAATCTGGAAAAATCATGCCAAAATGTGTACGACGAAAGGCTGGTATTTGATCTTCCTCTAATCGCGTAATATTGTAGCCATCTAAGATAATCTTTCCATTATCCACAGAATCCATTAATCCTAAAATTTGTAGTAAAGTACTTTTTCCTGATCCAGATTCTCCTAAAATCGCAACATACTCACCTTGTTCCACTTTAAAATTTATATTTTTTAATAAACTTGTTTTATTATTTGAAAAGCTGTTTGAAACTACTTTTTGTAAGCTTTGAACTTCTAAGACCGCCATAGTAAATCCCCCTTTTTCACTAAAGCTACGTGTGTATGGTACTCCCCTTTTTTCTTCATTTCAAGCAAAATCAGAAGAAAGGGTTTTCACAAAAAAAGCCCTAAACAAAGAGCTTTTAAATTTCTTCTAGCATTTTGATTAAATCTGGAATCGTGGATTCAAAATTTACGCCATACCATGGCTTTTGTGGATCCTTTAGCGTTTCTTCAATCGTCTTAGCGGTATAATCAGCGGCAAGCTGAAAAGCCTGTGACATCTCTTTTCCCTGAACTAAAGCACCTACACAAACACTTGAGAATATATCACCTGTTCCATGATAGCTTGCACCAATCTGTTTGTTTTGATAAGTAAAGAACGCTTCTTGTTTCGGATCATAGCCATAAATCCCTGTTTTTCCTTCTTCTAGAGAAACCCCGGTAATCACAACGACCTTTGCCCCCTTTTGACGCAATTTTACAATCAGCTCTTGTATATATACTTCATCATAGACCTCTTTGTATTCACTATTTGTCATTAAAGCCGCTTCTGTAATATTTGGAACAAGAATATCTGCATACTTTGATAGGCTTGCATTTTGACCAATATAGCTTGAATCAAAAGCCGGATAGAGCTTTCCATGATCAGCCATTACGGGATCAATAAAAATCATTGTGTCCTCTTTTTTAAACATTTTAAAAATTTTCTTTGCTAATTCAATCTCTTTTTCTGATCCTAGATAGCCCGTATAAATCGCATCAAAGTGAATATTTTGTGAAAGCCAATGCTGGCAGATTGGCATCAATTGATCTGTCAAATCTTTACATGTAAACCCTTCAAACATCGTATGTGTCGATAAAAGAGCCGTTGGTAAAATCGTTGTTTCAACACCCATCGCTGAAATAATTGGTAAAGCAATCGTCGTTGAACATTTTCCTAAGCAGGATATATCTTGAATGGACAATACTCTTTTCATAAAGAACCTTCTTTCAAAAAATTATTATAACGAAATATGTCCATAGAAAAAGAACCAAATTTCAGTTTTTTTATAAGGACAGAAACCGCTCTAATAGTTTTCGATTTCCTGTTTGGGAAGCAATCCATTCTAATTCCGTTTTAATGATTTCTTTAAGGACCCATTGTGGTGAAAACAAGGAAATTGAATCCTTACAATACGTCCATAAATAATCCTGCAGATTTTCTAAGGTCTCCCCTTTGTTCTTTAAACAATAATAAGTGTAAATGGATTTATAGCGCCAATTCTTTTTATCCAACGTTCTTTGTTCTTGTAAGGCCTCTGGCAATTCTTTATTTAAAATAGTTGCTAGAGCATTCAAAAAGATAATGTCTGGAAAGAAATAATCTTCCGAAAGCACCGAACGACAAAAATAGAACCAGGCCTGCTGAAAATTCTTTTCAATAAAATAATACAATCCAACAACATGATAAAACTCGTATACGTTTTTATCTTCTCTTTCTTCTTGTAAAATTGGATTGTTTAGGGCATTTTTGGCATAGACTTCAAATAATGAAGGTTGGATTTTCATAACAATATATAAACGTGAAATTTCTGTCATAAATTCAACACGAACATTATGTTTTTGTTTACAACGTTTTAATAAATCCTCGCAATAGTTTGTCGCTTCATAATAATTTTCCCAACGAATTAAAAAATTCAAAATTCGATGACGACATCTTATACTCTGGCAATCTCTTAAGCCTAATTTTTTTAAGTCTTCTTCCCCAATTTCATCAACCATATTTTCATGAAGATAGCTTAATAAAAAATAAGCAACGACTTCCTGCAATTCTCCATCAAGGATAGGATAATATTGACTCAGCATAAGAAAAGAGGCTTGAGAAAATCTTCCCTTCTTTAATTGAAGCAATGCCTTATAAGTAATTGATTCCAAGGCATATCCCTTCATCGGTTCAAGTTCTTTAATAAAAGCTTGAAGCTTCTGATTAAAGCTTTCCATTTGATCATATTCTAAATCCGACAAAAGCTCTTTTGAATTCGCCAAATAATGCGATAGCAATTTATCCTGATCATTGTATTCAAAGCCTAATCTTTTTAAAAGACATTCATAAATCGAAGAATCTTTTAAAATGCTCCCTTGGAGAATCTTTTGAAATTGTTGTTGCGAACAAATCCCGACAATCAATGATTCTTGGTCCTCTTCTGGATGTTCCTTTAACCATTGTGTTAGATAAAAAGAGATAAACGCACTTAAACGAAGTTTATCTTTATCAGGAATTCCTAGTAACATACGCTCACCTCACTTCAGTTCATTCTAGCACGAAGTCATTTTACACGTACAGAAAAAGAGTGAACCGCCATTGATTCACTCTCTATTTATTTAACCATTTCACTTTTCTTTCACGATAAGAAGATTCTTTCTTTACGATATTTGATTTTTCCTTTCTATTTTATCAATCTCACGCTTTTTTCAGTTGTTACTGATTCTTCTTTTTTCTTTTTTGTGACTTTCTAGAAATGGTTTTAATCGATATCTCTTTACAGCTCCTAGTATAATAGGATTCTTTGTCACTTCAATTAAAGTGGCAAACTTTGTATAAAAACAGGAATAATTTGGAAGCTAGGGCAAATTTACTTCGCCCAGCTTCTTTTTGATTCGATATTCATTCAATTTTCAAGAAATTCATAACAAGCTTTACCATGGTTTCTTTTTCTTCAGGTCGAGATTCTGCAATCATCAATGTAATCGCAACCAAGGCACTATCGGAAAGGATTTGTTTCTCATTAACAAAGAGATGTTGGTTTTTATTCAGAAATTCTAGGAAAATTGTAGCACCAATACGCTTGCATCCATCCACAAATGGATGATCCTTTATAAGGAAATAGAGCAAGTTTGCGGCCTTTTCTTCGATGCTTGGATAGATTTCTTGACCAAATACATTCTGATAGACAGCTGCAATAATTCCATTTAATTTACCTGATTCTTTTTCTACACCAAACACATCAGATAATCCACTACATTTCATCGAATCAATCAAACTTCGACATTCTTCATAGCTTAGTCGATATATTGACACTTTTCCTTTTGGCTTTAAAACCGTGTTATGATCATAATCATCCAATAACGAAAGGGCCTTTGAATATGCTTCAATCACACTGAAGACTTCTTTTTCTTCAATATTTAAGCTTGATGCCAGCATTCTAGATTGAATCGCAATTGTCTGATTCAATAC
>CAVKAP010000052.1:6120-7857 GCA_963654445.1 Segatella copri
TAACTCTTCTTTTAGTGCATTCTTAATATGTTTACCAATTGTTTTTACATCTCTATCAAATAATTGTGCAAGTTGATTGCGATTTAACCATACTGTTTCGCTATCTGGTGATACGGTTACATCTAATTGCAAATCTCCGTTCACAAACTTAATTATTTCGTTCATCTTATTTTCTCCTGTTTCATTTTTTCGGAGCTGTAAATAAGAGATCTATTTTATTTCAGATGATTTAAAAGGTCCTTGCTTACTTTGTCTTCTGCAAGGACCTTTTATGAGATGAATCTATTCATGATTACTCCTTTCTATCTCTATTATTTGAAATACCTTTTTTCTTTCCCCTATCTATTGCGGTATGTTTCAATAGATAAGCCATTTAATTGTACATTGGTTTGTACCTTACTCTTCCTTTCCTTTTGTACTTTCATTATACGAAAGAAGGATCATATTTCTATATCTTTGGATTGATTGGTCCTAAAAATGGAAAAAAGAGCATTACCGCTCTTCTTTATATCCATTTGGATTTTGTTTCTGCCAATTCCAAGTGTCTCGACACATATCTTCTAAATTTCGACTCGCTTGCCAATTTAATAGCTTTTTCGCTTTATCCGCATTTGCATAACAAATTGCTAAATCGCCTTCTCTTCTAGGCCCGATTTTATAGTTCACTTTGATATGGTTGGCCTTTTCAAAGGCATGGACTAAATCTAATACAGAATAAGGAACACCGGTTCCTAAATTGATTGTCTCGACCCCTTTATTCTGATTGCTGAATTCAACTGCTTTTACATGGCCCTCCGCTAAGTCACATACGTGAATGTAATCACGTAAACAGGTTCCATCAGGGGTATCGTAATCATCTCCAAAAACGGTTAAGCACTCTCTTTTTCCAATCGCAGTTTGAGAAACATAAGGCATTAAATTATTTGGAATTCCTTGTGGATCCTCTCCGATGAGTCCAGATGGATGGGCTCCGATTGGATTAAAATAACGCAATAAAACAACGGATAATTCTTGATCTGCATACGCTGCATCGCTTAAAATTTGTTCCATCATCCATTTGGTCCAACCATAAGGATTGGTACAGGTTCCTTTTTTATTGCTTTCATATAAAGGTGATGCATTTTCTTGACCATATACGGTTGCACTCGACGAAAAAACAATTTGTTTGATGTCATTCTCTTTCATCGCTTCAAGTAAAGAAAGGGTCGTATCAATATTATTTCGATAATATTCAATCGGTTTCACAACCGATTCACCCACTGCTTTTAAGCCCGCAAAATGAATGACACAATCAATTTTTTCTCTTTTAAAGATTCCATTCAAGGTCTCTTTTTCTTTTACATCCGCCTCATACGTTGTGATTTTTTTATTCGTTAATTTTTCTACACGACGAATTGCTTCTGGACTACTGTTCTTAAAATTATCTACAACGACTACTTCATGTCCAGCTTCGATTAAAGATACCGCTGTATGACTTCCAATATAACCGGCTCCACCTGCTAATAGTACATTCATAATTATTTTTCCTTTGGAACGACAATTCCACCTGTTTTAACAATGGAATGTGCTGGAATCACACCACGTACACAAGAAACAGGATACACATTTGAATCCGATCCAATTACTGTTCCTGGATTTAAAACACTGTTACAGCCCACTTCAACATGGTCTGCTAACATTGCTCCGAATTTCTTTAAACCCGTTTCAATATTCTCTTCTCCATGAACAACAACTAAG
>CAVKAP010000053.1:0-23074 GCA_963654445.1 Segatella copri
ATTCTGTATCATTCTTAGAAGGAGTGCACAAGTAGAAAAATAAAGTAATTTTTAAAAAAAGCCGAATGAATCGACTTTTTAAAATGCTTTTTTAATAAATAGCACCAAAACAATTTGTAAAGCTGCAATGATTAAGCTTGGAATCAAATGAAATTGAATTATCAATGCATAAGAAATCCATTGAAAAAGAAAATGATAAAAAACAACTGGAATGCTGGTCTTAGAAGCATCGGAAATCAATCCCAAACAAAAGCCATGTCCACAAATAAATAGAAAGAAAACAAAAAGATTGGACACCTGAATATGCCAAGCAAGATTCATTAAAAGAACAAACCATACCGTTTGTATCAATGCAATGAAAAAATAAATAAAGAGTGCATCCTTTTTGCCCAAATGTTCTTCTAAATGTCTTTGTAGATAGCTTCGCCATCCAATTTCGCTCAAACAGCCAAATAAAAGAGCTTGGATAAAGCCAAAAGATAATTTGGATAAATCAATAGAAAGATTTTGAAAAATTCCTTCAACCAAATAAAAAACAAGGGCAAAGCACACAATCAATATAATCAATCGTTGATCTTTTTTATTCCAAACAAATTCTTTTTTCAAAAAAGAAAATCCACCTTCTAAAAAAACAGCCAACAACCAAGGAATTTGATAACAAATAAACAACAAGAAAAGCCCTGGCATCGTCATTTGAGCTCCAAATTGTGAAATAATAACAACGAATAAAGCAGTTAAAAGAAAAGTTCCAAAAAGAAAGATTGTATCTTTTAAAAACAATTTCTTCATTGAAGATCACTTCCTCGATAGCGAAGCATTCGAATCAGCATTGGGATAAATAAACTAATAAATCCGGCATAACCAAGATAAGCATAGCCTTTGACAACAACGGTCATCAAACCAAATTGTGCGATAGAAAAAGCTAAAAAGGTAAAGATAAAAGTAAAAATCGCATTATGAATTAAATGTGTACGCTCATTTGTTTTTTTATTCTTCTCCAATTGATTCACACAACGAGTTACAATTCCAGAAATCATATTTACGGCGGTCGAAATTGATCCTAAAATAATCAAAATCGAAATAATCGGTGTAAGAACAAATGAACCAATTCCATTTTGAACCATCACAAGCATTGGTACCGATGCATCCTTTAAGGCAGGTAAAAATACAACAGCTAATAAGCCAACAATCGATAATTCCATCGCAAGAAAATTAAATAAGAAAATCAATATTGCTGAACGATTGATTTCTTTTACCGTATGGACATCCTCCATATGTTGATACATGACCGATACCGATGGCAATTGAAAGAAGAAATATAAGATTGCCATCCATAAAGCCCCTTTCAAACTTGGATTGGTAGAAGCTAAAACAGAGGTATGCCCCTGCATCATTTTTCCAATATTATCAACAATGATTGGAAACTGAACAATAATATTTGGAATAAGAACCATCAATAAACCACAAATAATCAAAACGCTTAATGTAGAAGCTACCTTACGTACCAAATGCGTACCAAAAAGAGCAATCACAAAAATAAATGCAGCAACCAATAAGGTACAAAGCCAATACGGAATCCCCAATAATTGATTGATGGTTGATCCACCAGTCGCAAAAGCAGCTGCAGAAGCTGTTCCAATCATAATTAAGTAACAAATTTCATAGACATTCGACATGATATTTTTGTATTTTCCATAAAAGCAATTTGACATGGATCGATAATCATAAGCCTTATGCTTGTAGGAATAACGCATGCCATACCAAAAGAATAAGGCATAGAGTCCTTGCGTTAATAAAGGTAAAATTAGACACCAAGCTCCATAATTAATAAAATATTGATAAATTTGGGCTCCAGATGCAAAACCACCACCAAATTGAGTGGTAAAAGCCACAAAAGCTAGACCCATTGCCAAAGGCATTTCACTGCTTTTTCGAGCAATTGATTTTTTATCACTCATGCGATTCTCCTTTCGTAAAACAAATCATTTTATCCGGATTCAAAATAAGATTCGGATCAAAGGCAATCTTTACTTGTTTGTATAGATCAATCATTCTTTGTCCAACAAAGTCTTCTAAAAATTCGATTCGACCATTTCCTGTACCATGCTCACCAGACATTTGTCCGCCAAGCTTTTTCGCTAATTGATACAGATCACTTAAGGCATGATGCGTTGCTTCTTTCCATTGGGCATCACTTTGTTCCTTTCCTCGTAATAATTCAGTATGGATATTTCCATCTCCACAATGGCCACAAGGTTCAACACGTAAACCATAGCGAGAGGCAATCTTTTTCGCTTGTTTGACATATTCAGCAATTTCACTTCGTGGAACAACCACATCACATTCTTCCTGCGATACCGAATCAGCCTTCATTCCTTCTAAAATAGCACCTCTTACCTCCCAGACTGAGCCTGCTCTTTCTGGTGTATCGGCAATGGCACAATCCAAAGCACCATGCACTAAAGCTGCTTGACAACAAGCATCTACAGCCGAATCAAGCTCTTGTTGACTGGAAGCATCATACATAACAATTAAACAGGCATTTCCTTCTTTGACAGGAAAGGCTTTATGAAGATTGTTTTCAACAATATCAATCAATTCTCTTTCTAAAAATTCCAAAGAAGAAGGAATAAATGGCAATTCTAAAATTTTAGGTACCATATCTGCACATTGTTCTAAGGATTCAAAGGGTAAAACTAAGGTACAGCTACAGGTTGGCTGTGGTAAAAGCTTTAAAGTCACTTCTGTAAGGACACATAAAATTCCTTCTGAACCAATGACTAAGTCCTTTAAATCTAAGCCGGTTGTATTTTTAACGACATTACTTGAAAAATTCATAATCGATCCATCTGGCATGACCACTTCCATACAACGTACAAAGTCTCGTGTTAAGCCATAACGTACCGCTTTCATTCCACCCGCATTGGTAATGACATTTCCACCAATACTTGCGGTTTTTTCACCTGGATCTGGAGGATAAAATAGTCCATCCTTTTTTACGGCTTCTTGTACATCAAGCAGTAATGCACCTGGTTGTACTGTAATGGTTTGATTTTTATGATCAACGGGATAAATCTTATTCATGCGCATAATGGACAATAAAATACCACCATGTTTACAGGTAGCACCACCTGCAAGTCCCGTTCCTGCTCCACGAATAACTACAGGAATATTATTTTCATTGGCATAGGCCATGATTTTTGAAATCTCTTCTTTATCGAGCACTTCCACATAACATTCTGGTGGAAAGATACCATATTCTGGCATTTCATCATGATGGTATTCATAAGGGATTTCATCCTGAATCCATACACGACTTTTATCTGTAAAAGATCGAATGGCCTCAAAATCCATTTCCGTCATTTTTTTATAAGGAAAAGCCATTTACATATCCCTCTCTTTCATCTTTTCAATGAGCTTTGGAATAAATTGATATCCATCCTCTTGAATACAATAATGAGCGACCGAAAAAATTTGCGCATTTGGATCCGAGTTGATTGCGATAATACATTCACTTTGATTCATACAAGAGGTAAACTGAATTGCCCCTGAAACCCCACAGGTAATGATTAATTTTGGACGAACTGTTCTTCCACTTAATCCAATTTGATGCGATGTTTGCCCAAATCCTTGTTCAACCATAGGACGAGTAAAGGCAAGCTGTCCGCCAAATAATTCAGCTAAGGATCGACATAGCTCAACACCCTTTTCATTTCCAAGACCTCGACCAACAACAACCAGCACATCTTCATCTTCGATATTTTTGGTTTTTTCAATCACTTCACTTTTTAAAATTTCGATATCGGATTGAACCATATCTTCGATTACTTCGCACTCTTCAATCACACCCCAAGGCTTGTCAACCTTTTGAGCGCGATCCATCACTCGATAACGAACTGTCGCAAATTGTGGTCGTGTTTTCGTAATAGCAATTTGAGCCATAATATTCCCACCAAAGGCTGGACGTATTTGAATCATATCCGTATTGTCTTGAATATCCAAGCTTGTACAATCTGCAGTTAATCCCGTTTTAAAACGAGTCGCAACACGAGGCGCTAAGGAACGACCTAATGCCGTTGCACCAATCAAAACACTGCTTGGTTGAGTACGTAAAATAATATCCGCAAAGGCATTGGCATAGGTATCTGCTCTAAAATGCGTATATTCTTTATCTTCATACACAAAGACCGTATCTACACCATAAGCTAAAAGCTTCTGGGCATTTTCTTTTGTCTTTTGACCACCTACAATTACACAATTCACTTTAAAATTGACCTTAGCAGCCAACTCTCGTGCTTTTCCAATCAATTCATAAGCAACCGGATGAATATCTCCTCTTTCTTGCTCAATATAGATTAAAAAGTCCTTCCAAGTTGATTTATCTACTTTCATAAATACTCCCTAAATATATTTTTTCTTCTCTAAAATTTCTAGCGTTTGATTCACCTTCTGCTCGATTGTACCATCAAAGACCACTTGTTTTTCAATCGCTTCAGGCGCAAACATTTTGCGTACTGCGGTAGGACTTCCTGCAAAGCCATAATGAGACGTATCTTGATCCGCCATATCGACAAAGGTCATCTTGCGAATCGAATGCTCCTTCTTTTCCTGTTTTAACTTATAAGAAGGCAAGCGTGGCACATTCATATCCTTATCCACGGTAATTAAACAAGGATATGGAATACGTGAGACCTGTGTCACACTTGCCAGATTTTGTTGAACCGTAATCTTTTGTTCAGTCACCTCTTCAATCGCATTGACCCAAGCGGCATGTGGAATATTTAAATGTTCAGCAATGGCTGGACCAACTTGTGCCGTATCACCATCCGTCGTTTGTTTTCCACAAATAATCAAATCATAGTCTCCAATCGCACGAATCGCTTGCGATAAGGCATAGGAGGTAGCTAAAACATCAGCACCGGCAAATTGACGATCACTCAACAAAACACCATCATCTGCTCCCATACTATAAGCATCGCGAATCATGTGCTCTGCTTGATCTGGACCCATTGTTAAAACCGTAACCTGTCCACCTACTTTTTCACGAATTTCTAAAGCAGCTTCCAGAGCAAATAAATCATAAGGATTTGTACGAGCAGCCCCACCTGCTCTTTTTAAAGCACCAGTTTCTGGATTGATTTCAATTCCCTTGCCTGCTGGAACTTGTTTCATACATACAATTATTTTCATTTCTCTTACACTACACTTTCATAACATATTTATTATGCCATTTATACTCATGTTTTACAAAAAAAAGACGTTATAGATTATAACGTCTTCCCTTATTTATTATTGGCGATTATTGAAGAAAAAGTTTGGAATGGCATCATCACCATCATTTGAATCTTCAACGCTTGTTACAACACCGGCATTCCCTGGTGTATAAACCTTTGGTTGTGTAAATAGAGATTGTCCATTGTTCATTGGAATTTCTGGTTCACTTACACGTTTTGTGTTGGCTTTTTCTTCAAAACCTGTTGCGATAACGGTGACGATAATGCTATCACCTAATTGTTCATTGATGGCAATACCGAAGATTGAATCAACTTCACCTCCAGCTGCATCTTGAATAACTGCAACTGCATTTTGAGCATCATATAATGAAACCTTATCGCCACCTGTAATATTGATGATTGCAGAAGTAGCTCCCGCAATTTGAGCTTCAAGTAATGGGGATTGAATCGCTTTTTCAGCTGCATTAACCGCTTTATCTTCACCTTCAGCCATACCAATACCAATTAAAGCACGACCTTGGTTGCTCATAACACTACGAACATCCGCAAAGTCCAAGTTCACTAAAGCAGGAACAGCAATCAAATCTGAAATAGTTTGTACACCTTGACGTAATACATTATCAGCCGCTTGGAAAGCTTCTTCAATTGGTTTACGACCGATTACTTCTAATAAGTTATCATTTGAAACAACAATAAAGCTATCAACATAGTTCTTTAATTCTTCAATTCCATCATTGGCATTATTTGAACGACGACGTCCTTCAAATGTAAATGGACGAGTAACGACACCTACAGTTAAAGCACCCTCTTCTTTAGCAATTTTTGCGATATAAGGAGCAGCACCTGTACCAGTTCCACCACCCATTCCAGCAGTGATAAAGATCATATCAGCACCTTTAGCTGCTTCACGGATTTTTTGTTCAGCCTCTTCAGCTGCTTTACGACCATATTCTGGATTTCCTCCAGCACCTAGTCCTTTTGTCGTATCTTCTCCAATTACGATTTTATTTTCACATGGAGAGCTTTTCATTACTTGAACATCTGTATTAACAATATAAAATTCCACACCTTGGACACCATCGGCAACCATACGGTTTACAGCGTTTGAACCGCCACCTCCGACTCCAAAAACTTTAATGTTTGCGATTTGATTCATTTCTGGCATATTTGTTCACTCCTTTTAATCTGCTTCAGATAAAATAACATTTTTTAACTTCTTCGTAAATCCACCTTCGCCATTTCGAGAACGATGATTAATCGAATCGATGCTTGCACCAAGCTCATTGTAATTGACTGAAATTACATTTGAATGACGAATCTTGTTCACATCTTCATACGCATAGAAAACACCCATACAACAAGTAAAGGCTGCATCACGTGCACCTACATTCTGTGGTGCATAAATGCTTGCACGATCTTTGAATTCTGGCAACAATTGCTTCAAAATTCCAATATCGGCACCCTTTCCAGTTAAGACAAATTCACTTGCCCCTTGTTGTAAAATTGGTTCACACGTTTCATTTACATCTTTAATCCATGCACGAACCTTACGTACAACAGCCGTTGTAAGAACATTTGCGGTAATTTCTACACGTTGTTCTGGCTTTTGCTCGATATATAAAATTTTATCAATTTCTGGATTCACTTCCGTATTAAAGACATTTTGTAACAAACGGAAGGCAACTGGATTGCTTAATCCATATTCATTTTGTATTTCTTCAATAAACCATTGATAGCCATTTTCTAATGAGGTTGAACTCACAACATGTCCATGACGGAATAGTGTCATGGTTGTATGATCCGCTTCGATTGCTAATTGAATCATTGAACGATCTTCCGATTTAACGGCAACCGCACTTTCTTGACTAATTGCATAGGAATCCAAATAGATATCTAAGATTTCTAAATTGGCTTGTTCTATACAACGCGCATAGGCATAGATGGTTTCTTTATCTGCATAAATCAGTTCAACATTCATGAAAAACTCATCAATCGGTTCACGAACTGGCATTTTATTGGATTCTTGTCCATCTACGACATATGTAATTCTACCTATATTAACAAGTTCAATATCATCTGATATTTTCTTTTGTACTGCTTTGTTTAAACCTTGCTGAATGTGGAACAAACGAATATGTTTCGTTCCATCTTCGACTTGTACATGAACCTTTTGAATCGCTCTTTGTACATTTACACTCGGTATCGCAAGAAGGACTCTTTCGATACGATACCCAAGCGCCTTGCTCGCATTTGAACACGCTTGACGAATTGCTTGAACTACCAAGGATTCATTCAAAATCTTTTGATTTCGAATCCCTTCGCAAGCAACACGTTCTACACGTAGGACATTCATACGTCCTTCAAATATTTCAAGGATGACGAGACGAACTTCTTGATCAGCAATTTCACAAGATGCATAAACTTTATTTCTAGACATTCGACATCTCCTTTATCTACTACTGTACAATGATAACATAAATTCTTCTTCTTTTTATATGAAATTATGTGAATTTTTTTCTCATGAAACAAAAAATGAGCTTCATCCATCGAATCCGCTCATTCCATTCTGTACTTAAGAGAGTTCTACCTCAATATTTGAACTCGAAGTAATCGTAGAACCTGCTTCAATGTTCTGTGATTTCACCTTTCCATATCCACTGGTTTGAATAGAAATACCAGTCAATTGCCAGAAAGCCGTTATATCTTTACGCGTCCATCCCGTCATATTTGGCATCGTAATCGTATCCCCATCCGTTAAAATATACACATGATCATTGGAATTGATGGTATTTCCTGCATATGGATATTGATCCACCACATTGCTTCCATTACCAATCGTAATCACATTGACCTTTTTGCCATCCAATTGTGAATTGGCATAATCTAAACTGTGATTGATCAAGGATGGCATTTCATAGCTTTCCCATTTTTCATAATTTTCATCACTAGAATCATTCGATCCATGATCTGATCCAGAAACCCCTTCTGTTACTAACGCAGCTTTCATAATGGTTTTAAAAGGCTCGGCCGAATAATTAATATAATTATTTGAAACCATCCCCCAATAAACCATCACCTTTGGATTACTTTCTGGTGCAGCAGCCATGACCGATGAAGTAAAGGTTTCCGTTTTATATTGACCGGTTTCACTATCATATATTTCACCTGTACCGGTTTTCGCAACCATATCTACACCATCGATCGCAAACTTTTGTCCAGAGGAGCCTTCATCTAGGACATGCGACATCAGCTCTCGAACCTCTTTTGCGGTATCTGAGCTAATAGGTTCACTAACCGTAGTTGGTTTATATTTTTTTACAGTTTTTCCCGTATCCGCATCGATAATTGAATCGACCACATATGGAAGCATCATTTTTCCATCATTAAAGATAGCCGTATAAGCCTGTAACAATTGTAAAATGGTAATACTTGATCCTTGTCCATAACCAGAATTTAGATAACCCATTGGCATCGATAAATTTTTTTGTCCAGTCACTTCATTAATATAAGGTGTTCCCACTTCTTGATATAAGCCGAATTTTTTTACGTATTTTCCATAATCTTTGTAGTTAATATAATTGGCAAGTAGCTCACAAATACCAACATTGGAAGAATACGCTAGACCTGTATCAAAGCTAATCGTTCCAAAATCCTCCCCTAGAGCATCGCTAATCACTGGATATTCCGTTGCCCCATAGGTTCGGGTAATCTTTTTCGCTGAATCATCATAGACATACGCAAAGCTTCCTGCTCGATAGGTTTGATTTTTGGGATAGACTCCCGTATCAATTGCCGTTGCGTAGGTAATTGGTTTCATGACCGAACCTGGTTCATAAGCTGATTCACTGATTAAATTGGTAAAGGTTGGAATCGTTTTATGCTCATTTTGATCAAAGGTTGGATATGAACACCAAGCTAAAACCTTACCCGTACTTGGTTCCATCACAACACACCAAGCACTTTCGGCATTGTTGTCTTCATAGCTTTGTTTCACAGCACTTTCTACCGTTTCTTGTAGATTCGCATCAATGGTTAATTTCACATTATCGCCATTTTCGGATTGCTTTAAAACATTTGTCGTTCCTGGAAGTACACTACCACTCACGGTTTGTTGATAAGTGACCTCTCCATCCTTACCCGCTAAATATTTATTTAAGCTTTGTTCAAGTCCCATTTTTCCAACAATTTTTTGTTTATCTTCATCATAAGAAGCAAATCCAATTAAATTGGATGCAAAAGGCGTTGTAAGATAGGAACGATTCACGGTTTCAACAAAATCAATTCCCTTTAATTTTAATTTTTCTATCTTTTTTTTCGTTGATTTAGATAATCTTTTCGTTCCCGCACCTAGTTCCGTTTGTGCGGCTCCATTCTTTTTCGCCGTTTTTATAATAGAAGTCACATTATCTACATCAATATCTTTTAAGACCTTTTTTAATGATTTTACGGTTTTCTTTACATTTTTGACATAATTTGGTTTTCCATTGATATCGACATTTTCAGAATCTGTATAAGCAACAAGCGTATAAGCCTGTACCTGTTGAGCAATCACTGTATCATTTCGATCAAGAATCATTCCTCTTTTTGCAGATACCTTTGTATGAACAATACTTTGTCCAACACGACTATCCAAAACATATTGACCAGACCAAATATGGTGCTTTGTAGCCATGGTAAAAAGAACATTAGTGACCACTAATGTTCCAATTAGAATTATTACTTGTAATATTCGAAGAATTTTTTTATTTGTTTTTTTCATCTTCATTGTTGCATCATTCCAATCTACTCAATAATATAAACATTTTTTTGATTGTCTGCAACATCATCATCTAAAATTCCCAAAACCCTTGTTTTATCTTGCAACGTATTTATATCACTGGTTAGTTGCTCAACCTTCTTTTCTTGCTTTGATACTTTTTCAGACAAAGCTTGATCTTCTGTAGCTAACGCAATGTTATAAGCATTAAGTCCTATCTTTGTGCTACAGTAAACAAAACCCGCAAAAATACAGACAATGACTAAAATTTTTCTAGAATTAAGCGCTCTTTTTTTCTTTGTCCTTCTCTTCTTCATTTGCGGATCCCCTTTTTCTTTCTATCCCTCGTAACTTAGCACTATGTGCTCTTTTGTTTGTTGCCAATTCACTTTCATTGGCAATAATTGGTTTTTTGTTAATTAATTGATATTCTAAAGATTCTATCCCTATTTCTGGCAAACGACGGTCAACTTTTTTTGGTGTAGCCACAGCTTTAAATACATTTTTTACGATGCGATCCTCTAATGAATGGAAGGTAATCACACATAATCTACCCCCTGGTTTTAAGCGATGGATGCCAGCTTCTAACGCGATTTGAAGCTGATCTAATTCTCCATTAACTTCCATACGAATGGCTTGAAAGGATCGTTTTGCCGGATGTCCCTTTTTGTTTAATACTTTCTGTGGTAAAACCGATTTTATTAAGTCTACTAATTCAAATGTGGTATCAATTGATTTATTTTCACGTTCTGAAACAATACTCGCAGCAATCTTGTACGCGAAAGGTTCCTGCCCATATTGTTTCAGAATTCGTGTTAAATCTTGGAGCGAATACGTATTGACAACTGTCCACGCATCAAGGTCTTGAGATTGATCCATGCGCATATCGAGTCTGGCATTGCTACGATAGCTAAACCCTCTTTGGCCATCATCAAATTGTGGACTGGAAACCCCTAAATCCATTAATATTCCATCCACTTGTCCAATGCCTTGCGCATCCAATACTTCATTTAATTTTTCATAAGGTGTATGAATACAAGTAAAATTCTTTCCCACCTTTGCCAGTCTAGTTGTACTTTGGTCAATGGCAATTTGATCACAGTCCAGTGCATATAAGTGACCCTTTGTACAACGCTTTAAGATTTCACTACTATGTCCCCCTCGGCCAAGCGTGCAATCTACATAAATTCCATCGTCTTTCACTTGTAACATATCAATTGATTCATTCAATAAAACGCTAATATGTTCCATAATTACCCCATAATATCTGATAATTCTTCAGCCATATCTTCGAAAGCATCACTCTGTTCTAGCTCTTGTGCTTCCCAAATATCCTTTGCCCATATTTCTAAATGGTTGGCCATCCCAATAATCAAACATTCTTTTTCTAATTTAGCCAACGACGTTAAAGACGATGGGATTAATATACGTCCTTGACTATCCATTTCACATTCGGCAGCTTTTGATAAAACCATACGTTGATACCAACGTGCATTTTTATTTGTACTAGGCAATTTAGCAAGTCCTTCATAGACTTTTTCCCATTGTTCAGATGTATATACATAAAGGCACCCATCTAAACCACGAGTTACGACAACGCGTTCACCGAGCTCTTCACGAAATTTTGCAGGCATAATCAATCGCCCCTTACGATCAATATTATGACCATACTCACCCATGAACACGTTCTCACCTCCCCACATTTCACCACATCATGCTACTTTGTACCACAATCATACCCTAATTCATCTTTTTTAGCTATTCTTTTTTATATTTTTTAAAAAAACATAAAAAAAGCAGAAAATATTTCATTTTCTGCTTCATATTCCTTATTGATGATTTCGGATATAATTTAAGGCTCCGCCTTCCATAATAATATCTAAATCCTCATGTGTTAAATTCACCTGTGCTTGATAGGAACAATTCTTTGTCTGATTGACAACAGTAATGAAGTTTCCATCATACAAGCTACGAACATTCTCAACACGTAAATCATCCATTTCATCAATAGAATCATAATCCTCTTTATTGACAAATTCTAAAGGTAAGATTCCAAAGTTCACAAGGTTTGCATGGTGAATACGCGCAAAGCTTTTTGCCAAAACCGCTTTAATTCCCAAATACATTGGTGCTAATGCCGCATGTTCACGACTTGATCCTTGGCCATAGTTTTCACCAGCCACAATGATTCCACCGTGATGGGCTTTACACACTTCATCAAAGTGTTCTTTATTATTCATAAAGACAAAGGTTGATAGCTTTTCAATATTCGAACGATATGGAAGAACCTTCGCTCCAGCTGGTGCAATATGGTCGGTCGTAATATTGTCCGGTAGCTTAATGACAACCTTTTTATCAATATTTTCTGTCATCGCACTATTTTGTGGTAATGGTTTAATATTTGGACCACGAATGACTTCGACATCTTCTGGATGCTCACTTGGTGCCAAGACCATTGAATCATCAATAAAAATCGGTTCTGTTGTAAATTCATCTTCGTATTCAAATTGACTTGGATCACTAATCGTTCCTGTGATTGCACTGACTGCTGCAACCTCTGGACTGACTAAATAAATACCAGCACTTAAGGTACCTGATCTTCCATAGAAGTTACGGTTAAAGGTTCGCAAAGAAATTCCATCGCTTTTTGGTGATTGTCCCATACCGATACATGGACCACAGGCACATTCTAGAATACGTGCCCCTGCTTTAATGAAGATGGATAAAGCACCTGTTTCAATTAATTTCTCTAAGACCTGACGAGATCCAGGCGAAATTACCAAGGAAACATTTGGATGAACCGTCTTCCCTTTTAAGATATTCGCAACACGCATCATATCTTCATATCCAGAGTTGGTACAAGAACCAATTGCCACTTGATCAACCTTTGTTCCTGCAAGCTCGGTAATATTCTTTACGGCATCTGGACTATTTGGACATGCAGCCATTGGCTTTAAAGAAGATAAATCGATTTCAACCAGACCATCATATTCGGCTCCTTGATCTGGTCCTAATTCCTTCCAATCGGAAAGACGATTTTGTCGTTCTAAGAATTCTTTGGTGATTTCATCACTTGGGAAAATCGAAGTGGTTGCACCTAATTCAGCCCCCATATTAGTGATAGTTGCTCTTTGGTATACCGTTAAGCTTTTTACACCTTCTCCAGTATATTCAAATACCTTTCCTACACCACCCTTTACAGATAATTGACGTAGTAGATCTAAAATAATATCCTTGGCACTTAAACCATGTCCCAATTTACCTATTAAGCGAACTTCAATCACTTCAGGCATAGTTAAACGATAAGGTATTCCTGCCATTGCCTTGGCAACATCCAAACCACCGGCACCAATCGCAATCATACCCATGGCGGAAGAAGTTGGTGTATGACTATCTGATCCAGTTAAAGTTAGACCAGGTTTGGCAAAACGTTCTAAATGAACCTGATGACAAATTCCATTTCCAGGCTTTGAAAAATAAATACCATGTTTACTTGCCACACTTTGTAGGTAAGCATGGTCATCGGCATTCATAAACCCATTTTGTAAGGTATTGTGGTCAACATAGCTCACAGATAAATCCGTCTTCACTTGATCAACACCCATTGCTTCAAGTTGCATATAGGCCATTGTTCCAGTCGCATCCTGCGTCAATGTTTGATCAATACGAATTTCAATGGGACTGCCCGCTTTCAATTCTCCTTTTACTAAATGCGCTTTAATAATCTTTTGTGTTAAGTTCATCATTTTATCACATCCTCTTTTATGAAAGAATTTTACCACAATATGAAAATATCTTTCAATAAAATCTATGCTACAATGAAATTATGAAAAAATTACAAGCAACAAGTAAATCGCTTTCGAAGTTTTCACTCTACTTAGAATATGTGATTGCTTCAATTTTAATTCTTGCCATCATCATACAAGGATGTAAATTACTTATCGGCTTAAAAGACATCTATTTCAGCAATTTAAATGATGAAACCTTGACACAATTTCTATCCTATTCCTTTACTTTAGTAATTGTCTTAGAATTTGTCCGAATGCTCATTAAGCACTCCATGGAAAATGTAACAGAGGTTCTTGTCTTTACGATCGCAAGAAAAATCATTGTAGACCATGTAACTGATTTTAGCTTATTAATCTCAATTCTATGTATTATCGCCTTACTTGCATCAAGAAAATATCTCTTAGTCAAACAAGATTGGTAAAAAAAAATCCCACTTGGGATTTTTTTATTCACTGACACTATCTAATAAAATTTCACGGTTTTTTGAAACAAGAATATAGGTACCTTCTTTTGGATATTCTTCATTGTTAATATTATTTACGATTTCTAAATCGCAAGGATATCCCATTTCTTCTAAGGTAGTCAATAATTTTTCTTTCCCCATTTTCTTCGTTAATTCACGTCCACATGCACAATTTCCATATTGATCAAGGCATTGAAATACCCATTTTGGAATACTTGTTTTAGCCAAAAATAATCCCTCCTAAGCAATAATAATCGCATTATAACGCATTTAATTTCAATGCACAAGAAAAACTGGAGACCGAAGTCTCCAGCTATATTGCTTATTTTTCTAAAATTTCAATAATTTTTGAATAATAATCATAGCGATCATCTACAAATTGGAATGAACTATTCGCAATGGATTTTGCTTTATCCAAATCGATATCTACATAAATATTTGCGAAACGATAATAGATCATATCTTTAATGTCATTCTCACGTAAGACATAATTATAGTTTGCATCACCCAAACCATAATCACCATGTTTAATATATAGATCCGCTACATCCATTAAAGCACGTGTTCCCCATTTTTGATGTAAATCTTCAAATTGAGATAAAACGGTATAAATGAAATTTTCATAGTATTTTACATCATCATATTCAAACAAAGGTAAAACTTGATAAGCCAAATCCATAAATTTATTAATAAAATCACTTGGATCCACTTTGACCAATGCCTGAATATCGGCTGTAGAATGAAGATTTTTTCGTTGTGCAATCATTAAAATTTGACGAACCAAATCAAAATCTTTTTGGTATTCTTCATTATTTACCGTTGCATCATCTTTAATTTCATATTTTACATGCTCATTGATTTCTTTTTGAATTGCTTTGAAATCACTTGCTTTGATGTCTGCCGTTTCACTAATACGTTGGAAAAGAACTTCAATCAAATCTGTATCATAACCATCTTTTTCAAAAGAGAAAGCTTTCGCATCTACATGGTATTGATCCAATACTTGCTTGGTCATTGCTTTTAAATCATCTTGATCCAATAGCATCGCTTCATAATCGTTATAGCTCATGCTTACACCCATCGCATTTGCCATTTCTAAACAAGTATCAATGGCAAAATTGTTGTATTGAGCAAGCTTTTCTTCTTGTTTTTTATCTGCACTTTTCTTAGCAGTTGTGCTCTTCTTTGTAGCAGTCTTTTTAGCTGGCGCTTTCTTTACTGCTTCTTTTTTGACTTCTGCTTTTTTAGTTGCTGTCGTAGTCTTTTTTGTAGCAGCCTTTTTAGCTGGTGCTTTCTTTGCTGCTTCTTCTTTGACTTCTGCTTTTTTAGCAGTTGCCGTTGTTTTCTTTGTAGCAGCTTTTTTAGCAGGTGCTTTCTTCACTTCTTCTTTAACTTCAACATCTTTTTTTGCAGCAGCTGTTGTCTTTTTAACTGGTGCTTTTTTAGCAGGTGCTTTCTTTACCTCTGCTTTTGTTTCAGATGACTTTGTTTCAACTTTTTGACTTACTTCTTTCTTTACGGTTGTTTGTTTTGTTTCTGCTTTTTCAGCAGTTTTCTTTGTAGGCATAAGTAAACCCCTCCTATAAACAGTTCCATTATAACATTTTCTTTTTTATTAAACAAATACGCCAATTTATTCGCTTTATTCTTTTGACAAGGCATCAAACAATTGTTCAGTACTAATACCTTCTTGTTTACGTAATTCCCTGACTGATCCATGACATACAAAGTGATCTTCAATTCCAATAGATCGAATCCATTCTTCCTTTGTATTCATATATTCTAAAATTGAACTTGCTAGACCTCCAATTTTCACATCAGTCTCATATACAGTAATTGGTAAATTCATCTTCATCAATAAATCAATCATCTTTGTATCAATCGGTTTAAAGAATCGAGCATTCACCACCAATAAATTCATCTTATTTTCACGGGCTACATGAATCACATGATCTACATCTGGTCCATAGGTGATGACAATTTTTTCTGGTGTTCCAATAATTGTCTTTTCCCATGATCCTATTTCTATTTTTTTATATTCTTCATTTGCTTGATAGCTTACATTTCCTCTTGGATAACGAATACAAAAAGGACAGTTTGATTGAAAAGCCGTATATAGTAAATTTTGTGTTTCTTCGGCATCCTTTCCTTGGGATAAAACTAAATTTGGAACTGAACGTAGCATAGAAATATCAAAAACACCCTGATGGGTTTCTCCATCTTCACCAACTAAGCCACTTCGATCGATTCCAATCACAACAGGTAGATTCATTCTAGCTAAATCATGATTAACTTGGTCATAGGCTCTTTGAAGAAAGGAAGAATAAACCGATACAAAGGGCTTTAATCCACCCAGAGCCATTGCACTAGCCATCGTAACGGCATGTTGTTCTGCAATACCACAATCGAAAAAACGATCCGGAAATTTTTCTTGAAATTCTAATAGCTTACTCCCCTGTGCCATTGCTGGCGTAATTGCGACAATCGAATCATCCTTTTTCGCGAAATCAATCAATGTATTAGAAACAACCTGAGACCATGAAATTTGATTGGCTGGAAGTGAGGACAAGGGCTTTCCTGTTTTTATATTAAATGGAGATACGCCATGCCATTTTCCTATTTTATCTGCCTCAGCATAGGAATAGCCCTTTCCTTTTTTTGTTACGACATGGATAACAATCGGCCCATCATGATTTTTTACAGCTTTAAATACTTTAATTAAACTACGTAAATCATGGCCATCTACTGGACCCATATAATCTAGATTAAATTCTTGAAATAAAGGAGCATCAATGACCTCCTCTTTAATGCGATCACGTACACTGCTTAAGGTATCAAAGACTTTTGTCCCTAGCTTTTTGGATTGTAAATTGTGTTTCACATCCTTTTTTAAATCAATATATAAATGACTCGCACGTAAAGAGGTGATTCTTTTTTCTACTCCACTGTGATTTTTAGAAATCGACATATTGTTATCATTAAAGATAATAATCATCTTTTTTTGTTTTGAACCAATATCGTTTAAAGCCTCTAAAGCCATACCACCCGTTAAGGAGCCATCTCCAATAAGAGCTACGACCTGATAATCCTCATGTTTTAAATCTCTGGCAATCGCATAGCCTAAGCCAGCCGATAAAGAGGTTGAGGAATGTCCGGCTTCCCAACAATCGTATTCACTTTCCTTTCGTTTTTGAAAACCAGAAAGTCCATCCTTTTTTCTTAAGGTTGAAAATTGTCGAGCACGTCCCGTACATATTTTATGGACATAAGATTGGTGTCCAACATCAAATATAAATTTATCCTTTGGACAATCAAAAACATAATGCATAGCCAAAGTAACTTCTACTAAACCAAGGTTACTGGATAAGTGTCCACCAGTTTTTGAAATCGACTCAATCAAAAAAGTACGAATATCACTTGCTAAAAGCTCAAGCTGACGGATTGATAAGTCTTTAATTTGTTGAGGGGATTCAATATCATATATATGAGGAATTCGTTTCATCATTTTTTAAAACTCCTTTATCTTTTTTATAACTCAATTAATATAATCCCATTTAACCTTTGAAACAAGCCTTAAGAAAAAAAGAAGTGTAAATTATTTTATGTTCAATTAAGGTTTTCATTATATACTGTGTTCAGTCGTGGAGGATTAAGCTTATGAAATTAAAAAAACAACCCCCAGAATTTCGCAGTCCGAATAAGCAATCAAAACAATTGGTTTTTGTTCTTATTTTGGTTGTCGTCTTATCTGGTGTATTTGGATTTACCGGTGGTTATTTTGCAAGCCATTCAAATTCAGGTGTAACCATTAACCAGGTTTCATCGAAATCATCATCTTCATCAAAAACAAATGATGTAAGCTCTGTTGCTTCAAAATGTGGTCCATCGGTCGTAGAAATCAAAACCGAATCCGTATCGAGTGGAAACAGCTTATATGGTCAATATGTTTCTGAAGGTGCAGGAAGTGGTGTCGTTATTAGTAAAGACGGATATATCGTCACCAACAACCATGTGATTTCGGATGCGAGCAGTATTACCGTAACCACTACCGATGGAAAAAGCTATGAAGCTCAATTGGTTGGTGCAGATTCCGATAGTGATTTAGCTGTCATCAAAATTGATGCAAGTGATTTAACCCCAGCTACCTTTGGAAAATCGAGTGATTTAGAGGTAGGCGATGTCGCTATTGCGATTGGTAACCCATTAGGTGAATTAGGTGGAACCGTTACAGAAGGTATTATTTCAGCCTTGGATCGTCAAATTCAAGTCGACGGTACCTTAATGACCTTACTTCAAACCGATGCTTCGATTTCTCCTGGAAACTCCGGTGGTGGTCTCTTTGATGCAAACGGAAATTTAATTGGTATTGTCAATGCTAAATATTCTTCTAGCTCATCCAATTCTGGAAGCGTTGAAGGAATTGGCTTTGCGATTCCTGTAGATTCAATTACCGATGTGATTGATCAATTGATTTCCAACGGCTCCGTCACAAATCGTCCAGCCTTAGGTGTTTCGCTCTATGATTATACAAGCAATTCAAACTACTATATGGGCGATAGCTCAAACAAAGAAGAAGGCGTGTATATTGTACAAATCGTCAGTGGTGGAGCAGCGGATCAAGCTGGTCTTAAAGAAGGTGACCGCATCATTTCTGTTGATGGAACAGAAGTTAGCTCATCTTCAGAAGTCAAAGCGGTTATTCAAAAACATAAGATTGGCGATGAAATCAAAATCAAAGTCAATCGAGATGGCTCTGATAAGGAAGTTACGGTTACGCTCCAACAAAATGGATCAACATCAAGCTAAAAAAGGACCTACAAAAGCGAAAGCTTTCGTAGGTTTTTTATTTAATCAAATCTTTAATCACTTCACTAGCAATCAACAAGCCCGCACTAGATGGTACAAAGGCTGTACTTCCAGGAATGGAACGTTTTAATTTTTCATCACTTTTATTTCGATATTCTTCTAACAGTTCCTCTTTGGGTTGAATCGCCTTTTCTTTTGAATAGACGACCTTGCATTTTTTAATGCCTCTTTTTTTACATTCTCTGCGCATCACACGCGCCAAAGGACACATAGTCGTTTTATATAAATCACTGATTTCCATTTGCGATGGATCCAATTTATTTCCTGCTCCCATTGCACTAAGAATAGGAACCTTATAGGCATTGGCTTGTTCAATGATTGATAGCTTCGCTGTCACAGTATCAATGGCATCCACAATATAATCATAATCTCCAAAAGGAAATTGCTCTTTATTCTCAGGTAAATAAAAACAACGATAGACTTGGACGCTTGCTTGTGGATTAATATCTAAAATTCGATCCTTCATTACATCCACTTTATATTTTCCAATCGTCGAATGTAAGGCAATAATTTGTCGATTCAAATTGGTAAGAGAAACTGTATCATTATCAATTAAATCAAAGCTTTGGACTCCACTGCGTGCTAAAGCCTCACAAACATAGCCTCCTACTCCTCCAATTCCAAAAATTGCCACACGACTCGTCTTTAATTTTTCAATGGCTTGATGGCCAATCAATAATTCTGTACGTGAAAATTGATCCATATTTTCAATCCCTTCAAATAATAATTATTATATCATGAACATCCCTAAGTTTGTCATAGTTAATTTTTAATGCGTTTACATTGTTTTCACTTGTCATTTCTACTATAATAAACATAGAGATTTTATCTTAGGAGGAAAAAATAAAATGGCAGTAGAAAAAATTTCGAAACGTAAAATCATGTTGATTGGAACCGGTTTTGTCGGTATGAGTTTTGCGTATTCTCTTTTGTCTGAACGTGGAATCGATGAATTGATCTTAGTCGATGTCAATGCAGATAAAGCCAAAGGAGAAGAAATGGATTTAAGTGACGGTTTAGTTTATGCCGACACAAAAATGAAGATTCGTGCTGGTTCTTATGAAGATGCAGCCGATACCAACATTGTTGTATTAACAGCAGGTATGGCCCAAAAACCAGGTCAAACAAGACTTGAATTGGTTAAAATAAACGCAAACATCACAAAACAATGCTGTGAAAACTTAAAAGCCAATCATTTTGATGGTATCTTAATTTGTGCTGGTAACCCAGTTGATATCATGACTTATGTTGCATACAAAACATCTGGTCTTCAAAAGAATCATGTCTTTGGTTCAGGTACCGTTCTAGATTCTGCACGTTTACGTTTTGAAATCAGTCAACGTTTAAATGTTGCTCCATCTAATATCCATGCGTATATCATGGGTGAACATGGTGACTCAAGTTTCGTATCTTGGGCAAACACTTATGTTGGATGTAAAAACTTATTGGAATACTTGGATGAAAAAGATGATGTTAC
This sequence comes from Segatella copri, assembly GCA_963654445.1. Classification (GTDB taxonomy): domain Bacteria; phylum Bacillota_I; class Bacilli_A; order Erysipelotrichales; family Erysipelotrichaceae; genus Absicoccus. The sequence goes on from CAVKAP010000053.1 coordinate 20,586, forward strand.
CTTAGCTGATTTACAAGAGCTTTATATCAATGTTCGTGATAAAGCATATAAGATCATTGATTTAAAACGTGCTACTTATTATGGAATTGGTTTAGCTTTAAAACGTATCGTTACTTGTGTATTAAACAATGAACGTGCAATTCTTCCTGTTTCAAGCTACCAACAAGGTGAATATGGTCAAGAAGGCTTCTACATTGGTACACCATCCATTGTCGGATCAAATGGTGTTGAAGAAGTCATTAAATTGCCTATGACAGATCAAGACCAAGACTTATTCGATCGTTCTTTCAATACCTTGAAAGAAACCATCGAAGATGAGTTAAAGGATATTCTTTAATTCTATTTTGAAAAGCTCCAAATTTGGAGCTTTTTTTCGTGTGTCGGGCATGATGCACATCTAGTACAGAATAAACTGTACCACAGGTATTTACCGCCAAGTGTAGTGAACCACAAGCTGTTATCCGTGAGGATATGAGTGAAGGAAGTGGCTAACAAATCTTTCGAGCTTACGAACAGAAACTTGATATAAGGCTAAATGGTGGATGAGATTGCGAAACAAATCAAAGTCCAAAAGGTAAACGTAAAACCAAAACAGTAAATCAAGAAGTTGTGAAGGATTAAAGATGTGTATCTTACCCCGAGAGGTCTTGCGGACGGAATAAGTACGAAAGCTTTAAAATCAGTGCTCGTTAAAGTCCGGTCGAAATAAGGTTTATCGCAAGAAGTCAGCTGAGACCATAGTATGCGATGAAGTTCTCGTAATGGGGATGGATGCGAAGGGTCTAATGTTTGTATAGTGTCTTTCGCTATACGCAATATCTGAATAGTCCGAATAAGAGGATAGCCTAAAACAAAGAAACGTAATCTTTGATGGTGAAAGGAATTGGGATGGTTTCAGAATTATTTACAAATGGAAAGGAAGACAGCAACGTGAAATTAATTGAGGAGATTTTAAGTGAAGGAAACTTAAATGAGGCAATGAAAAGAGTCAAAGCTAATAAAGGTGCATCTGGAATTGATAAGATGCAAGTTAGCGAAATTGATGAATATTTCAGGATCCATAAAGAAGAAATCAAAACTTCCATCATGGAAATGAAATACAAACCTCAAGCAGTAAGAAGAGTCTATATTCCAAAAGCTAATGGGAAGAAAAGACCATTAGGAATACCGACAGTTGTTGATAGAGTCATTCAACAAGCAGTTGCACAGAAGCTCAGTCAAATCTATGATGTGTCATTTAGTGATGATAGTTATGGATTTAGACCAAATAGAAATGCACATGATGCAATTTATAAAGTATTGGACTATCTCAATGAAGGATGCGAATGGGTAATAGACTTGGATATTGAAAAGTATTTTGACACAGTAAATCATGATAAATTGATTTCAATTCTTAGAGAGAAGGTCAATGACAAGGCAACGCTCCATTTGGTTCGTGCTTTTCTAAGAGCAGGAGTCATGGAGAAAGGCCTGATATCACCAACTGAAGTTGGTGTACCACAAGGAGGACCGCTTTCACCAATTCTTTCAAATATCTATCTGGATAAATTTGATAAGGAGTTGGAAGAAAGAGGGCTACGATTTGTAAGATATGCCGATGATTGTAACATATTTGTCAAAAGTGAATTGGCTGCAAATCGAGTGATAAAGTCAGTGACCTCATGGCTAGAAAGAAAGCTATTCTTAAAGGTCAACGCTACGAAAACAAAAGTAGTAAGACCGAATGATAGTAACTTTCTTGGATTCACATTTTGGAAAAAACCAAAGAGTAAGGAATGGAAATGTAAACCAAGCGATGATAGAAAAGCAAGGTTATATTCCAAAATTAAAGAAGTTTTGAGAAGGAAAGTAGCGATAGCTAGGCCACTTTCGTATACCTTTAGCAAGGTGAATCAAATCGTTCGAGGATGGATAAATTACTTTCGTATAGGAAATATGAAGAAGTTCATTTCTAAATTTGGAAAATGGTTACGACATAAAATAAGAGTAATCATAATCAAAATGTGGAAGAAACCAAAGAGGATTTATAAAAATCTACAAAGAATAAATAAACGGTTCAAATGTAAATTCACAGACGAAGATATATACAAGGTGGCAAATACAAGGCTTGGATTATATCGACAATGTGGAATGATAATCGTTAATTTCTTATTAAGTCCAAAAGTCTTAGCCATACAAAAAGCAGAAAGACCAGGACTGGTCAATCCGCTTGAATACTATCTAAGATAGTTGTGATAACAATACAAATGTAGCGCCGTATACGAGACCCGTACGTACGGTGCAATGAGAGGGTCGAAGGAAATTAAAATTTAATTTCCTTCACTCTACTCTATTATATAAAAAAAGGGCTCATCATCAGTAAATGTGGGTAATATTTATAAATTAACTTTCATAAAAACTATATTTAAAGGTTTTTTATGTAGTATTTGAACACAAAAAAACATATGGTATTTTTTTAGCTGCTAAAACTGAAAGGAAATACCATATGT
>CAVKAP010000054.1:0-53688 GCA_963654445.1 Segatella copri
CTATTTATTAAGATATATAGTTTTCATCCAACAAAAAATCTTCCACTCCTATATATAGGATTCCATTTTCATCCATCCAAGGATTGATATAATCTTTCACAATCACAATTTTCTTAAATGAATCTGGAATACGTACAAGTGAAGCAATCTCCTGTTTTCTTTTCTGCTCGTTATCAATTGAAAGTGCAGATTGTATATAATATCTTTCATTTCCTCTATTTATCACAAAATCCACTTCTAATTGTTTACGAATATTTTTTCCTTCATTCGTTCGAACATTTTGTTCAACAACACCAACATCTACATCAAATCCCCTACGGACCAAATCATTATAGATTACATTTTCCATAATATGTGTTTCTTCTAATTGTCGAAAGCTAAGACGAGCATTCCTAAGTCCTACATCACTATAGTAATATTTCACTGGTGTTTTAATATATTTACGCCCCTTCACATCATAACGTAGAGCTTTTTGTAGTAAAAACGCTTCTTTAAAGTAGTCAATATACGTATCAATCGTATCTGGTGATATTGCCATATTTCTTTCACTTTTAAATGTTCTCGACAATTTGCTTGGATTCGTGAGAGACCCAATCGATGATGCTAGAACATTTAATAGAATTTCTAAGACTTCCTTGTTATTTTTTACTTTATGACGTTCTAAGACATCTTTTAAATAGGTTCGATCAAATAAATCTTTTAAATATCGGCTTTTTTCTCCGTGAGAATCTAATAGCCACACCATTGGCATTCCACCATAAGTATAATATTCTCTCCAAACATTTCGTTTATCACCTTGATAACGTTCATATACTTCCGCAAATGAAAGTGGATTCACTTTAATTTCGTCTGCGCGATCTCTAAATTGCGTTAATATATCCGAAGAAAGCATCTTCGAATTACTACCCGTAACATAGATATCCACATTTTTAATTTTCATTAATCCCAATAAAACATCAATAAAGGTTATTTTTTCCTTTGGATCATCTACATAGGGATTTTGAACCTCACTCACAAATTGAATTTCATCAATTAAGACATAATAATACTTCGATGAATCCGAAACAAATTCTTTAATCACGTTATTCAATTCATATGGATTCCGATATTTCACATGATCAATTTCATCTAATGCCATACAAAAGATCTGTTCCTCTTTTACACCTGAGTCCAAAAGATATTGTCTATATAGGTTAAACAATAGATAAGACTTCCCACATCTTCTTAGACCTGTAATCACTTTTATACGTCCATTTTCTTTTTTTTTGATGAGTTTGCTTAAATATTGTTTTCTTTCATATTGCATTTCTCTATCCTCCATGATTTTTTTGCGGAATCCGCGTTTTTTTTCAACTACATTATAATATTTCTCCAATATACCTTCAATTTTTATCTGAAATTTTTGCGGAATCCGTATTTTTTTCAGCTACAATTTAAATTCTAAGTAAAAAGCAGCATCCATTAGACGCTGCAACCTTATATTTTTCTTTTTAAAGAATGATTTTTCCTTTTCCTCCACAATATTTTGTGATGGTCTCAATTAATTGTAAACAGGTACTTTCTAATAGCTCTTGAGAAATCACTTCATTTCCTTGAACAATAATAAAGATATTTTTCGTCTTTTCATCCACTAGGGTTTTATTCACTTGACGAATTTCTAAGTGACAAATAATTTCATTCTCATCATCGATATAGCTATATTCACCCGCTTTTACCTCTTGTGGCTCACTCGATCCAAGAGGGACAAATCGTTCCGTTCCATCTTGAATTTTCAAACGAACATTTCCACCAATTTTATCAATATCATGTGCACCTAAAGAGACCTTCGTTTCTGTAGAAATCAAATTATAGAGATCAACTACTTTATTAATGTGAGGTAGATCCTCTCTTTTTTGAAGCAAGCGAACTAAGGTTTCTGTAGAAGGTGCATTGTTTCTTCTTCTGACATGAACCTTAGAATGCAGTTGATAAAAGCCTTCTACAATCGGATCCTCTTTGATTTTTACATCCTTGTATTTTTCAAATAATTCATCCACCTTTTCTTTTCGATAGACTTCAAAGTCTTTACTCACACTTTCATTATCAATTCCTTCAATCACAACACCTTTTACTTTTATTCCTAAATCAAGTACCTCTTGATCAACATGAAATTCAAAACTCATAGAAATCCCTCCTTTTCATCTAGTTTAATCACATACGAATCTTTTGCCTACTTCTTTTCTTTAATAGGTGGTATTTGTATTTTCTATGACAAATCTTTGTGTCTTTTATAAATTCGTACTATAATTTTCAAAGATTGGAGGTCTTTATGAATAAAACATTAATTAATGAAATATTATCTAAAAACATCAATTTAGTTGCCGTTACAAAAAAACATAGCAAGGAAGAAGTTGATCAATTACATGAATTAGGCCTTTCGACATTTGGTGAAAATCGTGTACAAGAGTTTTTAACAAAATATGATCCGGCCTATACTTGGCATATTATCGGTCATCTTCAAACCAATAAAGTAAAATATATCATCGGTAAGGTCGATATGATTGAAAGTGTTGATTCTTTGAAATTAGCCAAAGAAATTGAAAAACAAGCAGCGAAGCATGATTTAGTTCAAAAGGTTCTTGTTGAATTAAAGGTCAGTCAAACCGATGAAAATAAAACCGGTTATCCTTATGAAAATGCCTTTGAATTCTTAAAGGAAATGGAACAATTTGAACATATCGAAGTCAAAGGTTTAATGTGTATTGCTACGAATACCGATGATCAATCCATCAATGCAAAGGAATTCGATATCATGAAAGAAATCTTTGATCAAGCAAAAAAACAATATCCTAAAATGGATACCCTATCGATGGGAATGTCACATGATTGGCGATTAGCCTTAGAGCATGGGGCTACCCAAGTACGAATTGGAACAGCTTTATTTGAAGATGAATAGCTAGAAAGCGGGATTTTCTCCTGCTTTTTTTCTGGTCCTTCTTCAATATTTCACATATTTTTCATACAACCTTTAAAGAATATTTGATACAATTGTCATATGTCTACAAAGAAAACCGTTAAAAAGGCACATAAAAAACCAACAAGTCGTTCTTCTCAATCTCGTTATCATAAGAAAAAACGACTTTCCTATAAACGTCGTATTCATATTACGATGGTGACTACCTTCGTTTTATTTGTGACGATTCTATGTCTTGTCGTTCATGCTATTGTACCAGAACAGGTCCAACAAGGAAGCACAGCACAAGAGAAGGTAAGTGAAACGAAAAAAAAGAAAAAGAAAACCATAGATAAAAGCGCCTATCCATCTGTAACTGTATGTATTGATCCCGGACATGGTGGCTATGATGGTGGAAATGTCGGTGTCGATGGAACCGCAGAAAAAGAAATCACAATTAAATATGCCAAATATTTTGGAAAATACCTACAAGAAATGAATCCAAATATCAAGCTTGTCTATACCCGAGATAGTGATATTGTTTCTTGGGAAGAGGATGAAGACAGTGATTTAAAAGCACGTGTTAAAATTGCCGATGACGCAAATGCGGATTATTTTATCTCCTTCCATTTAAATTCAAGTGATGTGGATCCTTCTCTAAATAGCTTTGATTTCTTTGTTCGAGGCGATGATAGTGTAAGTCAGGAAATTGCATCTAAAATGGCTAAGAATTTACATAAGGTTGGTTGGAATTATGACTACTCCATTCAAGATGTAGCCACCTATCCTCTCTATGTCATTTCAGCTCAAGAAAAAAGACCATCCTTACTCTTTGAAGTTGGTTATTTTTCGAATAAAAAACAAGAAGCAAGGATGATCAAAACCAGCAATATTAAAAAAATCGCAAAGGCGGCTGCCAAAACCTATCACCAATATATTCTTAAACATAATTAAAACGATCGCATTCACGATCGTTTTCTTTTTGTATACATGCTAAGAAATACACAGCCGATTAAGGCAAATCCAAAAAGGAAATAGTCATTATGAAGCTCTACTCCAGTCTGTGGACTCTTCGATGTAGAAGCGCTTTGTTCTTGTCCACCAAGCTTTTCATAACATGCAACTAAGGTTAAGTTTGATTCAACTGCTTGTGTAAAATCCCAATACAAGCCTGTTTCTTTATTCATCCAACCAAGAAAGCGATAGCCCTCTTTGTTTAAATGATTTGGTTCTTTTAAAAGAGAACCATATTCTACCTTTTGAGTCGTTGAATGATTACCATCAATATAGGTAATCGTAGGATTCACTTCATAAGAAAGTGTCGTTGACTGACTTTCCGCATAAATATTCATAGGATATCCCAATAGAAGAAGGAAAGCCAGACCGATTGAATAAAGGATTCTTTTCATTTTATTCACCTTCTGTTTGTTCTTCTTCACTTGTTGGCTCAGTCGTTTTCTCTGTATCCGTTACGATAGAATCTGTTGTATTTGTACTCTCTTTACTTTTAGTCTCAGAATTGTTCGATGATGAATCTATTGAATCAGAGCTTGTTGATTCATCTGTATCACTTGTCACTTTTTCCCATTGTGCATATAAGGTTACACTACCCTTATCCTCGGTTGTTAAAGCAGAACCATCCGAACCATCCGTAATTAATGGATTCTCTTCATCATATTTTTTCGCCTTTGACCAACCGATAAATTTATAGCCAGATCTAGTAAAGGTATTCATTGATAAGCTTTGTTCCTTTTTATAAGAGAAGCTTTGATCATCCATCGAACCTTCCCCTTCATTGGAATCAAATTTTACGGTAAAGGTATTTCGTCTAAAGACTAAATTTACTTTTACTGCCCAATGATTGGCCTTTTCACTACTTTGATAGAAATGCAGGTTGGTTGCATGTTCTCGATCAATCGTACCGCTTAATCCAGGAACCTCTGTTAAATCTGAAAATTGTTTATCTGCAATTCCGACATAAGTAAATCCATCTTTTGCGTGTGGTGTAATTGTATAGGTATCTCCATATAAACATTTTAGATAACGATCATCAACACCGGTCTCATTCCAAACGTTCGTACCATTTCTTTGAACAAGGATATCCGCTGTCGCAAAGTCGGTCATCTTCCCTTCTTCTGGCATCTCTTCCCCTTCAATTTGACCATTCAAATCAAGATACATCGTTTTCGTCCACCATGCATAAAGCGTTACAGTATTACTTCCATCTGTCGGTGCAGGCATTGTTGTAGCAGCTCGTGTTGAAGCTTCAATACTTTCCCATCCACTTGATGATTGGTCTTGGGTATGCCAACCTAAATAGACAATATTAATGTCGTTATCGGCTAATAAAACACCACTCAAATAAGAAGAAATATCTTGACCATATTTCACATTTCTAATGGTCTTTGTATATCTTGTAAACTTCTCCCCATCTTTTTCAAATTCGTAGGAACCATCGTATCCATCCACAGCTAATTTATAATAATCCAAAACCAAATCATAGGTCTTGGTCTTAAAGCATAAATCAATACGTGTCGCATAACCGATAGAAGAACCATAATTAGCAATGGCATTGACCCCAGAAATCGTACCTTCAATGGTTGCCGTTCCATTGTCATTATCAATGGAAATATTCATACCATAATCTGAAGCTGTTTTATCCTTTCCGTTTTCAACACGGTCCAAAGAATATTTTGTCGGATCGTAGCTGATCACAAATTTAACCTTTGTACCTGCTTCATATTCAGCCCACCAACCGGTTTTTCCATAGGCATAATGCGTATTTCCGCTTGTCGCATCAATATCTACACCATTGACTTGAACACTTTGAATGGTTGCGACATCATTATTTAAATCGCCACCCTCATTTTGTTCAACGCCATCTACACTACCATTTAAATCCAATTTGTATTTATTTTTTGTCGTTGTAACATCAAAGGTCACTTGATCTGTATAGCTTCCTGCAACCGTTGCATCACTTTTATCACCAATCGTTAACGCATAGGATTGTGTTTGATTATTTGATGTAAAGGTCTTCGAAGTATCCATGGTATAGGGAATGCTGTGACTGCCGTTTTTTAATTGAAAATCATTTGTTGATTTCGCGGTTACAGTCAATGAATACATATCCGCAAAATCGGAAGCTGTCACATCAATTGCTCCAGAGGACTGACTCTCATCCATAGAAACCTCACTTGGAATCACCAAGGTATAAGAATCCGTTGTGATGGTATTTTTACCTTCTTCGGCTTTGATGATTTGAGAAAAAATGCCAAGAATTGAGACAGTAAGGCCAAAAACAAGTAATGAAAGATAGATTTTACTTTTTTTCTTTTGCATCTTGTCCCTTCCTTTCAAATGGGAAAAGGGAAGTGTCTTCTTCCCTTCCTGTTCCATTCTTTTTATCTTTTATCAATATTATTGATTTACAATTGCTGCAGTATAGGTAACTGTTCCTGCATAGCTTCCGGCAACTTCAGCTTCATCCGTTGTTGTATGCAAAGTAAAGCTCATTTCTTTAGAAGCCTTATTTGTTCCAGCAGCTACATCCAATACAGTTTCACCTGTTTGTACAGCGTCACCACCTGCTGCAACATCATAAGCTAATACAGTATTACCATTTGCGATTGTAAATGCACCAGTTGTTCCGCTTCCGGCAACTGTAATATTTAATTTTTTACCATCTCCAATGATATTCTTTGTGACAGCTACAGTATTTGTTTCTTTCATAGTTCCAACTACAGTTTGATTTGTGCCTGCATCTTTTCCAAAATCAACATCTGAATGAATCGACCATGTATAGCCTTCCGTAACTTGATAATTTAAATTGGCTGATTTTGTATCATCCTCAGCTAATGCAGCAACCGTAGTCAAAGGTGTAACCATAGATAATGCAACGACTCCACTTAATACTTTTTGTTTTAAATTCATGTTCTCTCTCTGGCAATGGGAAATTGAGGAATTGCCTTTTCCTTTCTCTAATTTAATACTCCCTAAATCCTCTTTGACATTACTTCACGGTTAAAGTAATGCGAACAACTCCTTGATTTGTTTCTGTTTTCTTATCTGATTTATAGGGCTGAATCTTAACGTAAGCATCATAGGTACCTGCTTTAAGAGCTCTAGACATTTTCATCTTTTGAATATATTTTCCCGGTGAAACTAAATCTGATTGATACAACAGCTCATCATTTTCACTCAAATACAAGGCAAATTTTAAATAATACCGTTCTTCCTTACATTGAACTGTAAGCTTTACTTTCTTTCCATTATCTGTTTTTACAACAATCGTTTTCTTTCCTTCAAAGCCTTTAATAGCTTCTAGAACATATTGCTGATCTTCGTTTTTCGAAACTGAAAAAACGTCCTTATCATATTCAAGTACCTTTGTCACATTTGCTGCTTTACCAGCTAGACTTAAATAGTGATTGAATTCAACCTGGTTTCCACTATCGACTACAAGGTTTTCAACCTCTTCTCCACCAACGGAAATGACATCTTCATACCAGAAGTTTTCAGCTGGATTGTGAAATTCAAAGCCTTCAGTAATCTCTGTTTTGTTTGCAGGAATGGTAAAGCCTCCCCAACCTGGTAAGCTCACATTTTTACTGCGATCGATTGGTTCTTCTGGCTTTACATATTCACTTTGTGTTTCGTCTACCTTTTCTTGTGTTTGGTTCTGGTGGGATATAATATAAGCCGCCAGTGCAAATACGATGACAAATAAGACAAGAATAATTGCTCTATATTTATTCTTTGACGATTGCACCCTTTCCCTCCTAAAGAAAAAAGTCACCCTAAGGCGACTTCAAAACTCTTTTATTATATATACGAGATAATATTAATTTAAATCACCCAACAACAACTCTAAATGTTAGTCTAATGATAACACTTGTTCATGGATTGGACAAATAAAAATTGTAAAAATGCGCTATTCTGCTTCCTTTTTCTTCGGAATGGAAATACGAACCTCTTCAATTCGTTGTTTTTCCAGCTTGATTACTTGAATACGGGTTCCATCCTCTAAATAGATGGTGTCGTTAATTTCGGGAATACGATGGAGACGGTCAATTACCAATCCTCCAATGGAATCATAATCCTCACTATCTAAGGATAGATTTAAGGCATCGTTTAAATCATGAAGACTAATGTAGCCTTTGACATCATAGACACGTTGAGAGACCTGACGAATATTAGCCTTTTCATGGGCATCGTATTCATCCTGTACCTCACCAACAATTTCTTCAATAATATCCTCTAAAGTAATAATACCAGCCAATTCTCCATACTCATCTAAGACAATAGCTAGGTTTACAGTTGATTGACGCATTTCTAATAATAAATCAGAGATGGGTTTATTTTCATAGGTGAAAAAGGGCTTTCTAATAATCTTATGAATTTGAAAATGTTCTAAATCTTCCGATAATAAAAGATCCTTCATATTCACTAATCCGATGACATTATCAATGGAATCCTTATAGATTGGAATACGGGTAAACATTTCCTCACGGAATAAAGATAACAAATCTGTATAATTGATGGTATCTTCTGCCATCACGACATGGACTCTAGGAACCATAACATCCTTGGCTTTTACATCGCCAAAATCAAAGACATTATTAATCAGCTCTTTTTCATCCTTTTCAATGACTCCCTCTTCATGACTGACATCTACCATGGTTCGTAATTCACTGGTAGTCATCGAAGGATTGGCTTGACTTGGATCCACTCCAAACAATCGTAATAAGATATTACATATCGTATTCACAAAAATAATGACAGGAGTAAATAATATCATTAATAGATGAATAATTGAAACATACATCAAGGCCATCGAATCGGCTTTTTGGGTTGCTAAAGTTTTTGGAGTGATTTCACCAAAAATTAAGATTAATAGCGTAATCAAAAAGGTCGCAATACTAACAGCAGCTCCACCTAGACTATAGGCAATGGTTGCAGCAATACTTGCCGAAAAGGTATTGACCAGGTTATTTCCAATTAAGATGGCACTTAACATCTTTCCTTGATTTTCCGTAATCTTTAAAACCAATTGCGCCTTTTTATTCCCTTGCTGAGCTAGATTACGCATACGAATCTTATTACAGCTTACTAGAGATGTTTCTGCACTGGAAAAGAAACCAGATAACATCAATAAAATAATTAAAAAGATAATTTCCTTGGTCATGCTTCTTCTCCTACATTCGGTAACAACAAGTGAATTTGTTTTTCTAAGACTTCAATGGTTGGATTTTTTAAAGCACGTACTTCTCCATCTAAATTTCCGAAGATGTTTTGATTGTTCGTATCAATATGAACAACCTTTGCTCGATTTAATGAAACCAAATCATCAAATTGAACATGCTCCCCTTTTTGATAAAGCTTCGCTAATTTTAAGATTTGTCTTCGACTAACCGATGGAATCAAACAGCTATCCATAAATCCATTGTCTAATTCCGCTTCTGGACAAGGCTTATAGCCACCTCCATAGTATTTTCCGTTACAAAAAACGACAAACATATAAGAATCAAAAGGAATTCGTTCTTCATCAATTTGCATCGCAATCTTTACCTTTGGTGATTCCAATAGAGTTCCTAGCATTCCTGTATAGTAAGGAAGAATTCCTTTTAAAGGAAGGACCTTTTTAATTTGATTGGCATATTCTGCCACCTTTACATCAAAACCAAAGGAAACCGTATTAATGACATATTCCCCATTCACCTTTAAACAATCAATAACTTCTTCGATAGGCTCTTGATAATTTTCCATATTTAAAAAATCACTTTTTGTATATTGTGGAAAGCTTTTCACAAAGTCATTTCCTGTTCCCATAGGACATACAGATAAATAAATGTTTTCACTTTCAGCAATTCCATTAACAACCTCATGCAAGGTACCATCCCCTCCACAGGCAAAGAGATGAATGGGCTCTTTTTTTGCTTCCAAGGCATATTTTTGCGCAATGTTTTGAGCATAGCCTTCCCCTTGGGTCTTTTCAATAATGATTTGATCCTTAAAATTTGCTTTTTTTAAGCTTTCCATCCATTCATATTGTTTCTTCCAATTGGTTTTTGGATTGATTATAAATACTTTTTTCATAGGTCCATCCATTTCTTTATTTCATCCTTTAGCTTTTCATCATTGAATTCAAACCAATGTACATCCATTTGATTCTTAAACCACGTATATTGTCTTTTGGCATAACGTCTTGAATTCGTTTTGATTTTTTCTTTCACTTCCTCAAGTGTTGCCTTTTTTGTAAAGTACGCTTTAAATTCCTTATAGCCAATGCCTTGAAAGCTTGAATAGTCCCAGGTCTCTGGATTAGAAAAAAGAGTCTGCACCTCTTGTACAAGGCCTTGATCAAACATTTGATCAACACGCTTATTGATTCGTTCATGTAAAAGCTCTCTTGGACAGGTTAAGCCTAAAAAATAGACATCATATAATGGCTTATGTTCTTGTCTTTGTTCTCTTTCTGATTTATTAACACCCGTATGCGCAATTTGTAGAGCTCGAATAATCCGCTTACGATTGTTGGGATGAATCTTTTCTAAGGATCTTTCATCTACTTCCTTCAGCATTTGATAGAGCTCTTCGGTCTTTTTATTCTGTAAAAATTGGGTATATTCTAAATCTTCCTGTTCTTCTTCAAAAATATAATCATACAAGGCCGCTTTTAAATACAAGCCCGTTCCACCACAGATAATCGGTAGCTTTCCTTTTTCTTGAATCGTTTGAATGGCCTTACGACAGCGTGTTTGAAAGAGTTGAACATTATAGGGCTGGTCATAGCTTTGATCATCCACTAAATAATGGACAATGCCTTCTTTTTCTTCTTCTTTGACCTTCGCTGTTCCAATATCCATTTGTTGATAGACTTGCATACTATCCGCTGAAATAATTTCACCATTGAATTGTTTGGCCAGCATGACAGAACACTTTGTCTTTCCAACACCGGTAGGTCCTACGATTGCTAAAACTTTATCCACGTTCAAACTCCTTTCTTAAATCATGATCACTAAAGGTAATGACCGTTGGTCGTCCATGTGGACAATGGTAGGGTTGTTCACATTTCTTTAAATCTTCAATTACCTGTTTCATTTCATCCATCGATAAAGGACGATTAAAACGAATGGAGCTATGACAAGCCATGGTTGCAAGTACCTTATGATGGAGGCTGGTTAAATCGACATCTTGATTCACAATGAAAAAATCAATTAAATCCTGTAAGAAGGCTTTTTGGTCAACATCCTGAAACCATAAAGGGATTTCTCGAAGAATCAATTGATCCGTTCCAAAGGGTTCAAAATGTAAGCCAAAATAATCAATCTTTTCATTGATGGTATCCACCTGTGCCATCACATCCACACTCACATCAATTTGAATGGGAACCATTAAGGCTTGTTTATGAGTAACCCTTTGTTGAAAGGCTTTCTTGATTTGTTCATAGTGATATCTTTCTTGAGCTGCATGCTGATCAATAATAACTAAGCCCTCTTCATTGCTACAAAGAATATAGGAATCATGTAATTGCGCTAAAACCTCTAGATGTTCAAAAAAGGCATAGCCATGATTGGCTTCTTTGACTTCTTCTTGAACGATCATTTGATTCACAACTATTTCTTTTTCTGGAAAGTCTTCTACCTTTTGATAGTTTGAAAAGGCTTCTTGAATCACATCTTCCTTTTTTTCTTCTTTCTTTGTTTCATAATGGAAGGTCTCTTCTTTAATGCTTGGCTTAATTTCATCTAGCTTTCTTTGTTCAAATACGGGTTCACTTTTAATCTTTTTTACTTCAACGGTTTTTAAAGAAGCCCTTAGTTGTTGCGTTAGAGTCGAGCGAATCAAATCAGCTAAATCATTTTGTTTGGATAAACGAACCTCCCATTTATTGGGATGAACATTCACATCCACCAATTGGGTATCAGATTCTATTTGTAGGACCACAATTGGATAGCGATTCTTTGGCATAAAATCTTCATAGGCATCTAATATCGCTTTTTGAAGAGCATTGGATCGAATCAAACGCGTATTTAATGATAAGAACATAAAATATTTACTGGCTCTTGAAATCTTTGGTTGAACGGCATAACCATAAATATGAAAATCATCATTCTTCGCATTAAATTCAATCGCATTGCTGGCAACCTCACGTCCATACATTTGATATAAAATTTCTTGAATCTTCCCATTTCCAGAGCTTTGAAAAACAACCCGATCATCATGGGATAAACGAAAACGTATTTCTGGATGACTTAAAGCCAAACGATTGATTAAATTCGCTATAATTGAAAATTCATAGGAAATACTTTTTAAATGTTTAAAACGAGCCGGTGTTTTTAAAAACAAACCAGAAACATCAATCTTTGTTCCTTTTGGACAATTGGTGTATTCCTCACAATCTAATTTTCCATAATCATAAATAATATGGGTACATTCTTCGCCATTATTTGTTTCTAAATCAACATGCGCAACAGATGCAATACTTGGAATCGCTTCTCCTCGAAATCCCATGGTTTGAATATTAAATAAATCCTCTTCATTCCACATCTTGGAAGTTGCATGCCGCATAAAGGCTAAATGGGCATCCTCATAATCCATACCATCCCCATCATCTGTGATAATGATGCGTTCTATTCCACCTTGAAAAACCTCTACTTGAATGACCGTTGCATGTGCATCCATCGCATTTTCGACACATTCTTTGACAATGTTGGCAGGTCGATCAACAACCTCACCAGCCGCAATCATATTGGTTAAATGATCACTTAAAACATGTATTTTTGACAAAAGAATTCCCCCCTATTCAATTTCATTGGCAAGCTTTTTCATTTCATATAAGAAATCTAAGGCTTCTCTTGGTGATAGATCATCCAAATCAACTTCTTTGATACGATCCAGCAATTCACTTTTTTCCGGTTGTACCTGATCCATCACAAATAGATTGGGTTGAAATTGTTCAGTATTGTTCATTCCCTCGTATTCTTGAAGCAATTGTTTGGCACGATCCAACACAACCTTTGGTAGATGGGCTAAACGAGCGACATTGATTCCATAGCTCTTATCCGCTTTTCCTTCAATGACACGATAACGAAATTCAATTTCTTCCTTGTTTTCTCGAACATCGACATGCACATTTCGAATCGATTCTCTTTGTTCAGCTAGATTTGTTAATTCATGATAATGGGTTGAAAAAAGGGTTTTGGCTTGAATGGCTGAATCAATGTATTCAAGCATAGCTTGGGCTAGAGACATTCCATCATAGGTTGCTGTTCCTCGACCAATCTCATCAAATAGGATCAACGAATGCTTGGTCGCATAATGTAGAGCAACATTGGCTTCCATCATTTCTGTCATAAAGGTTGATTTTCCAGTTAAGATATCATCACTGGCACCAATCCGTGTAAAAATACGATCAAAAATTGGAAGCTCTGCTTTTTTTGCTGGAATAAAGCTTCCCATTTGTGCCATGATGATCAATAAAGCATTTTGACGCATATAGGTCGATTTACCCCCCATATTCGGTCCAGTAATTATTTCAATATTGGTTTTATCATCCATTTTCCAATCATTGGAAACATATTGGTGTTTCATACGATCCGCTAAAATCGGATGCTTTCCTTCTTCAATTGAAAGAGATGCCTCTTGATGAAAGCTCGGACAAATATAGCCCTGATCATTTGCTAAAACAGCCAAAGAAACAAGAACATCAAGAGTTGCTAAAGCCTTGGCACATTGGTGTAGGTCAAAAAGATTCTCCTTAATTTCATTTAATAGAGATTTAAATAATTCCTGTTCCAATTTAATCTTTTCTTCTTGGGCATGAAGAATTTGTTCTTCCTTTTCCTTTAATTCACTGGTAATAAAGCGAGTAGAATTGGCTAAGGTTTGTTTCGGATGATAGCCAAATTCCTCTTTAATGGCTTTTAAATTTCCATTTCGAACTTCAATATAATAACCAAAGACACGATTATAACCGATTTTTAAAGACTTAACACCAGTTCTTTCTCTTTCCTTATTTTCAATTTCTAGAATATAATCATTGCCCTTTTTCGCAATTTGTCTTAATTGATCCAATTCTTGTGAATAACCATCATTAAAGACACCACCATCCTTTAAAGTAAGTGGTGGATTTTCCACAATTGCTCCTTGCATCTTCAAATAAAGTTGCTCACAGCTTGGACAAGTTTTAAATTCAGGATAGGAATCCAATTGACTGGCATATTCCAATAAAGGCTTGGCATGCTCTAAAGAAATCGTCAATTGTTGAACATCTCTAGGACTGGCATTTCCATAGGCCATACGACTGGCTAATCTTTCCATATCATAGATATAGACCAAATGATCCTTACATTGCTCTCGTAATAAAAAATTATTTTTTAATTCTAAAACAGCGGCTTGTCTTTTCGCAATTTGATCTACTTGAATTAAAGGACGATCAATCCAATTGCGTAATAAACGAGAGCCCATCGCACTTTGACAATGATCCATAAAGGACCATAGACTCATCCCATTGGATGGAGAAATCAAATCCAAGTGATTTTTCGTTTCATAGTCCATCACTAGCACTTGATTTTGATCCATGGATTCCATGGGCATAAAATGATCAATATGTTGTTTTTGAGTTTCATTTAAATAGCTCATTAATTGAGCTAAGCTTTCTTTTAATAAATCGGATGCATCACTTGAACAGAGCTTTTCATCCTCTGGATGTAATTTACTTTTCTTATGACGTGTTAATAAAAAGGATTCCTCTAAGGCACTGACCCATCGTTTATCCAATTTCATGGATACAATAATTTCACTACAGCTTTGTTCGATTAAGGCCTTTTTCAAAGAGACAAGAGAATGCTCTAAGGTTTGATATTTTAATTCGCCGGTACTCAAATCACAATAAAGGACACAAATCTCCCATGCATTTAAAGTAACAGAGGCTAAATAATTGTTCATTTTGGCATCCAAGGTTTCATCCATAAAGGTACCTGGAGTAATCGTACGAATAATCCCTCTTTCCACGATTCCTTTGGATTGGGAAGGATCGGTTAATTGTTCACAAATAGAAACCTTATAGCCTTTTTTAATTAAGCGTTGAATATAGGAATTGGCTGCATGATGAGGAATTCCACACATCGGAACCTTTTCTTCTTGGCCTGCACTTTTTCCGGTTAAGACCAAATCCAATTCACGACTTGCGATTTTGGCATCATCAAAAAACATTTCATAAAAATCTCCAATACGATAGAAAAGAATCGTTCCTGGATTCTCTTCTTTGACTTGAAGATATTGTTGCATCATTGGTGTATATTTTTTTTCTTTCATAACTTATAGTATATCAAATTTTATAAGGTTCTTTTTAAAATATGGTATACTAAGGACACGTTTAAGGGGGATTTTCATGAAAAGAACGATAATCATCGGTAAACGATCGTTTCAATTGGATATAGGATTTATTGGAATTCTCTGTTTTTTATGTTTAATTAGTTGTTTTTCTTTATATAATGCCTTTAATTTAGTCAGTGAAGGCTCTGGACTTGGGTATTTAATTCGTCAAATCTTTTGGTATGGCATTGGCTTTGTGACCATTTATATTCTTACTTCTCTAAATAATGAAGTCATCTTTAAATTCATGAAGAAGGCTTATACCTATTTAATGTTTGCCTTGCTTTATTTATTTGCATCAAGAATTTTAGCCAGTCTCATTGGTCATACCCTTCCTTTAGCACCAGCTATTAACGGAGCTGTTTCCTGGTTTCAAATTCCTTTGATTGGAAGCTTCCAACCCAGTGAATTTATGAAAATCATATTAATTTGTTTGGTCAGTGATATTATTCAAAAACATCAAAATAAATATCCAAATCCAACCATCCATCAGGATGCACTTTTACTTAAGAAGATTTGTAAGGTTTGTTTACCACCAATGATTTTAATTTTTATGCAACCAGATACCGGTGTCTTTATAATCATTGGCTTTACTATTTTCGTTTTATTGGCTTGTTCAGGCATTCGTAAAGAATATGTCATTGCGATTATCGGATTTATTGTTGCGGTTGTCGTTTTATTCTTTTATTTATATTTCTATCAAGAGAATTTATTGTCATCCCTTTTTTCCGCTTATCGTTTACAACGTATTGAAGCTTGGTTAAATCCAGACAGCTATATTCAAGGAAGCTCAAACCAATTGTATACAGCTCTATTATCCTTAGGAAGTGCTGGTCTTACTGGTTATGGACTTCAAGCAAATATCATCTCTATACCAGAAGCCCATACCGATTTCATCTTTGCGGCCATTGGGCAATGTTTTGGATTGATTGGAACTACGACGATTGTTATTGTTTGTATGGTCTTAGATATTTATTTATGTAAGATTGCTTATAACACACCGGAAAGAAAAGGTCGTTTCATTGTGATTGGTGTTGTTGCGATGCTTTTATATCAACAGCTTCAAAATTTAGGAATGATTATTGGTTTACTTCCAATTACAGGGATTACCCTTCCATTAATTTCTTATGGTGGAAGTAGTATTTTATCTTATTTTATTTCCTTTGCGATCATTATGAATATTTCACCTTCTAAAAAAAAGACGATTCATATTAAGAATCGCCTGTTCAATAATTAATAAAGCTCTTTTAAACGATGAAGATACGAATAGGTACGGTAACGCGCAAACCGTACTTTTTTTTCGGAGGAACGAATAATGATTTCATTCACATCATCTAAAGGACGCGATAAATAGTCATAGCACCCAATCGTATATTTAATTGTATCGCCCTTTACTACAATTTCACGATCTTCTCTCATAATATAAGGATTTTTTAAAGAATGATGGTGATTATGTACAATTGGCATAATTTCACAAAGCTGCATTACCTGTAAACCTGAATCTACAACGGCTCCAGATAAGGCTCGATTAACGGCTGTCGAACCATTTTGGGTACTCACACAAATTCCTGAACCGGTTGTTTTTTCAAAAAATTCACCATCAATATAAAGATTTAAATTTACTGTTTTACTAACACTCTCAATTCGAATTTCATTAAAGGCATATAAGGTTTCATTTTTTTCCGGCAAGCGAATTTCTAAAAGAGGAAATTCTTCAATGACCGGCTTTTTATTAAATAAGCCATGTAAAAATAAATTAATTTCTTGTTGCGTATAATCGGTTAAAAAACCAAGTGTTCCTGTATGAACACCGACAAAAGAAGCCGTATCCAATCGATCAATGTATTCATGAATGGAATGCAGCATCGTTCCATCTCCACCTACACTAATAATAAGCTCTGGATTTTCTTGATCATATTTCCATCCTTGTGAAATACAAGACTTCTTTATATAGCTAGATACTTCATTGGAATGCGCATCTCCTCTTTCAACAATTGTAAATTTCATAATTTTCACATCCTTTGTTGCATTGTATCATATAATTAGATTAATCAAAGAAAGGAATCACCTATGTACAATCAAATTGAAAGAGAATTAAAACTACTTGTAAATCAAGAAATATATGAAAAGATCATCCATTCCTATGATTTTTCAGAGCCATGGGAACAAATCAATACCTATTATGATACCGAGGATGGATACATTCGCAAAAAAGGAGGAGCCTTACGTATTCGTCAAATAGGCGATAAAAAGATTTTCACTCTAAAGCTTCGTACGGATGAAATCACACACATCGAGCTTGAAAAAGAAATTGATACGGCTACAATTCAAGAGATTCAGGATGAAGAAGTATTATCTTGGATCAATCAATTTCAAATTCCAATGGATGTGAAAAAGACCGTTTCCTTTAAAACCATTCGTCAAACCTATGATTTTGAAAATGGTCAATTATGTGCGGATCAAACAATATATGAAAATCATATGGATTTTGAAATCGAATATGAATACACCAAAGAGCATGATGGTATCCAATTTTTTAATGATTTATTGAAGCCATTTCACTTAGAATATAAAAAAAATTGCCCAAGCAAAATTGCTCGAGCATTATAATTTATGGAACATACGATAGAAGAAGGATTTCGAATTATATTCTTCTTCTCTTTTTTTATAATCTTCTATCTCTTTTTGCATTTTTTCTACATCGGAAACCTGTTCTTTCAACTCCTCATTTTCACTTTCCAAATGACTTTTCGCTTGATTTAAATGTGAAATCGTTTCCTCTTTTTCTGAAATTTCAGATATTTTCCTATCCAATTCAGATTCCTTTTCCGACAGCTTTTGTTGCGAAAACAAAACAGCTTGTTCCTTTTTTTCAATATCTTCCGTTAAATCAGAAATCTTTCGATCCTTTTGATCTGCTTGATCAGTTAAAAGCTGGATTTGTTCATCCTTTGTCTTATTTTCTAACAAAAAGGTTTGACGCGATTTTTCTAATTCATTCTTTAAACGTTCGGTATAAATTTGTTCAATTTGTTTTTCCGATTTTTCTTTTTCTTCTAATATTGCTTTTAGCTTTTCAATTTCAAAACGAAGCTCCATCTCAACAGTAGAAACTTCATTCTTCTTTTTACGGAAATATTTTGAAAGCTTTTCTACGCCTTCCGCTTTAATCGTAATCCGCCGTGTTTCAGGATTCTTATATTTATATCCTGCATCTGGATAATCCTTTACAAGCTTAGCGACTGCCTTATCAACGGTATTCCGTGATTTAGAAAAATGTTGACAAATTTCAGCAATCTCCATGTCGTAATAAACATCTACTGCCGTATCTTCCATATTAAACAACCCCTTCATCTTTCATATGATAATCTTTATGATTAATCCCATTGTGAATTTTAATGCATTATTCTTAATAATCTATTCCTATTCTAATCATACGAACTGAATCATGTTTAATTTTACATATAATTTAATAGAATTCAAGAATTTTTAAATCATA
Organism: Segatella copri; assembly: GCA_963654445.1. GTDB lineage: Bacteria > Bacillota_I > Bacilli_A > Erysipelotrichales > Erysipelotrichaceae > Absicoccus. The sequence continues at coordinate 18,810 of CAVKAP010000054.1, forward strand.
TGATTAGATTAAGGCAATTTGTAAATTTCATATGAATTGATATCACTATTTATTTTTTGTTTTATTATTTTCATATGAATAAAATATTGTGTTTTATCTTCATATGATTATTCAGATATTTCTAATTTTTATAAAATTTTACAAAATATGAAAATCATATTCTTGATTCATATCAATCTGAGTGGTCATATGAAATGATTATATCTATATGAAAATAGAATCTGAAAATCATATGTACATAAAAATTTAGAAAATATATAAAATAAAAGGGAAGAAAATATTAGAGCATATCTTCCTCCCTATATCTTTTATTCATCTCTTTTTCCTATGATTGTTCCTATTTACGCCCTTCAAAGGCTTTTAATAGAGTTAATGAGTCTGTATAGTCTAAATGACCACCGATAGGAATACCATATGCTAATCGTGTGACTTTAACCTTATCTTCCAATAGCTTTTCTATATATAAAGCGGTTGTTTCACCATCTATCGTAGAATCAAGTGCAATAATTACTTCTTCTATGTCTTGATCCTTCTCTACACGATCTATTAAGGATTGTAAGTTTAAATCATCTGGTAATATACCCTTTTGCGTGTTAATTAACCCTTTTAAAACATGATAAACCCCATGATAGGAATCCATTGCTTCTATAGCTTCGATATCTTTTGTACTTTTTACTATGCAAATCATATGATGATTCCTATTTTGATCCTCACAATATTCACAGCGTTTTCCTTCACTCATATTTCCACATACTTCACAATAGTTCAATCCGCTTTTCATATGATGAATGGATTGGTCAAATTCATTAAACTCTTCTTCATTCCAGTCTAATAGAGCATAAGCATATCTTTCTGCTGTTTTTTGCCCTACACCAGGTAATTTTCGAAAAGCCATTATTAAATCTTCAAACTTTTTAGGATACATATTAATCCTCTCTTATCTCTATATTCTTAAATATCTTTTCAATTGGACTTTTATTCTCAATATCATCTGAATTCAATTTTATTTGTTCTAATTCTATTTCAATTTTATCTGGTAGATTTCCTGCCTTCATTCTTTCTTTAAATTCATTAATAATTCTTTTTGCCTGTGATTGATCTATACAGAAAACCTTCTTACGAACACCAAGTATTTCTTCTATAAAACCATCAAAGCTATTTTCATTTTCATATTCATTGATTTCCTTTGATTCAAGCTCTGAACCTACATTGATTAATATATAATTTGTTCCACTCGCAAGAATCTTGGACTTCTTCAGTAAATTTGCAGGTCTCATATAGTTTAAATCCGATATGAAATCTGAAATTTTTTCATATTTTTGGCTATCTTTGGCTCTTTCTTCTTTATTTGCGCTTACTAACAATCTCAATATATACTCATCATCATATATGATTTTACGATTTGTATTATCTGATTTTTTCAATGTTTCACGTGAAACATTATTGGATTCAGATGGCTTATTTTCCTTTATTTTAGGCTCTTCATTATGAATAGCGATTGATTTATCTGATTTTTCAGATGATAAATCATACTTTGATATATGATTTTCATTCTTTTTCATTTCAGATATATTGCTGTTTTTATCATAAGATTGTTCATGTGAATGAGAAATTGTCTTTAACAAGCCTGTTTCTAAGTAATCTAGAACATTCGAAGCATATCTGAATTTATTATAGGTATCCATTAATGAATCTAAAACTCGCATTCGAAATGGATTTGGAGCAAACATAAAATACTCCTTTAAAACTTCCTTTACATTTGGATCAATCAATGTTGTCTCTGGAGCGTAATCATAGATGATACTATTTTTTAATAAAGAAATAAAATCACTTGTAAAGCGAGTTAAATCCATACCTTGATCTGAAATATTTTGTAATTCAGATATTAATTCTTCAATTTCTTTTTTATACAAATGTTGGAATAATCTTCCAATGTCTTTAAAAGTTGTAACACCATAAATGGTTCGTACATCATCAATATGAATAGAATCTGAACAATACGCAATACATTGATCTAAAATAGATAGGGCATCACGCATTCCACCTTCACTTAGGCTTGCAATTAATTCAATGGCTTCTTGATCAATTTGAATTTTTTCAGATTGGCATACAACCGTTAGGCGTTTTTCTATATCCGCCATAGAAACCTTAGTAAAATCAAATCTTTGACATCTTGAAATAATTGTAGGTAACAAGGCATTGGGCTCGGTTGTCGCAAAGATGAAAATGATATGCTTAGGTGGTTCTTCAATCGTTTTTAATAAGGCATTAAAAGCACCCTTAGTCATCATATGTGCTTCATCAATGATATAAATTTTATATTGTCCTTGCATTGGTGCATACTTCACACGATCAATTAAATTACGAACTTCATCAACTCCATTGTTCGATGCAGCATCGATTTCAATAATATCTGGATGACTTCCTTCAAGAGCAATCTTACAATTTTCACAATGTCCACAAGGCTGTGTTTCATCCGTGCTTGTACAATTTAACATACGTGCAAATATTTTTGCGATGGATGTTTTTCCGGTTCCACGAGGACCACAAAATAAATACGCATGGGCAATACGATCCTTAGCCTTTGCGTTTTTTAATGTTTGAATAATTGCTTGTTGACCTACTACATCATCAAAATTCTTCGGTCTATATTTTCGATATAAAGCTTGATAAGCCATTCAGACACCTGCTTTCTAATATGGTCTTATTATACCATGATTCAATGATTCCCTTTTAAAATCAAAAAAAAACAAAGCTACTTCTTTTTTCGCTTTGCTTTAAAAAAATCTTTTAATAATTTAGAACATTCTTCTTTTAAGATTCCACCTTCAATCGATGGATAATGATTTAATCCCTTGACCTCAATAATATTTAAATTGGATCCCATAAATCCACCTTTTGGATCATAGGCCCCAAATACAACCTTTTTTATTCTCGATTGTATAATGGCTCCAGTACACATCGGACAAGGCTCTAGAGTGACATACAATTCACAATCTTCCAAGCGCCACGTTCCTAATTTTTTACATGCTTTTTCGATTGCTAAAATTTCAGCATGCGCTGTACTACATTGTTTTATTTCACGTTTATTATAAGCTCTCGCTATGATTTTCTGATCTTTTACAATCACACATCCAATTGGTACTTCATCGTATTCTAAGGCTCTATGTGCTTGTTTAAGTGCCTCTTTCATCCATTTCTCATTATTCATATTCTTTTCCTAAAAAAAACTACTACACATGATAGAGCTCCCTTATGGCTGCTTCGTTCCCGACCTGACCAAATTCAGAAGATATCATTGTAGTAGCTCAGATATTATAGCATAGGATTCTTTTTATTCGCAATATGATTTTCAGATATTGCTGAAGTTCCGGTTATTTAATAGGAATCTGAAAATTAAAATCATTTGTACGCTACATACGAAAAAGCAAAATAGCTCTTAAACAAAGGCTATTTAGTACTTTAACTGTCAAACAAAAAGACTATCGTTCTCAATATGATTTTCATATATCATCTTATTTCTTAAATCATTATGAAATTCTATTTTATTAGATTCAAAAGAAAACCCCTAAGTTGAAATTCAACAAAGGGGTTTGTTTTAAAATAGCTTATCCAATTTTTTTCTGTCCACCCATATAAGGTTGTAATGCTTCTGGAATTAATACAGAACCATCTTCTTGTAAATTATTTTCTAAGAAAGCAATTAACATTCTTGGTGGAGCTACACAGGTATTGTTTAATGTATGTGCAAAGTATTTTTCACCATCTTCACCACGTACACGAATCTTTAATCGACGTGCTTGTGCATCGGTTAAATTTGAACAAGATCCAACTTCAAAATATTTCTTTTGACGAGGAGACCAAGCTTCTACATCCACTGATTTTGATTTTAAATCGGCTAAGTCACCTGAACAACATTCTAAAGTACGAACTGGAATATCTAAAGTACGGAAGAAATCAACCGTGTTCGTATATAGCTTAACAAACCATTCTTTACTTTCTTCTGGTTTACATACGACAATCATTTCTTGTTTTTCAAATTGGTGAATACGATAAACACCACGTTCTTCAATACCATGCGCACCCTTTTCTTTACGGAAGCATGGAGAATAAGAAGTTAATGTATATGGTAATTCCTTTTCATCAATGATTGAATCAATAAAACGTCCAATCATAGAATGTTCACTGGTTCCAATTAAATATAAATCTTCACCTTCGATTTTATACATCATACCGTCCATTTCTTCAAAGGACATGACTCCATCAACAACATTGGAACGAATCATATAAGGTGGAATAACATAAGTGAATCCACGTCCAATCATAAAGTCACGAGCATAGGATAAAATAGCCGAATGTAAACGAGCTATATCACCTGTTAAATAATAGAATCCATTTCCTGCAACCTTACGTGCTGCTTCTAAATCAATTCCATTTAATTTTTCCATAATTTCTGTATGATATGGAATTTCAAAATCAGGAACAAGTGGTTCACCAAATTTCTTTAATTCGACATTTTCTTCATCGTTTTTTCCAATAGGAACAGTCTCATCAATCATATTTGGAATCATCATCATTTTATGACGAACCGATTCACGTAAGCTTTCTTCTTTTTCTTCTAAGGCTTCTAATTCATCCGCCATATTGCGAACTTGTTGTTTAACCTCTTCTGCTTCTTCTTTTTTACCTTGCCCCATTAAAGCACCAATTTGTTTTGAAATTTTCTTTCTTTGTGCTCTTAAATCATCGGCATGTTGTTGAACTTGACGAAGCTCTTTGTCTTCCAAAATCACCTCATTCACCAATGGAATTTTGGCATCTTGAAATTTCTTTTTCATGTTTTCTTTTACTGCATCGGGATTTTCTCTTACAAATTTAATGTCTAACATATGTCCTCCTTTTCATAAAAAAAGACATCCCCCTATTAAAGGGACGATGTCTCGCGTTGCCACCCTTCTTATCTTATTTCTAAGATCACTCGACATGATAACGGTATGTACCGGATTCAACTACTTCATTCATTGAATCACTCAAAGGTGCTCTTCATTGATTACTACTCGATATTTTCACCAAGCATATCGTCTCTAAAAAGTAGTAAAAAACTAATTTTCCTTTTCTTTGCTTTAACTAGATTTATATCACTATTTTTCATATTAAACAAGTCTTTCTTCTCAAGATGGAAGAAATTCCTATATGGAAAAAATAGAGATTTTTCTTTCTTTTTACAAAGCTCATACATTCTTTTAAATACTTTATTCTATATTTAATTCGAAAGAGGAAACACTATGGAATATACTTGCGTAATTATCAATAAAGAAATCAATGATGAATCTCTATCTTTAACAATTGAAAGTGAAAACCAAAAAATGATAAATCAAGGTTATACCCTTGTCACTACAACGATTAAAGATCAAAATAAAGTTTATCTTATTTATCAAAAATAGGACGATTCATATGATTTAAATACCTGATTTTCATATATCGAAAAAAGAAGTAGTTTATTCAACTACTTCTTCTTCATTTTCTTCAACTTCTTCATGTTCAACCAAGGTACAACGCATTACCTTTGCATCCTCAGTTAAATTGATTAAACGAACACCCTGAGTATTACGAGAATAAATACCAATATCAGCTACTGAGATACGAATCATAATACCGCTGCTTGAAACAAGCATCGCATCCTCGTTTCCTTGAACGGCTTTGACTAATTTTAAAGCACCCGTTTTCTCCGTAATGTTCATTGTAGAAACGCCCTTTGAACCACGAGAGGTTAAACGATAATCTGAAATCTTGCTTCGTTTTCCATATCCATTTTCACTAATAGATAGAAGTGTATCCCCTTCAGATTTTAAAGAGGCACCGACTATGATTCCACCATCGGTATTCATACCACGAACACCACTGGCGGTTCTTCCCATTAAACGAATATCCGTTTCTTTAAAATGAACAACCTTTCCATTGGAAGAAGCTAATAAGACTTCATCCTGTCCATTGCTTGCCTTCACAAAGAATAAGAGGTCATCTTCTTTTAAATGAATAGCTAATTTACCATTTCGGTTAATTCGATCAAATTCAGAAAGCGATGTTCTTTTTACTACGCCATCTTTTGTGACAAATAATAAATTTTCATAGGAATGATCTGATGGAATTCCTAATAAGGTTGTTACATGTTCATCTTGTTCCAATTGAATTAAATTGACAATTGGAATTCCCTTTGAGGTACGAGATGCACTTGGTACATTGTATCCCTTTAATCGATAAACACGACCACGATTGGTAAATAACATTAAATGATCATGCGTATTTAAAGAAATCATCGTATCAATATCATCTTCCTCATTTAGAGTTAAAGACTTAATACCTCGACCACCACGGTTTTGGGCATGATAGGTATCCACTGGCATACGCTTAATATAACCAGATACTGTCAACATCACAATGACATCTTCCTTCGCAATTAAATCCTCATCTTCCATATTGATGTAAGAATCGGTAATTTCAGTACGACGTTCATCACCGTATTTTTCATTAATTTCTTTTAAATCATTTCGTATGATTTGTAGAACACGATCATGGTTGGCTAAAATATCTTTGAAATCAGCAATCTTTATTAATAATTCTCTGTATTCCTTTTCAACCTTATCTCTTTCCAATCCAGATAAACGTCTTAATTGCATTGCTAGAATGGCACGTGCTTGAATTTCATCCAATCCAAATTTTTCACATAGCTCAGCATTTAATCCGGCTTCATCGGAATGTGAATTTCGAATCGTACGAATTACTTCGTCCAATTGATCTAAGGCAATTCGTAAGCCCTCTAAGATATGAGCACGATCTTCGGCCTTCTTTAAATCAAAGCGTGTTTTTCTTTCAACGACTTCAACCTGAAAATCGATATAATCATTAATAATATCTTTAATTGGTAATTGACGAGGACGTCCATTTTCCAAGGCCAACATATTAATTCCATAGCTGGATTGTAAAGGTGTCATACGGAATAATTGATTTAAAATCACATCCTCCTGTACATCCTTTTTCAATTCCATCACAATGCGAATACCTTCACGATTCGATTCATCATTTAAATAAGTAACTCCTTGAATATCTTTTTCACGTACCAAAGCAGCCATCTTACTAATCAAATTGGCTTTGTTTACACCATAAGGAATTTCATAGAAAATAATTTGTTTCTTTCCATTGGAAAGCTGTTCAATACGATATTTTGAACGAATATAAATGGTTCCTCGTCCAGTTTCATAGGCTTGACGAATTCCCTTTCGTCCTAAAATAATTCCTCCGGTTGGAAAATCTGGTCCTTTTATATAGTTCATTAATTCAGGCACCGAAATATCAGGATCATCCATTACAGCAAAAATAGCTGAAATGGTTTCTCCTAGGTTATGCGTTGGAATATTGGTTGCCATACCAACCGCAATACCCATTGAACCATTGACTAAAATATTAGGAAAACGGGAAGGTAAAACCAAAGGTTCAGTTTCTTCACCATCATAGTTTTCCACAAAATCAACAGTATCCTTGTTGATTTCACGAACCATTTCCATGGCAATCTTTGACATACGCGCTTCGGTATAACGCATTGCAGCTGCGCCATCACCATCTAAGCTACCAAAGTTTCCATGACCATCAACCAAGGGATAGCGATAGGAAAAATCCTGTGCCATACGAACCATCGCATCATAGGCAGCTGTATCACCATGTGGATGGTATTTACCAATCACTTCACCGACGATACGTGCACTTTTTTTATGAGCAACGCCACTATGCATACCTAATTGATTCATCGCATGTAAAATACGACGATGAACTGGCTTCATACCATCACGTACATCTGGCAAAGCTCTTTGTACGATGACAGACATAGAATAATCCAAGAAATCTTCTCGGACTTCCTTCGAAATCTCAACCTCTTCAATTTGATCAAATTGTTCTTCTGGATTGTTATTTTCTGACATAGCATTCCTCCTAATAATCTAAATTAGCATAAACTGCATTCTTCTGAATAAAGTCTTTTCTAGGTTCGACCTGTTCACCCATCAATAATTCAAAAGTACTATCTGCATATTCAGCATCTTCGATGGTTACACGTTTTAAAATTCGATGCTTTGGATCCATTGTTGTTTCCCACAATTGTTCTGCATCCATTTCACCTAAACCTTTGTAACGTTGTACTTTATAACCATCCTTTAATTCTTGACGAATTTGATCCATTTCTTGTTCTTTATAAGCATATAAAATCTTTTTACCCTTTTGCACCTTATAAAGAGGAGGTTGGGCAATATAGACAAAACCACCTTCAATAATTGGTTTCATAAAACGATATAAGAAGGTCAACATTAAGGTTGCGATATGTGCACCATCGACATCCGCATCGGTCATAATAACAATTTTATGATAACGAAGCTTTGAAATATCGACTTCATCACGAATTCCACAACCAAAGGCTGTAATCATTGAACGAATTTCCGCATTGTCAAAAATACGATGTTCTCTTGCCTTTTCAACATTTAAGATTTTTCCACGCAATGGTAAGATGGCCTGTGTTTTCGCATCACGGCCTTGTTTGGCTGAACCACCGGCGGAGTTCCCTTCGACAATGTAGATTTCACATTCACTGGCATCCTTGCTTGAACAGTCCGTTAATTTTCCAGGTAAGCTTGAAATACCATCTAAAGCACTCTTACGACGTGTTAATTCACGTGCTTTTTTGGCGGCAATACGTGCTTTGGAAGCGACCATAGCCTTTTCAACAATTTTTTTCGCATCCTCTGGATTTTCTAAGAAGAAACGTTGAAGCTGCTTTCCAACAATACCAGAAACAATCTTACGAATCTCACTATTTCCAAGCTTGGTCTTGGTTTGTCCTTCATATTGTGGATTTGGATGCTTAACGGAAATAATACAAGCCAAGCCTTCTTTGACATCATCTTGAGATAAGGATTCATCCTTCTTAATCAAATTATGATCCTTGGCATATTTATTAATTTCACGTGCAAGAGCCATACGGAATCCATCTTCATGAAAACCACCCTCATGGGTATGAATATTATTACAGAAGGAATAAATATTGGATTGATAACCATCATTATACTGCAAGGCCACCTCGGCTAAAATTCCATCAACTAAACCTTCACAATAAATAATTTGATCTGTTACCTTATTTCGATTTTGATTTAAATAGGCAACATATTCAATAATTCCACCCTCATAATGATATTCATTTTTTACTTCTTCCTCTTCTCTTTGATCAGATAGCGTTAAACGAATTCCTTTATTTAGAAAAGCCAATTGTCTTAAACGACTATTTAGGGTTTCATAATCATAAACCGTTGTTTCTTTAAAAATAGAACCATCGGCTTTAAAGCGTACTAAGGTACCTGATTCATCCGTTGTACCAATTTCTTTTAAAGGTTCAACTGTATGTCCACCATTTTCAAAACGGATAAAGTACTTTTTCCCATTTTGAAAAACGGTTACCTCTAACCATTCACTTAAGGCATTGACAACACTGGCACCAACACCATGAAGTCCACCAGACACCTTATAAGCGCCACCGCCAAATTTACCACCAGCATGTAGAACCGTTAAAATCGTTTCAACAGCACTTACCCCCGTTTTTTCATGAATACCAACTGGCATTCCACGTCCATTATCACGAACAGAAATGATGTTTCCTTTTTCAATCGTTAAATTGATTTCCGTTGCAAAGCCAGCTAAGGCTTCATCAATTCCATTATCAACAATTTCCCAAACAAGGTGGTGTAAACCACGAGAGCTTGTTGATCCAATATACATACCAGGACGTAAGCGAACAGCTTCTAATCCTTCTAAAACTTGAATATCATCCGCTGTATAGGAATGATCAACCGATGTAGCTTCTGATTCCAATTCTTCAAATTCAAGAATATCTTGTTGTAATTCTTCTTGACTCATATTTTTACCTCCTGTATATGTCCTTTTTCAATTTGATAAAAATAGACGTTCCGACCTTTAAACCAGGATGGATCCATCTGTTCTGTCGTTGTAATAAAAATTTGCATATCCTTTGATAAATGATGAATGAGCTGCTCTTTTCGATTGGAATCCAACTCACTAAATACATCATCTAATAATAAAATCGGATATTGTTTGCTCTTATCCTTAATAATTTCAACCAATGCCAGCTTTAATGCAAGAAGATAGCTTCTTTTTTGTCCTTGACTTGCGACTTCTGCAATCGGCTGTCCATTCAATAAGAAGCGTATATCATCCTTATGAATTCCGATATTGGTCTGACGATATCTTTTATCCTTTTCTAAGGATTGCGCATAAAGCTTTTTTAAATTTTCTTTCGAATAATCATCGGTAAATGTCAGATACTCTGCATCAATTTCTTCTTTTTCATCGGAAAAAAAAGGATAGAGCTCCTTAGCAATCCGCATCAATTGTTGAATAAAAGAAAAACGTTGTTGCATAATAACACAAGAATCTTGAATCAATTGATCCGTATAAACCTCCAACAAAGCTTCATCAATACAATCCTGTTTTAAACACTTATTACGACTTCGTAATATTTTTTGAAAATGCGATAAGGTTTTGGTGTAGGTGTGTGATAATTTGATTAATTCAAGATCAATGAAATGACGACGATTTTTAGGGGATTGATGAAATAACATCAAATCATCTGGACAAAATAAAATCGCATTCACAATGCCTACAAAATCAGAATATCGATAAACGGGATTCTTATAGAGAAACAATTGTTTTCTTTGCTCAGAAAGAATAATGGACATATTTTGAAGATGATTATGATTTTCGATTGTTGCCTCAATCCGAAAAAAATCCTTCTCCTTTTGTATCAGACTTTTTACTTGATTGGTTCGAAAAGAACGTAAATGACTTAAGTAATAAATTGCTTCGACTAAATTTGTTTTCCCTTGAGCATTTTTTCCAATCAAACAATAAATACTCGAGGGTTCAAATTGAAACGAAGCCTTTTCATAATTTCGATAATTGCATAAAGATAATTGTCGAAGATTCATTCTATGTCTACCCTTATACCCTCTACCTCAATCCAATCTCCTTTATACAGCTTGCGACCTCGGCGATTTTCCTTTTGACCATTTACTAAAACATAGGATTCTGCAAGATAGGCTTTGATCAAACCACCACTACTAAAAATATCGCATGTTTTTAATAATTGAGATAAGGTAATATATTCATTTTTTAATTTAAAATTCATAGACATACTCCCTCTTCACCTTTAAATTATATCATAAATCAATATTTTTTACTACTTGAGGATACCTATTCAAAAATAAAAAAAGGCTCAGAGAGCCTTAAAATAGCGATTAATCAAAACTACGTACTGGAACGATGACCATAACAGTTGAATCATCCTCCGGATTTAAAATACGAATTGGATGTTTTGGTCCAGAAAATTCCAAATCAACCTTTTCTGAGTTCAAAGCGCGAATTGCATCTAAAATAAAACTACCATTACAAGTTAAATTTAATGCTTCACCCTTATAAACACAATCCGTCAAAATTTCATCACTGTTTCCAATTTCAGAAGAAAAGGTTTTAATACGAACAATCTCTTCTGACATCACTAATTTAACCAAATGGATCTTATCATTTCGAATAAAATTGGTACGATCAATAACGCCACTTAATTCATGAGCATCTACTAACATATTAGCTACGGAAGAGGATGGAATGATGGATTCAATATTTGGAAAGCTTCCATCCAATAAACGTGTTTGGAAAATAGTGGATCCAAAAATAAATTGAGCCTTCTTTGAATCAATATATAAATCAATTGAATCCGTCTCATCTGAAATTGAACGAACCACTTCAACTAAAGATTTATTTGGAATGGTTACATTAAAGGATACATTCTCATTCAATGGAATCGTTTTACGAGCTAAACGATAAGAATCCGTACCAGAACAGAATAACATGCCATCCTTCGCATTGAAGTTGACTCCATTTAATACGGGTCTTTGTTCATTTTCACTACAAGCGAAAGCCGTTTGGGTCACAATATTCTTTAAAGACGTATTAGATAATTGAATGGATGTCGTTGGTTGTGAAAAGTCAATCTTTGGATATTGGTCGGCTCCCATTCCATTTAAATTAAATTGTCCATTGGTACTTGTGATACGTACCAATTCAAAATCCTGTAATTCTACATCAATCATTGATGAATCAATTTTACGTACAATTTCCAATAGGAACTTTGATTCCATAACAATTGATCCAGTGGATGCAATTTGAAGAGAATTTAATTCGCCTGGATAAATACTTGAACGAATAGAAACATTCGAATCACTTCCAGTTAAGATGATTTCATTTTCTTTGACATCGATACAAATCCCAGAAAGAGATGGTAAAGGTGAGAATGGACTAATAGCACGAGCAACAATCGATAATTTGTTGTAAAAATATTTTCGATCAATGGTAAATTTCATATTTTTCTCCTTATTTATTTTCTTGTAATAACAATAACCTGTGGAAAAAGTGGAAAAGATTTCTCAATACAGCGTATTTAAGGCTTATCTTGCCTATTTTGAAGGGTGGATAAGCGGGGAGTATTGCGGATAACTATTTTAATCCATCTTTTATTTGCGTCATTGCTAATTGAAAGGCTTCATTTGTTTTTAAAAGCTTTAGAGCTCTTTCATACGATGATTTTATCGTAGAATGATCTCTTTTTCCTAATTCAAAACCAATTTGTGTCCATGAGGTCTCTAATAATTCATGGCAAAGATACACAATCATATGACGAGCGGTCGTTAATTTTTTCTGCCGTGATTTTCCCTCAACATCTTTATAGGAGAGTCCGTAATATACAGTGACTGCTTTTTTGATATCCTTGGGGGAAAGATGTTCTGAATTTGAAGTGACGATTACTGAATCAGATAAGACCTTTTGTGCAAAATCTAAATCAATATAATCGGGATTTTCCAATGTCGCATTAAAAATCAAACGATTTAAATTGCCTTCAAGACTTCGTACATCATCACTAAATTTATGTGCTAGAAAGTCAATCACTTCATCAGTTATAGGGCAGGCATCCTCATAGCCTTCCATTTTCTTTCTTAAAATAGCACGGCTTGTATCAAATTCTGGACGTTGAATATTCACAACCAAGCCGGAATTAAAACGAGAGACCAGCCGATCTTGAATCCCCGTTAATTGATTGGGATGCATATCACTGGTGATAATGATTTGCGCTCCTTTGGCAATCAATGAATTATAGACCTTGAAGAAGACCTCTTGTGAGCTGGATTGCGTTAAGTTTTGAATATCATCAATTAAAAAATAGTCGTTATTGATTAATTGACTTTGTACCTGATCCACGGTATTCCCATGAATGTTTTTTGTTTTCATTGCATCCAATAAAATAGATACTAAATCTCCACTATAGGAATAAAAGACTTTAAGCTCTGGCTTTTCCTTTTGAAGATAGTTTCCAATCGCATGTAATAAATGCGTTTTTCCTAAACCAGAATTTCCATATAACATAATTGGATTAAATAGGTGTTTGGTTTGTGTACAGCTTGCTAAACAAGCAGCATAGGCTTCTTGATTGGACTTACCCTCCACATAATTTTCAAATGTATATTCTGGATTAAAAGAGGCTTGTAGAAGCTGAACCGTTCTTTGTTGAACAATTTCTTCTGGCATCATTTTTTCCATTTCACGAAACTCGATAAATTGAATGGAAAGATTTTCTCCCCAGACCGAGCTTAATTCCTGTTCAAAGATCTGTTTTTCACGATTTACAATATTATATGTGATTTTTGAACGATAGGAAACATACGCTTGATCGTTATCAATCTTAAAAAGTGTCGTTTTTCGAATCCAATTGTTAAAGGTATCTTCTGAAAAATATTTCGATTTTTCAATTTGTTCTAATGCTTCTTTCCAAATTGAATTGTAATCAAAAGCGGACATAAGATCCTCCTTATTCTGACTTTATTATTATACACGAATTCATTTAAACTTCACTATTTTAGAAGTTTTCCCCAATTATTGAAGAAATCCCCAAAAGAGAAATGGGGAAAACTTTATCCACGATGGGGATAAATACGAAGAAAGTGGAAATGAGATGGGGAAAACTCTAGAAATCCCACAGAGAGGGACAACTTTTCTTTCCTTATATTATATATAGGTGTTTTCCTCACTTATCCCCGTGGACTTTTTTTATAAAAAAAACACGTGGAAAAAGGAGGAATAGAAGGGGATAGATTTGAATATAAGTTTTCCATGGGATACAATATCCCCAGATTAGACAATAAAATTATTGGTATTCTGTGGAAAAAAAGAGTAGAATGACAAAGGTTTTGTATAAGGAGTAAAAAAATGAGTTATACATTTAAGACAGATATCGCACAAAAAGAATTCGATTCCTTTGTTGAGAATCATGAATATTGTAATTTACTACAAAGCTATAATTGGGCAAAGGTCAAACAAAATTGGGACCATATTTATACTGGTGTATATGAAGGATCTAGCTTAGTTGGAACAGGATTGGTTTTAATTAAACGATTACCGCTTTCCTTTTCAATGTTCTATATACCAAAAGGACCAATTATGGATTATAAAAATAAAGAATTGGTGCAATTTTACTTTCAAGAATTAAAGAAAATTGCGAAAAAAGAGCATTGTTTATTTATCAAATTTGATCCATCGATTCATGTTAATGATTATAAATCAAGTGAATATAATACGAATCGATATGAAGATACCCAAGAATATTTAGACATCTTTAAAAGCTGTGGAGCCATTCATCATGGCTTTACCATGTCGATTTCTGAAACTGTGCAGCCACGTTTTCAATCCAATGTGTATGCCTGTGAGGATATTGAAGCAACCTTGCCTAAGCATACAAAGCGTTTGATTAAGGATGCCAATCGTAGAAATGTACAAATTATTCATGGTCAAGAAGAATTGATTGATGAATTTAGTCGATTGGTTGAATTAACCGAATCACGAAAAAATGTCGCATTGCGTGATAAAAATTATTTTAAAATGTTGATGGAAAATTATCCGGAAGGTGGCGTTATATTCTTAGCGCAATGTAATGTTTATCAATTAAATAAAGAAGCGCAAGAAAAGAAAAAACAATTAGAAATCGATATTGAAAACAATCCAGCCAATGCGAAAAAGAAATTACATCGTTTGGAAGATCAGCTTCGAAGTGCAAATAAGAGCTTAAAGGAATATGAAGCTCTATTTGAAGAATTTGGAAAAGAAGACAAGGAAGTTGCGATTGCCGGAATCTTAAGTATTCAATATGGAAATACCTGTGAAATGCTCTATGCTGGAATGGATGAACGCTTTAAACAATTTATGCCTCAATATAAGGAATATGTAGAAAACTTTAAATGGGCTTTTGAAAGAGGCTGTATCTGGAGTAATATGGGCGGTGTTGAAGGAAGCTTAGATGATGGATTAACTAAATTTAAAGATAACTTCAATCCAACGATTAATGAATTATTAGGTGAATTTGATATTCCAGTGAATAAGCTATTATTCCCATTATTCAATAAATTATATGAAAGTATGAAGAAAAAGAATGCGAGTCATGAGTAAGATTCAAAAATTTAATGTTGACAAGCATTTTTATTTGTGATTATAATATTTGAGCAATCTTATTGGAAAATTAAAAAAGACTGAGGGGTGTGGAAAGTATGAAAAGAACATATCAGCCAAGTAAGAAAAAACGTCAAAGAACGCATGGTTTCCGTGCAAGAATGGCAACCAAAGGTGGTCGCAACGTTCTTTCAAGAAGAAGAGCGAAAGGCAGAAAGGTATTATCCGCATAGAAATCACCGACTAGGTGATTTTTTTGTCTGGATAGGAGAAAATTGTGAAAAAAGAAAAAAGAGTTTGTAAAAACTATGAATTCACTTCAATTATCCAGCACCATACATTCGTTAAATCATCTTCTTTTGTTTGTTATTTTGAACCTCGTAAACAAGAACATGCGCGTGTAGGTATATCCGTAGGAAAAAAGATGGGAAATGCGGTTGTTCGGAATAAAATTAAACGACAGGTTCGAAGCATGGTAGATGTTTGTTTTGATTTTGATGAGGATTTTGACACAATTCTTATTGTTCGACCACGTTATCATCAACAATCATTTGAAGAAAACCTAAATGAATTAAAGAAAAATCGAAAACGAATGATTAAAAGAAAAAGGTAGAGGTAAAGTTTATGAGTAGCTTTTTACAAAGAAAAGCAAAGATTCTATTTATATGCTTCTTTGTATTATTATCTTGTACGGCTTGTTCATCACCACGTGGTAGAGATGGAAAAACAAAGGTTGACCAAATTATATCAAGTGAAGAATTTACAGTTAAGAAAAAAGATGTAAACATTGATAATGTTTCGGATGCAAAATTAAAGAAGGAATATAAGAAGTTAGGGAAAAACGATACAATTACTGTTAAACCTACAACTTTCAAAAAGGCATTTTCTTCTGGATGGTTCGATGGTTTGATTGTTTGGCCTTTAGCAACCCTAATTAATAAAGTAAGTGCATCAACAGATGCAGGAATTGGAATTATTGTAACTACCGTGATTTTACAGTTGGTTCTATTTATCTTTACAGGTAAATCACAAATGTCAAATCAACGTATGCAAGAAATTCAACCAGAAATTCAAAGAATTCAAAATAAATACAAAGGGAAAACCGATCAACAATCACAAATGAAGATGTATCAAGAAACCCAAGCTTTATATAAGAAGTATGATATTCATCCATTTGGATCAATGTTGGTTATGTTTATTCAGTTACCAATTATGATGGGGATGTATTATGCTACAATGCGTGCAAGCTCTGTAATCTATGGTAGCTTTTTAGGAATGAAATTATCCAATACACCAATGTATGCGATTCGTCATTTGATGGTTGGTTCAATTATCGTTTATATTTTAATGGTTGTTTGTCAATTGGTTTCAATGATGTTACCGCAATGGCAAAAGAAATGGCAAGATAAGAAGGATCATGTCAAAAAACATGATTATCGTGAAGAAAATAATATGTCAAATACAATGAATATGTACATGTATGCGATGTCCATTATGTTTGCGTTTATTTATATTTCATGGCCATTGGCAATGTCATTCTATTGGATGGTTACTTCGATTATTCGAATTATCCAACAGCTTGTGATGCATAAACGAATGAATGCAGGTAAAAAATAGGAGGATTCATATGTCTTTTGAAAAGTTTTCTGGAAAAACAATCGAAGAAGCTCTTCAAAGTGCAGCTGAGGCAAAGGGTGTTAGCCAAGATCAGCTACATTATACAGTGATTGAAGAAAAAGCAGGTTTTCTAGGAATTGGTAAACAAATTGATATTGAAGTTTATTGTGAAAAAGATGTAGAGGCTTTTATTAAAGATTATATTCAAGGCTATTTTGATAATGCACAATTAGATGGTAGTGTTGAAATTGTAAATGATAAAGGTTTTTATCGAATTAGTGTCAATACAAACAATAATGCGATATTAATTGGAAAAGCAGGAAAATCCTTACAAGCCTTTAATCGTCTTGTGAAGGTTGCTGCAAGTGCTGAATTTAAGAAAAAAGTCGGTTTATTAATTGACGTAAATGGATACAAAGAAGAACGTTATGAGAAGCTATGTCGTATGGCTATTCGTGTTGCGAAGGATGTACGTCGTACAAAGATTGATGCTTCTTTAGATCCGATGACAGCAGACGAAAGAAAAGCTGTACATAATGCTCTTTCTGAATTAGATAATATTTCTACGCATTCAGAAGGAGAAGGCGAACGTCGTCATATCAATATTTTATATACACCTGGTAAGGAAGTTGAATAAATAACGAGTTTCACTCGTTATTTTTTCTTAGGAGAAAGTTATGAAAATTATCGTTGGTTTAGGAAATCCCGGAAAACAATATGAATATACAAGACACAATGCTGGTTTTTTAGTTATGGATGAGTTGGCAAAGCGCTGTTCTTTATCCTTTGATCAAGAAAAGTTTCAATCCATGTATGCCAAAGGAAAAGTAAATGGAGAAGATGTTATTTTAATGAAGCCTTTAACCTTTATGAATAATAGTGGCTTTGCCTGTCGAGAAGTCATGGACTTTTTTAAAGTTAGTCCAAAGGATTTTTTGATTATCTATGATGATATTGATTTAGCAGTAGGTCGTATTCGTTTACGTCCAAAGGGAAGTGCAGGTGGACATAATGGCATTAAAAGTATCATTCAATGCATTGGAACCAGTGAATTTAATCGAATTCGAGTTGGAACCAGTCGTGATCCTCGAGTGCCTATTATTAAATGGGTCTTGACGAAGTTTAAAGAGGAAGAGAAAGTCCCTTTAGAACAAGCCATTCAATCTGCTAGTGAAGCTGCTTATTATTCAATTGATCATACATTTGAAGCTTGTATGAGTAAATATAATGTGAAATAGGTGATAGTTTGAATTCAACAATCAATGAACGCTTAAAAAAGAATGCTGTTACACAAGAAATCTTAAAGAATGGCAATCGTGTCGGAAATCTCTTTCCAATGGAAGAGGCCTTAGTTTTGGCAAATGCCTTTCAACAGGATCATAAGACACGAATTATTGTAAAAAAGAATCGATTTGAAGCTCAGCAACTTTATCAAAGATTAGATTCAATCTTAGATAACGTGCTGCTTTTTGTCATGGAAGAAAGCTTGCGTGTACAAGCGATTGCTTCCTCACCAGAGGACAAAGAGCAATTTATTACCTTCTTATCCTCATGTGTTTTAGAACCAAAGGAATGCATAATTGTCTGTAATACAGCGGCTTTTATTCGTTGTTTGCCAAATTATGATTTCTTCTCTTCTTCATGTCTAAGCTGTAAGGTCGATATGGAATTGGATATGGAGGAATTAAAAAAACAATTGCATCGAGCAGGCTATGCGCATGTAAATTATGTTGATCGTCCATGTACCTATGCCACACGTGGTGGAATTGTGGATATTTATTCATTGCAGTATGATAAACCAATTCGTATTGAATTTTTTGATACGGTGGTTGAATCCATTCGTTTCTTTGATGAAAAAACACAAAGGACCATTGATCAAGTAGAACAAGTTCAAATTGGACCCGCAACGGATTTACTCTTTTCAGATGATCAAATTAAAGAAATCAAAGAAAATGTACAGGAATATTTGTCTGGACAAGAAAAAAAATTAAGAAGTGAAGAATTTGAGCTATTAAAAGAAAATATTGAAACGGATTTAATGAAATTAGAGAATTATGATATTGAACCGCACCTTTATTGGTATTTTGCCTATACGTCGGGTTCAACTCTATCGGATTATGTTTCAGGACAAGTAATTTTAAGTACGGAAGAACAAATTGAAGAAGAAGTAAAAGATATTCATAAAAATACGATTGTATTTATGCAAGAAATGGTTCAAGATCAACGTTGTTTACCAAAATATAACGTCTTTCATGATTTTGAATCTTTACGTAAGAATTCTATTTCTTTTCATGATTTTTTAGATTTTAAACATCCGATTACTTCAAATATCTTTCCAATTGAATCGGCTTCCTTTCCATTGGAGGAACAAATAGAAAAAATAAGCTTTGAGCAAGTTTTTATTTCGGTATCGAAGGAAGAACAAGCACTAATCAAGCCTTATATGAAAACAAATTTTCAATTTATTGAGCCTTCTTTTTATGAAGGATTTTCATATGAAAATTGGGCTGTTTATACCTCAAAAGAGCTTTTTATTAAAAAGGTGAAACAGGATCGATACAAAAGAAGCTTTAAAGAAGGTCAAATTATTGAATCGGTCTTAGAGCTAGAAAAAATGGATTATGTGGTTCATGAACACTATGGGATTGGACAATATATTGGTATTGTAACCAAGGAAGTAAATAAACAAAAGCAAGATTATTTACATATTTTATATGCGGGTGGAGATGATTTATTTATTCCATTATCGCAATTTCAATTGGTTCGAAAATACATTTCAAAGGAAGGTGTAGGTGTTCGTCTTACAAAGCTTGGAAGTGATTCTTGGAAAAAAACCAAGGCAAAGGTTAATAAAAAAATTGAAGAAATTGCTTCAAGACTTGTTGAATTGTATGCCACACGAAATAATGATATTGGCTTTGCCTATGCGAAGGATGATGCGCTTCAACAAGAGTTTGAAGATGCCTTTCCATATGAACCAACGCCAGATCAAATCCAAGCCTGTGAAGAAATTAAAAGAGAAATGGAAAAGCCAAAGCCTATGGATCATCTTTTATGTGGAGATGTCGGCTTTGGAAAAACAGAGGTTGCGATGCGTGCAGCCTTTAAGGCTATTACCAATGGAAAGCAGGTGGCCTTTCTATGTCCTACAACAATCTTATCGATGCAGCATTATCAAACGGTTTGTAATCGATTTGATTATACGGGTGCCAATATTGCCTTAGTGAATCGATTTACTTCTTCCAAGGATTTAAAAAGTATTAAAGAAAATTTAAAGAAGGGTCAAATTGATATCATTATTGGAACACATAAGCTTTTAAATAAAAGCTTTGAATACAAGGATCTAGGCTTTTTAATTATCGATGAGGAACAACGCTTTGGTGTAACGCATAAGGAAAAAATCAAGGAAATGAAAACGAGCATTGATGTTTTATCCTTAAGTGCAACTCCGATTCCTCGTACCCTTCAAATGTCTTTAATTGGAGTTCGTACGATTTCTCAATTAAATACACCACCGGCTCAAAGACATCCGATTCAAACCTATGTGATGGAAAAAAGAGGATCAGTTATTCAAGAGGTGATTCAAAGAGAATTAGCTCGACAAGGACAAATCTTTTATTTGTTTAATGATACGTCTAAGATTTATAAAGTTGCGGAAAATCTACAAATCCTATTTCCAGATTATTCGGTTGGAGTTTGTCACGGAAAGATGAATCGTAATGAAATTGAAAAAACAATGATTGAATTTTCTAATCATGAATATGATATTTTAGTTTGTACAACCATTATTGAAACGGGCTTGGATATTGAAAATGCCAATACGATTATCATCGAAAATGCAGATCGTTTTGGTTTATCTCAATTGTATCAAATTCGAGGTCGAGTAGGCCGTCGAGATAAAATTGCTTATTGTTACTTAATGATTCAACCACATAAGGTATTAACCGAAGAAGCTCGAAAACGATTAAAAGCCATCAAAGAATTCACCCAATTAGGATCAGGTTATAAAATTGCGATGCGTGATTTAACAATTCGAGGAGCAGGGGATTTATTAGGCCCTCAACAAGCCGGCTTTATTGATCAAGTTGGATTGGATCTTTACTTAGAGCTGTTAGGAAATGCCATCAAAGAGAAAAAAGGTGAAAAGGTTGAAACAAAAGAAGAAAAAACAGCCAAGATTTCACTCAATGGTTATATTCCTAAAAAATTCACCGAGAATGATGGGGATAAGCTCTCTTTGTATCAAGATATTAAAAAGGTTCATACGGCTCATGAATTAGAAGAGTTTAAAAAACGTGTTGAAGACTTATATGGAAAAATTCCTTCTTCTGTTAATCAATTGTTTGAAAGAAGAAAGATTGATTTATTTGTGAATTCAAATGGTGTCTATTCTTTAGAAGAAAAAAATACGGGCATTGTTCTTACAATGGATGAAAATTGGA
This sequence comes from Segatella copri, assembly GCA_963654445.1. Classification (GTDB taxonomy): domain Bacteria; phylum Bacillota_I; class Bacilli_A; order Erysipelotrichales; family Erysipelotrichaceae; genus Absicoccus. The sequence goes on from CAVKAP010000054.1 coordinate 40,469, forward strand.
CGAACCATTGCAATGGTGTTAAGCTTTTTGAAACAATGAATCGCATAAATCGTCGAATTGAATTACAATTAGTCAATAAAAAGATAGAGATTCGTATTAAAAATAGTAAAAATACATATGAATACCTTATGAAAATCATACAAGAATTGGAGTGTAATCAAGAAATCTATGAGAGTCGATAAATATTTAAAAATAGCGCGTATATTAAAACGAAGAGAAGCTGCAAAGGAATTGGCCTTGCAGGGTCGTATTCAAGTCAATGGACGGGTCGCAAAACCATCAACGGAAGTAGAAATAGGCGATGTATTGCGATTGGAATTTGGCTATCGTATTTTAGAAATTGAAATTTTAGATATTCAGAAACAAGTTTCCAAACAAAATGCAAGCTTGTTATTTAAAATACTAAAGGAAGAAAAAATCAATGATTGAAGTCGTTTCTGGCATATTGATACGAGATGGAAAATGCTTGATTGCATCTCGAAGCTATGGGAGCTCAAAGGGGATGTTTGAATTTCCAGGCGGAAAGGTCGAAGCTGGTGAATCCAAAGAAGAGGCCTTAAAAAGAGAATGGAAGGAAGAATTAGGGATTGAATTAGATACAATTTGTTATTTTGCTTCCAGTCAGGACCAACAGGACTATGCTTTTTCCTTGGATTTTTATCTTTGTACATCAAAAGAAATACCTATAAAATCAAATGCGCATGATCAATTGGTGTGGACTATTCCTGATAAAATATATGATTTTCCTTTTTTTGAAAGTGATTATAAAATTGTAGAAAAACTAAAGGAGTGTTGGCCATGTTTTCTCGAACAAAAGAAACTAAAGTATTAAGAGATCCGATTCATGGATATATTCATATTGATTATCAGGTGATTTGGGATTGCTTAAATACCAGAGAATTTCAAAGATTACATCGGATTCATCAATTGGGTGGTGTCTTTCAGGTCTATCATACTGCTGAGCATTCACGCTTTGCGCACAGCCTAGGTGTTTATGAAATTGTACGACGAATGGTGTATGAAATTCATGATTTAAATGAAGCTTTAAGTGAACAAGAAAAAATCCAGGTGATGTGTGCTGGCTTATTACATGATTTGGGGCATGGCCCCTTTTCCCATTTTTTTGAAAGTCTACAAGCGGATTCTCACGAACAAAGAACGGCTTCACTGATTTTAGATCCTTCAAGTGAAGTTCATCAAGCCTTGTGTCGTTGTGATGAGCAATTACCTGAAAAGGTGGTTCAAATCCTTCAACACCAACATCCGAAAAAAATGTTATCCCAAATGATTTCAAGTCAATTGGATGCCGATCGTATGGATTATCTTTTAAGAGATGCCTATGAAACGGGGACAAGCTATGGAACCTTTGATATCGAAAGAATTCTTCGCACCATGCGTGTAAAGAATGAAACTCTATGTATGAAGGAAAGTGGTATGCATAGTGTGGAAGATTATATCATGGCTCGTTATCACATGTATTGGCAGGTTTATCTTCATCCGGATGCAAAAAGCTATGAATTATTAATCGAAAAGTTTTTTGAACGCTATAAAAAAAGCGAAGTGCTTATTCCTGCCATTGATTGTTTAAAAAGAGAATTAAACAATGAAGAATTTATTGAAATGGATGAAGGACGCCTACTCTATGGTTTGAGTGAGGCCAAGCATTGTTCAGATTCTTTATTAAGTGAATATGCAACTTCGATTTTAGATCGTCATTTACTCGATTGGTGTGAAAATCCTACCATTGAAGAAGAGATAAAAATCAAAGAAAACTTAGTTAAAAGAGGCTATTCCTTAGAGGATTGGTATATGGAAGAAAGAACCGAAAATACAGCCTATCTTCCTTATACGGAAGAACAATCGATTATTTGGATTTTAGATAAGCACCAACAATTAAAACCATTGTCAGCTTGTTCTGAAATTGTTAAAGCGTTATTACGAATGGAAAATCACCTAGAAAAAAGAATTTATTATAGGAAAAAGCAATAATTTATGATATTATGCGATAGCTATGAGTGTATATATTAAATTACTTGAGCCGATGAGTCAGACCATTCATTTTCAAGGTAAAGGTGAAATTTTACATAAAGAGAATGGATTTGAGCTTACGTTTTCAGATGAAAAATATGCCTATTCCTGGAAGGTTTATCCCCAGGGATGTATGATTCATTCCAAAAGTGAATTGGATGTTTTTCTAACGTGTAAGGAAAATCATAAAACGCAAGGACATATTGATAGTGAATATGGCCGAATTGATTTACTATGTCACACGAAAAAATATGAAGTCAGAGAAAATGAAGTAGAAATTGAATATGATTTGATTCAGGATCAACACATTCAATCATTTCATTTCGTATTATATATAGAGGAGGATATCAGTCATGTCCATTGAAACAGAATTAAAGGAAATGCTAAAAGAGGCGGTTCAAAAGGCTTTTGATGAAGAATTAGAGCTTTCTTCCATTGTGATTGAAACGCCAAAGAATAAGGATCATGGAGATTTTTCAAGTAATGTTGCGATGCAATTAACTCGTTTATTGCATACCAATCCACGAGAAATTGCCAATAAGATTATTGAAAATCTTGATTTAGAAAAAGCAAATGTTTCAAAGGTCGATATCGCAGGACCTGGCTTTTTAAATTTTACGCTTTCAAAGGATCGTTTTACCAAGGTTATTGAAGATATTTTGGAACAAAAAGAAAACTATGGTCAACAAAAGGCCAATGGTATTAAGGTGAACCTTGAATATGTTAGTGCCAATCCAACAGGTTCTTTACATTTAGGACATGCACGTGGTGCGGCATGGGGTGATAGCTGTAGTCGTATTATGAAAAAAGCAGGCTATGATGTTACACGTGAATATTATGTCAATGATGCTGGAAATCAAATTACCAATTTAGCCTTATCTTTAAATGCACGTTACCGTGAAGCACAAGGTATTCCAACGGAAATTGGAAAAGATGGCTATATGGGTCTAGATGTAAAGGAAGAAGGCTATCGTTTAGCTCAAGAATATCCTCAAGCTTATCTTGAACCTACAGAAGAAAATTTAGACTTTTTTAGAAAAAAAGGAATTGAATTTGAATTAAATAAAATCAAGAAGGATTTAGCAGAATATCGAATTGGATTTGATGTTTGGACCAGTGAAAAAGCGTTAAGAGATTCAGGTGCTGTTGAAAAAGCAGTTGACATTATCAAAGAAAAAGGATATACATATGAATCGGATGGAGCATTATGGTTTAAAACAACCGAATTAGGCGATGATAAGGACCGTGTTTTACGTAAACAGGATGGGTCTTTAACTTACTTAGTTCCAGATATTGCGAACCATAAAAATAAATTTGATCGTGGCTATGATGTGATCGTTGATTTCTTTGGAGCTGATCATCATGGATATATTCCACGTTTAAAGGCTTCAATGACTGCCGTAGGATGCAATGCAGATCAATTGCATGTTGATATTATTCAAATGGTACGTTTGGTTTCCAATGGACAAGAAATGAAAATGTCAAAACGTCTTGGAAATGCGACAACCATTCATGAATTATGTCAAAGCGTTGGTGTGGATGCAGCACGTTACTTCTTTGTGGCTCGTGCCTTAGATTCTCATTTGGATTTTGATGTTGAACTCGCAACCAAAAAGACCAATGAAAACCCAGTGTATTATGCACAATATGCCCACGCAAGAATGTGTTCGATTCAGAAACAAGCACAAGAGCTTCCAATCGCTAAAAGCTATGATTTATTAGTTCATGAAAAAGAAATTGAATTAATGAAGTCTCTTCAAGAATTTAATAAAGTGATTGTTGAAAGTGCGAAGACGCGACAAGTACATAAGGTATGTCATTATATCCATCAGCTTGCAAGTAATTTCCATAGCTTTTATAATGCTTGTAAAGTAATTGACCTTGATAATGTTGAATTATCATCTCAACGATTAGCTTTAGTTAAAGCCACCCAAATTGTATTAGCCAATGCGCTGGATTTAATTGGTGTGGAAGCCGTTGAATCGATGTAAAAAATTAAGGAGTTTTTTTGAATTATGAGTAAATCTATGATCGATGTCGCAAAAGAAACATTGATGAAAAACAATCATCGTATGCCTTTTTTAGATCTTTGGAATAATGTTTCAAAAGAAATGAATTTTACAGCTAGCCAAGCTGAAGATAACATTGCCCAATTTTATTCTGATTTATCCTTAGATAGTCACTTTGTGAACCTTGAAGGAAATAGTTGGGATTTAAAAACGAGACATACATTCTCTGAGTCTGTAACAGATACAGATGAAATTGCAATCGATGAAGATGAAGAGGATGAAGAAGAGGAAGAAGATTCATCTTCGGACTTGTCAAAAGAAGAATAAGTCAAATAAAAGGAAAATCTGCCTTAAAAGCAGATTTTTTTTCAGTTTCTTGGTAAACTCTATATGATAAGGAGATATGCAATGTTTAAAAGTATCGCTTATGTAGTGAAGGAAAATCTAAGCAATTTGTATCGTATTTATAGTATTTCTAAATATGAATTACTAGCCGACATGCGAGATTCTAAATTTGGAATTTTTTGGAATTTTGCCTCACCGGCTATTCAAGTCTTTACCTATTGGTTGGTTTTCGGAATCGCTTGGGGTCGAAGTGACCAAAGCTATCGTGGAATCACCGTCCCTTATTTGCCTTGGTTAGTTGTAGGATTTGCGGTTTGGTGGTATATCCGACCATGTATTACTGATGGTTGCTCCGCTGTTTTTTCAAAGACAAAGGTTATCACCAAAATGAAATTTCCAGTATCTGTTCTACCAGCAACCGTTTGTTTAAAAGAATTATTTAATCATTTTGTGATGTTGATTATTACCTTTATCACTTTATTTTTAAGTGGCTATGTACCCCATTTAAATTGGCTTTGGTTAATCTACTATATGTTCTGTGCCTTTATGTTAGGGGAGTCCATTTCATTGGTTTTATCTGTATTAACAATGCTATGGCGTGATGTAAAAAAATTTATTGCGTCTATTATGCGAATGCTGATGTATTTTTCACCAATTTTATGGGATTGCCATTTTAAATCAAGTGTTCCTTTTGCAAGCATTTTAAATAAATTAGTCAAAGTCAATCCGGTTTATTATGTGATTCAAGGCTATCGAGATTCAATTTTTTATGGAAGATCCCCTTTGAATCATCCGGCAATTACCCTTTATTTTTGGGTCTTGGTTTTGGTCATTTTTACATTTGGATGCTTTTTGATGTATACTTTCAAAAAGAAATTCATTGATATGATATAGGAGGGTTCTATGGCACAAGAATATGCAGTAGAAGTCGAAAATATTTCTAAAATTTATACCTTACGAAATAAAAACAATCAATATAAAACGGATAAAAAGGAATTTTATGCACTAAAGGATGTTTCCTTTAAGGTAAAAAAAGGCGATGTAGTTGGTATTCTAGGAACCAATGGTTCGGGAAAATCAACCCTTTCTCTACTTTTATCTGGTATATCGGAAGTGAATAGTGGAAAGATGATCATTCATGGCGAACAATCTCTTATTGCGATTAATACGGGTTTAAATAACCAATTAACAGGCCTTGAAAACATTAATGTCAAGGGGGCATTAATGGGATTAAAAAAGAAAAGAATTCAAGAAATAACCAATGATGTGATTGATTTTGCGGAGTTAGGAGATTTTCTATACCAACCGGTTAAGAAATATTCTTCCGGAATGAAAAGTCGATTGGGATTTTCAATCTCTTTGGCTTTAAATCCTGATATTTTTATTGTGGATGAGGCGTTAAGTGTTGGAGATAAAGGCTTTGCCAAAAAATGCATGAAAAGAATGATGAAGCTAAGAGATGAACAAGGAAAAACCATTTTCTTTATTTCACATTCTTTGAATCAAGTACGCGATTTTTGTAAGACTGGAATGTGGATTGAAGGCGGTCAATTGATTGAAATGGATGAAATCAACAAGGTTTGTGATGATTATGCTGAATATGTTGATTTTATGGATGCCATGACAAAGAAACAAAAAAAGGCCTTTTTAGAAGAAAAGTTTGAAAAGCGTTTAATTGAACCAAAAAAGAAAAAAAGATTCTTTTTAAGATAAGGAGGACAACGAATGAAAACAGTAATTACGTATGGAACCTATGATTTATTTCATGTTGGTCATTTAAATTTATTAAAAAGAGCGAAGGAACTCGGAGATTATTTAATTGTGGCAGTCAGTACAGATCGTTTCAATTGGGAAGAAAAAAGTAAAAAATGTCAAATTCCAGATAAGGATCGTATGGCGATTGTCGAAGCGATTAAATATGTGGATAAGGTGATTCCTGAGGATAGCTGGGATCAGAAAATTAAAGATGTACAAAAATATAATGTGGATGTTTTTGTGATGGGAGACGATTGGAAAGGAAAATTTGATTTCTTAAAGGAATATTGTGAAGTTGTTTATCTTCCTCGTACGGAAGGAATTAGTTCAACTCAATTAAAAGAGGAGTTAAAAAACAAATAGTCCTATGAACAAAATTAGTGTTATTATTCCTTTTTCTCATTATCCTCATTATTTAAAAGAATGTTTAGAATCTCTAAAAGTAAGCACGTTTCAAGATTTTGAAACGCTTTTAGTCGTCGATCAAGACCATGATGACATTGATGATTTGATTCAAGATGTTGACAATCTTCGTGTAATTTATACACAATCTCATGGTGTTGCAGCTTGTCGAAATGTTGGTATTCAAGAAGCAAAGGGCGAATATCTTTACTTTTTAGATTCCGATGATTATGTTTTAGAAGATAGCTTAGGCTTACTTGCTATTCATGCCCATGGAGAAGATCTTGTCTATGGGAATATGGAAACAACTTGGAACAATAAAGCCAATTATTTAGAAAAAAAGGCCAATCAAGAAGTGGATTTAGAACAACTTGAAGAATTCGAAGCGTTACAAGAACAAAGAGTAAATACCTATCGAGAAAAGAATCCAGATATTTCTGAGCATCAATTGAAGGCTGTTTTTAATTTATTACGTATAAAAAAAGGAATTCGTAGTGTTTCTGTTTTAGGTGTTTTATTTAAACGTTCATTTATTGAAGAAAATCATTTTTTATTCAATGAAGCCTATCGTTATTATAGTGATTTACCTTTTATTTGTTCTGTATTGGACGAAATTCATTCACAGGTTCATGTGGAAGAGTCCATTTATGTCAAAAGAAATCATAACGATCCAATTAATTATCCTTCTTTAAGTCAAGAAGAAAATGATGATCGTTTCAATGAACGTCTGCAAGCCGTTGGCTATGCACGAAATAAAATTAAAGAAGATGGTATTGTTCGTTACTACCTTGATTATAAATTGATTCATTATTTTACAAGAAGTATGGCAAAAAGCGTTCGTCGTTCGCTAGACGAAAAATGGCGCAATGAGTATTTTTATGCCATCATTCCTTATATTGCAGAATGTCGTCCAGATATTTTTGATGAATTATCAAGACATGAATCAAAAATGGTGAAAGCTTTATTAAATAAAGATTTAAAAGGCGTTCAAAAACAGGTTCGATGGATCTTAGGGAAGAAAAAGCTAAAGAAAATGGTGGAAAATAAAAATACAGCTTATAAATTAGCGTATTACCATCGTTATTTTAAAATGCCAATCAAAGAGAATGTTATTCTTTTTGAAACCTTCATGGCTAAAAATTATAGTGATTCACCAAAGTATATTTATGAATATATTGCCCAAAACCATCCAGAATATGAATGTGTATGGGCCATCAATGATGGAGCTAAGATTCCTTATGGTGCGAAAACAGTAAAACGCTTTAGCTTCCAATATGCGTATTACTTAGCGGTTTCGAAATACTTAGTGTTTAATGTTCGACCACCACTTTGGTATCGCAAAAAAGAAGGACAAGTCTTTTTAGAAACCTGGCATGGAACACCACTAAAACGCTTGGTATTTGATCAAGAGGAAGTCACATCGGCTTCGCCTAAATACAAACAACAATTTTATCGTCAAAGAAAAGATTGGGATTTTTTAGTCAGTGCAAATCCATTTAGCTCGAAGACCTTCCGTAGCTGTTTTCTCTATGAAGGGGAAATGTTAGAGTATGGCTATCCACGAAATGATATTTTGTATTGGCCAAACAAGGATGAAATTGCCGTTCAATTAAGAGAAAAATTAGGCATTCCAAAGGATAAGAAGACCATTTTATATGCACCAACCTGGCGTGATGATCAGCATTATGGTTCAGGACAATATAAATTTGAATTGGCTTTAGATTTGAAAATGATGCGTCAGCATTTAAAGGATGACTATGTGGTCTTATTAAGAACACATCATTATATTTCCGATCATATTGATGTCAGTGGTATGGAAGATTTCGTTTATAACTTGAGTGATTATGATGATATTAGTGAAATCTATTTAATCAGTGATATTTGTATCACCGATTATTCGAGTGTCTTCTTTGATTATGCCAATTTAAAACGACCAATCTTATTTTATACCTACGATTTTGATAAATATAAGAATCAATTAAGAGGATTTTATATTGATATGAATACCGAAGTACCAGGTCCATTGTTGTATACGTCGCAACAGGTTGTAGAAGCGATTGAACATATCGATGATATTGTTGTGGAATATCAACAAAGATATGAACAATTCTACGATCGTTTCTGTTGTTTTGACGATGGACATGCTTCTGAGCATGTAGCGGAAGCAATGCTCGCAAAGAAATAGAGGGTGAAGAAATGACAACGAATCGCAAATGGAAACAAAATATGATACGACATGCAAAACGAATCGTGATTCGTTGTTTTAAAGTCGTCTATAAATGTATGCAAAAAACGGTTTCTGTAGATGATCATACAGTGATCTTTATTGCCTTTCATGGAAGAGGCTATACGGATAATCCCAAATACATTCATCAAGAAATGTTGAAGCAGCATCGCTTTGATGACTATGCCTTTATATGGCCAGTAAAGGATCCAAATTCAACAAAAATAGAACGTTCAAAAGCCATTCGTTACAATTCTTTATCGTATTTTTATTATATGTGTAAAGCAAAATATTGGATTGTAAATTGTAAATTACCCAAGCACATTCAAAAGAAGGACAATCAGGTTTATTTACAAACCTGGCATGGTACACCTTTAAAACGATTGGCCCATGATATTGTAGAAGTAGAAAATCAAACCTTTTATCGAAGCGGTATGTCGCGTCAACAAATGACCGATACCTATGATAATGATGTAGCCAAATACAATTATATGATTGCTCCGAATGAATTTAGCTTCCAGGTTTTTCAAAGTGCCTTTCAAATTAATCCAGAACGTTTGATTAAGACAGGCTATCCACGAAATGACTTTTTAACAAATTGTACAGCTGAAAAGATTCAAGAAGTGAAAGAAAAATTCAAGATTCCAAAGGATAAAAAGGTACTTTTATATGCACCAACCTGGCGTGATAATTCCTTTAATACAAGAGGCTATACCTTTGAATTAAAAGCGAATTTTCACCGTTGGAAGGAAGTTCTAGGGCAAGATTACATTGTTCTTTTCAAACCACATTATCTTATTATTAATAAATTTGAAGGAGATAAGTCCTTAGATGATTTTGTGATTAGTGTTGATGCCAATGCCGATATTAATGATCTTTATATCATCAGTGATCTTCTTGTGACTGATTATTCAAGTGTTTTCTTTGATTATGCCAATTTAAATCGTCCAATGTATTTCTATATGTTTGATTTAGAGGAATATGCCGATGAGTTAAGAGGCTTCTATTTTGATATTTATGAAACGATGCCTGGAGACATCATTCAAGATGAAGACCAATTGCTTCAAAAAATAAAAGAAGGCTCGTATGATTATCAGAAATTGGCAGCCTTTAATGCTAAATTTAATGCTTGGCAGGATGGGAAAGCAAGTCAAAGAGTCATTGATTGGGTATTTGGAAAGGAAGACAAATAATGGGTCTTTCAAAATGTATTTTAAATATTGCGTTGGCTTTCATTGATCTTTGTACCTTTTGGATTCGACCAAAAAAGAATCGAATTACCTTTGTTTCCTTAACACAGGATCATTTGGATTCTGATTTTAAGCTCTTATATGATGCCTTAGTTAAAGAAGAAAAATATGAAATTCATACGAATTTGCTGATTTTCAAACAAAGTCTAAGTGGAAAGCTTCATTATTTCTTGAATTGTTTAAAACAATTGATTGAATATAAAAAGAGTTCGTTGGTCATTCTTAATGATAACAATTATGTTATTTCACATCGCAAACCGAAAAATTGTCAGGTCTTGCAGGTATGGCATGCGTGTGGTGCGATTAAAAAATTTGGCAATGAAATCAAAAGAGAGTATCCGATTCGAAATTATGATGCGATTCTATCGAATGCGGATGCATGGAAAGAGGTCTATAGTCGATCCTTTGACGTTTCAAAAGATCAAGTTTATGTCACTGGAATGCCACGATGTGATCTTTTATTGAAAAGTAAAAAAGAAGCCTTGCTTAAAAAATATCCACAATGTAAGAATAAAAAAGTGGCACTCTATGCACCGACCTTTCGAGGAAATATCATTCATGGCTTTCAGGTTGTATCCTTTGATATCGCAAAGGTTCAAAAAGCTTGTCAGGATTGGATCATCTTATATAAATTTCATCCCTTATTAGGAAATATAAGCTTTCAGGATACGAATGCTATTCAAGTCAATCAAGAGGATTTGTATGAATTAATGCAGCTGAGTGATTGTTTGATTTCAGATTATTCTTCCGTGATTTTGGATTATTCCTTATTGAAAAAACCAATACTAGCGTATTTACCAGACTATGAAGAATATATGAATACGATAGGAATGAATATTACTTTAGATGAATATCCCGGACCAATTTGTACAAATGATGAAGAATTAATTCAAGCCTTAAAGGCGATGGATTCCTATGATTATACAAAGGAAGAAAGCTTTCAAAAGAAATATATGCAATATAAGGATGGAAAAAATACCCAACGCTGTATACAATTAATTAATAAAATGATGGATTCTGAGTAACAGAATCCTTTTTAGGATGGAAATATGAACGAGAAAAGAGAATGGTATTATGCTCAATATGGAAAGTCCATTGGGCCAATTTCAGAAATACGATTACAAGAATTAGTACAAGAAGGCATCATTACCAATCAAACCTACGTATGGACAGAAGGTTTTAAGGATTGGTTACAATATGGTGAAATTGTTTTTGATTATGAACAGGAAATGGAAGATGAAGTCGAAGAAATCACAATTCCAGATCTTCCTGATTCTGATGAAACCAATAAAGAATGGTTTTATGTAAAAGATCATCAAGCCTATGGTCCAGTATCCAGTGAATATCTTTCGAATTGCATCAAAGAAGGAAAACTAAAGGCGACCAATTACATTTGGAAAGTTGGATTAAAGGATTGGATTTCCTATAACACATCCGAATTATTTGTCTTACCAGAGCTTCCAAAAGAAGAAACGCATTGGTATTACGCAGAAGATGGACAAAGTGTTGGACCCATCAGTCAATCGACCTTTTTTTCCTATATCCAAAAAGGAATTATTAATGAGAATACCTATGTATGGAAAAAAGGAATGGAGGATTGGAAGCTTTTAGGAGAAATTGAAATTTAAAAACAGTTAAAGTTATTTGAACTTTAACTGTATACTTTCTTTTTATTACAATCCTCATATAAAGAATCAAGTGTAAGTAATAAAACATCATGATCATTTAGATTTTTAAACCATTCTGTATAACCAGAGAGAGAAAATAAAATATATTTTGAGACCTTATATTTTGTTATAAGCTTGCTTCTTTGAATGAGTGTATCATAAATGCTCTTATCAATTTTCTCATTCTTGAATTTACATTCACCAACAATCGCTTTTTTGTCGATATCCGAAATGGCAACAACATCGATATCTGTTGCTTGAATTCTTATATTTCCATCTTGATCCTTTATTTTTTCTTGTCCCCACCAAGTGCCTACAGCGTTGATAAAACATCCATATTCGCCGCTTATTCCATGCTTTAAAGTATAGTATTGACATATATCTTCAAAGATAGATCCCATAAAAGAATGTAAATAAGGCTTAACGGCTTTTTGATAATACAAAGCACCTTGTCCCATTTCAATGACGCTTGTAGCTTTCGGAATGAATTTATACCAAAATTTGAACATCGAATCCTTTAATACATATCTTGTTTTTTTCTTATTTTTTTCATCCGTAATACATTTTTTCTTTTCAACTAAGCCAACATGAATTAATTTATCTAAAGAGTAGGATACGGTTTGTTGTTTTTCATGGATTTTATCTGAAATCGTATTTAACGTACTTTCACCGGCTGCGATTTGTTCGATAATATTGTTTACTAAGGTGATATCAGAAAATTCTTGTGTTAGTAGATTTCGAGTTTCATCATACAAATATCCATTTGTTCGAAAGAACAGGTTTGTAATATTTTCATGAATATCCTTTGAAGGGTTTATCATTGATAAATATTTTGCGACGCCACCAGTAATTCCATAACAAATTGCTTTTTCTTCATTTGAGTAATCAGGTACAAATTTAGCTGCATCTAAATAATCAAAGGCTTCGAGTTTAATTTGAGAATCCTTTCTTCCAAACAAAGGACTTTTTTCACTAAGTACGTTATTTTCCATAAAACTAAGAGAAGAACCACATAAAATAATCTTTAAATTTTTATCAGACCATACGGTATCCATATATTTTTGTATTACAGATAACAAGGCTGGCTCTTTTTCGGCCCAATAGGGTAATTCATCAATGACTAAAATAAGCTTTTCATTTCTAATATTATTATCGATAAAATTAAAGATGGCCTCTAAGGATTGAAACGAGATGCCTTCAACATTCGGCATTAATTCATATAATACTTGTTCTGAAAATAATTCTAGATTTCTTTCTTTTCCAACCTTTGTTGCGGTATAAAATATCGATTTTTTATCTTTTACAAATTTGGAAATAAGAGTCGATTTACCAATGCGTCTACGACCATAAATTACTGTCATTGACAATCCATCTTTTTCATAAAATTCATTCAAGAATTGTATTTCTTTTTCTCGACCAATAAACATAGAGACTCCTTTTATTCAAATTAGTTTTGTTCAAATCAATTTGAACAAAATTATTCTGAATAAAATATATCATATATTCCTAATATTACAATATTAAAAGGTAGATACTAAAC
>CAVKAP010000055.1:0-47411 GCA_963654445.1 Segatella copri
TACATATGTGCATCTGGGTATTTTTATATCCAATTAAAGGAGGTAAAGAAAATGGATTATAAGAAAATGGCGAAAGAGATTTATGAAGCAGCGGGAAAGGAGGAAAATATAGGCAGTGTATTTAATTGCGCCACTCGACTTCGACTCGAAATTAAAGATTTAAATAAAGTAGATGTGAAGGCGATTGAAAAGGTGAAAGGTGTTGCTGGGACAAATGTGGCAGGTAATCAGCTTCAGGTGATTATTGGCACAGATGTCGGAAATGTGTCAAAAGAGATGCAAATGCTCGGAAGCTTTAAAGAAGAAAAGCAGCCGAAACAAAAAGAAAAGGGCGGTATTATTGGCGTCATTGCAGGAATTTTTACACCGTTAATTACGGGAATTATTGCCGGTGGTATGATCAAGGCGGTTCTAGCTTTATTGGTGGCTTTCTCTTTAATTAATACGGAAGGGGAAACTTATACGATTCTTAGCTTAATTGGGGATGCACCTTTCTATTTCCTACCTTTCTTGGTTGCTTATACGGCATCGAAAAAATTTAAAGCCAATACGGTTCTTTCAATGGCCTTATCTGGTGTATTGCTTTATCCAACCTTATCTACAATGGGAGCAGATACAGGTACAGCGCATTTTTTAGGGATTCCTGTTGTCATCGCAACCTATTCAAGTTCGGTTATTCCTATGATTTTAACGGTGTGGGTCCAGTCTTATGTGGAAAAGGTTTTTGAACATATTTGGAAACCCGTTCGTTCAATTTTAAAGCCAACTCTAACTTTATTAGTTATGGCACCAATTATGTTGATCGCAATTGGACCTTTAGGAACTTGGTGTGGTGGATTATTATCAGCCGCTTTAAGTGCTATTGATCAAACAGTACCTTGGGCACCAGCTGTCATTATGGGAGCTTTTTCTCCACTTATTGTTATGACTGGAATGCATTATTCCTTAATGCCATTAGCCATTCAACAAGCAACTACACTTGGTTATATTTCGATTGATCTTCCAGGAATGCTTGCTGCAAATATTGCGCAAGGTGGAGCCGCTTTAGCGGTAGCTTTTAAATCGAAATCAAGTGATATGAAGGAGTTAGCTTCATCAAGTGGATTAACAGCTGTATTAGGAATTACCGAACCAGCAATGTATGGTGTGAATTTAAAATTAAAGAGACCTTTCTATGCTGTTATGATTGGTGGAGCAGCTGGTGGTTTATTTGCTGGTTTATCTGGACTTGTTGCCTATGCTCCTGGAACAACAGGACTAGCTACCTTACCTTTATTTTTAGGTGGAGAAGATCCTACAGGAAATTTAGTAAAGGCTTTAATTACTGCAGCAATTGCCTTTGTAGTTTCTTTTGGAGCAACCTGTCTTTTAGGCTTTGAAGAAGAAATAGAAGATGCAGAAGACGTAGAGATAAAGGAAGATTCTATTTATTCTCCATTAAAAGGGGAAGCAATCTCAATCAAAGATGTCAAAGATAAAACCTTTGCGGATGAAATCATTGGAAAAGGTGCGGCAATCATTCCAAGTGAAGGAAAGCTAGTATCTCCATTTGATGGTGTTGTAGAAATGGTATTCGCGACAAAGCATGCGATTGGACTAAAAAGTAAAAATGGTTGTGAAGTATTGATTCATATTGGCTTAGATACAGTAAAATTAGAGGGGAAATATTTTGATGTATTGGTTAAAGAAGGCCAAGAAATTAAAAAGGGAATGCCATTGATTCATTTTGATATTGATGCGATGAAAGATGAAGGATATGATCTTACTACATCAATTGTCATCACAAATGTTGATCAATATAAAAAGATTGAAGCAATCGCACAAGGAAGTATTGAATGTGGAGAGCCATTCTTAAAGACCAATTAATCACACATATAGAAATATAAAATCAAAAAAAATGCCATAGTACATTAGATGAGTTCATGCTATGGCTTTTCTATTATTTTAATCATATATAAGCTTTTTGAAGTGAATAAAAAAACACTTGCCTTGAAGTGAACTTCAAGCGATATAATCCAAATATATTTAATGGAGGTCATCAAATGATAATTAAAGAAGTGTGTGAAAAATATCAAATTCGTTCAGATACCTTACGATATTATGAACGTATAGGTGTTATTCCAAAAATCCATCGAAATGTGAATGGATATAGAGATTATACAGAAGAAGATCTTAAATGGGTACAAAATGCCATTTGTTTAAGAGAAGCGGGTGTATCTATTGAGTCCATTTGTGAATATGTTAAATTGTTTCAGCTTGGAAATGATACGATTGAAGCGCGTCTTTTGCTTCTTGCAGAAACTAAAGAACAAATCATAGAAAATCGCAATAAACTGGATGAAGCATTGGCCCGTTTGGATTATAAGATTGAACGATATGAAGCAGCCTTAAAAACAGGTAAGCTGGTTTGGAAGTAAAGTGGAAGGATGGCTTTTCTATGGAGTATAAAAAAGGATATGTATATCAATTGATGGATCAAGGTGGTCCAACGGATTGTAGCGAAGATTATTTTGAGGAAGCTGTAGAAGAGATGATGCGGGCAAGAACATTATGTGCAAAGGCAAATGCATGTCTACCCAATGATTCTTCTTATGTAAAGTATTTGGAGGAGCTCTTTTCTAGAAGCTTAGATGATGTTCGTATTCTCACCCCTTTTATTTGTGATTTTGGAAATCGGGTTCGTTTTGGGAAAGGTGTCTTCATCAATCATTCGGCAATTCTTTCAGCGAGTGGTGGTATTGAATTTCAGGATGGTTGTATGGCGGCTCCTGGATTAAAAATCGCAACCATAAACCATGATTTCAATGAACGACATAGAGTTTACACCTATGGTAAGGTCACGATAAAGAAAAATGCTTGGTTAGGTATGAATGTTACAATTTGTCCAGGTGTGACCATTGGTGAATATGCCGTGGTTGGTGCTGGAGCTGTTGTCACAAAGGATGTACCCGCTTATGCGGTTGTTGGTGGAGTGCCTGCAAAGGTGATTAAATACCAGGATGCGAACCAACAAAAAGAGATTTGATAAAATAGATGGTGAAATAGAAGGTCAATTGACTTTCTATTTTTTTTGATGCTATTTATCGGCATGCTTGATGATGGTAGAATGAAAGAGAAATTATTGAATAGAAAGTAAGGGGATATTATGGAATTATTTGCCGATATGCATATGCATACCATTATGAGTGGACATGCCTATGGAACCATACGTGAAATGGCCCAGGCAGCAAGTAAAAAAGGTTTGAAGGTTATAGGAATTACTGAACATGGTCCAGGCATTCCAGGAACCTGTGATCCATTCTATTTTTTGAATTTTGAAGTCATCCCAAGAATTCTTAGTGGTGTAGAAGTTTATCATGGATGTGAAATCAATGTATTAAATGATGGAACATTGTCTTTAGATCAAAAATATATTGATATGCTTGATTATGCGATTTGTGGAATACATGTGCAATGTTATCAAGATGCAGGGAAAGAAAAGAATACCGATCATATCATTTCCTGTATGAAAAATGAGAAGGTACGGATTGTTTCACACCCGGATGATGACCATACACCTTTAGATTATGAAAGATTGGTCAAAGCCGCAAAAGAATATCATGTTGCCTTAGAAGTCAACAATAGCTCAATCATTAAAAAGGATCGACGCTTGCATGTCTTAGAAAATTATCGAACCATGCTTGAATGGTGTAAAAAAGAAAAAGTCAATATTATCTTAAACTCCGATGCACATGATCCAAGTGCGGTTGGAAGATTAAATCTAGCTAATGATTTAATTGAAGATCTGGATTTTCCAAAGGAACTCGTTCTCAATACGAATGTTGATTTGTTGAAGCACTTTTTAATAGATTAAAGAAAGAGGATGAAACTATGTGGGCTTTATTTGCGTTTTTATCTGCTCTATTTGCAGCACTTACTTCAATTTTAGCAAAGGTTGGAATTGAAAATGTAAATTCGAATCTAGGAACAGCCATTCGTACCATGGTTGTTCTTATAATGGCTTGGGGCATGGTCTTTCTTACAAATAGCTTTCATGGAATTGGTGAAATCAGTAAAAAAAGCTGGATCTTTTTGATTTTATCCGGTCTAGCAACTGGTGCCTCTTGGTTATGTTATTACCGTGCCTTACAAATCGGAGAAGCCTCAAAGGTTGTTCCCATTGATAAGTTGAGTGTTGTGATTACTTTGATAATGGCCTTTGTTTTTTTACATGAAGAATTTACTTCGAAATCAATCATTGGATGTATTTTAATTGCAGCTGGAACCTTGATTATGGTGCTTTAAAAATTTAGAAATTGTTTAGAAATGCTTTTCATCTTTTGATGATAGTATTTAATTGAAATACATTTAGAAGGGTTTGAGACAATGAAAAAGGGAAGTGTAAAACAGAGAATCTTTCAATCAAATGCATGGATGGTATTTACAACCTTGTTTTTATTTTTAGGGATCAATCTGCTGGTGATTTATTGTTATTCGGAGTCAATTGAAAACGAAGTAAAAAATCGTATCGAAACGGTTGTTGATCCTTCTCAAATAAAAAGCTTATTGAAGGATTATACGATTTATCGGAATGAATTTATCTTGATCTTTGCATTGGATGGGCTCTTGTGTATTGTTCTTTTGATTCTTATCAGTCAAATATTTACCAAGAAATTAACCGAGCACATTATGGAACCTCTTAATTTGTTAGTAGAAGGAACAAAGCGAATCAAAGAAAATAATTTAACGGAAAAAATTCAATATACAGGGGATGAAGAATTTGAAACTGTTTGTATCGCCTTTAATGAAATGATGGAATCGATTGCTCTAGAACAAGAAAAAAATCAAAAATATGAGAAAGCTCGAACCGATATGATTGCAGGCATTTCTCATGATTTGCGTACACCTTTAACAGCGATGAAGGGAAGTATAAAGGTCTTAAAGGATGGTATCATTCCAAAAGAAGAACAAGATAAATTTCTAGATATTGCAGAGCGTAGAAGCAATGAAATGGAGAGTCTTTTAAATCAATTGTTTTATTTTTCAAAGCTTGAAACGGGAAATATGCCCTTCTATTTTGAAGAAATTGATTTGGTTCAATTTTTAGAGGATTATGTCAAAGGAAAAGAAGAAATCAACTTAGATATAAAAGTTCAAAGTGGAATTGTATCGGCCGATTCTGAGCAGTTGAGAAGAATCTTAGATAATTTGATCGAAAACAGTAAAAAATATGCCCAAAGTGAAAGTCTTAAAATTGATATCACAATGGTTCAACAGGATAATAGTGTTACTGTTTGTGTGAAGGATAATGGGATTGGCGTAGCAGAAGATCAATTGCCTTATCTTTTTAATGAATTTTATCGTGCGGATGAATCAAGAAATAAAAAGGAAGGAAATGGGCTTGGTCTTTATATTGTGAAGGTTCTTATGGAGGCAATGTCAGCTAAGGTTCGTGCGAAAAATGAACATGGCCTTGCTATATACTTGGATTTTCCATTCATGAGCATGGAGGTGGAAAAGGATGCCGAATCATAAAAAAATTCTTATTGTAGAGGATGATGCAGATATCTCAATGATTGAACAAGCGTATTTAGAAGCATCGGGGTTTATGACAAGAATCGTAGAGGATGGAAACCTTGTTCCTTCAATATTAGAGCATGAGTCCTTCGATTTAATCTTACTTGATTTGATGCTTCCAAATAAAAGTGGTTATGAGATTTGTAAAGAAATACGAAACCAAGTTAGTATTCCAATCCTTATGGTGAGTGCAAGAACGGAAGCAGTGGATAAAATTCGAGGCTTAGGACTAGGAGCAGATGATTATATTTCAAAGCCCTTTGATCCAGCAGAGCTAGTCGCAAGAGTAAACGCAAATATTAGACAATATGAACGATTATCGAATAATAAAAAAGAAGAAGCGGAAGAAATTCATGTTCAAGATTTACGCATTCTAACAAAAAGTTGGAAGGTCTTTAAAGGCAATCAGGAAATTAAACTAGCCAATCGAGAATTTGAAATTCTTAAGCTTCTTGCATCCAATCCAAATATTGTCTTTTCAAAAGAACAAATTTTTGAAAAAATTTGGGGTTATGACTATCTAGCAGATAGTGCTACGGTAATGGTTCATATCAATCGAATTCGCGAAAAAATCGAAGATGATTCTAAGAATCCTCAAATTATTGAAACGGTTTGGGGTGCTGGCTATCGTTTAAATAAATGATTGTTTAGAAATTGTTTAGAAAAAGCCTCTTATTTCTTTAAGGTGAGTTGGTATCTTACTACTGAAAGAAATAGGAGGTTTTTTTATGTTGAAGGAAGCAATGGGAGGCTTTTGTATGGCTCTAGCCGATAGTGTACCAGGTGTATCTGGTGGAACAATTGCCTTTATTTTAGGTTTTTATGATCGATTTATTGGATCAATTGATGGACTTGTTTTTGGGGATATTGAAAAGAAAAAAAGAGCGATATTTTATCTGTTTAGATTGCTTATTGGTTGGCTTGTTGGAATGATTTTAGCGGTTTTTATTCTTTCAAGCGTATTTGAACAATGTATCTATGGTGTAAGCTCTCTTTTTATTGGATTTATTGCTGGGTCTATTCCGGTTATTCTAAAAGAAGAACAAGATAGTATCTTACAGGTTAAAAAAGGTGGAAAATTTTGCTTGATTGGTCTTCTTCTTGTTGTTGGAATCACATGGATTAATGGAAAAGTGGGGACGCAAACGATGAATCTAAGTCAATTTTCAATTGGGCTTGGCTTTCAATTATTCTTTATTGGAATGATTGCCATTTCGGCCATGTTTCTTCCAGGAATATCTGGATCGACTCTATTGTTGATCTTTGGAGCTTATATTCCTGTTATAAAAGCTGTACATTCAATCTTACAATTGGATTTAACCGTTTTTCCAGCTTTATTATTTTTCGGACTTGGAATACTTGCAGGAGCTGCCTTAGTGGTTCGTGGAATTAAGTATTGTTTAGAAAAATATCGAGCGCAAATGGTTTATTTGATTCTTGGGATGATGATTGGCTCGTTCTATGCCATCATACAAGGACCAACGACCCTTGATATTGCACAACCGGCTATGAATCTAGGTCACTTTCATTTAACCTGTGCTTTGATTGGCTGTATTTTGGTTTTGGCTATGCAAAAAGCGAAGGAAAGAAAACAAGACGTCAATGAATGATTTCTATTGATATGCATCTTCTGAAAGGAAGGTGTATTTTTTTGTTTGTGCTATACACAATATCTAGGTTAAACTTTAATAGAAATATTTGTAGAAGCTTATTAGGAAGGGGATTTCGATGAATTGGAAGAACTTAGATAAAAAAAGAAAAAAAATTATCATCTTGGTAATCGTTCTGGTATGTAGCTTATCGGCCATTTTTTATTATGGAAGTGTAAAAGGATCGATTTCACAAAATCAAGATGCTGACAGCAGTGAGAATAGTGAAGAAAATTTGAGTGTATATGATCTTTCACCAATTGATAAAGAAGGAAGTAAACGGGTTAAACAGGAAGAGGCCATCAATGAAAATGAGACTTGGACCATTTGTTATTACATGGTTGGCTCAGACTTAGAGGATCAAGCGGAAAATGATCTTTCCGATTTGACCAAGCTTTTAACGCAGGATACGGCAAGTCAAAATAAAGAAGCAGAAGAAACAAAGAAGAGCAATTATCTTTCTGAATATGCCCAACAGCTTCAATCTAAGGGTTTGGATTTTCCTGAATACCTTTATGAACCAGTACAACCAACTGCATCCAGTGAGGATAGTTCAGAGGATGTCATCTTAGCCGAAGGTGAAGGTGCTGCTTCAAGCGATATCAGTGAAATTTGTAAGGGTGTTAAATCCGATAAGATCAATGTCGTGATTCAAACCGGTGGAGCAACAAGATGGAGTAATTCCTTAATCAATCCAAACAAGACCCAACGCTTTACTGTAAAGGATGGTCATTTAGAGGAATTAGAAAATATGCCTTTAAAGGATAGCTGTTCTTCGGATACCTTGGCTGATTTTTTGACCTATTGTGATCAAAATTATCCAGCTGATCATAGAATGCTCGTATTATGGGACCATGGTGGTGGAGCCAATGGATATGGAAAGGATAGTATTTACAATTCCAGTTTATCTTTAAATGAGATTCAATCGGCTTTAGAAAAAGTTTGTGAGTCTAATCCAGATAATCCACATTATGATTTGATTGGTTATGATGCGTGTTTGATGGCTTCGGTAGAAAATGCGCATATGCTCTATGGTTATGGAAAGTATCTGGTAGGAAGTGAAGAAACCGAACCTGGAGGTGGATGGAGCCATGATGTCTATTTAAAGGCAATGTCCAATAATCCAACCATGTCGGCTGCTTCCATTGGTAAAACCATTGTTGATTCCTTTGAGGATTTCTATATGGAAAAGAATTGTGAAATGGGGAATATTCCTTTTTATTCCATCACAACCTCCTTTTCACTGATTGATTTAAATGCGGCCGAACAGACCTATCAAGCCTATTGTGAATTGAATGAAAAATTGTTGGAAGATTCGGTTGCGGATAATCACGTACTGACAAAAATTGCGAGTGCGGCACAAAATTCCACCCGTTATAGTGGAGAGGCTTACGAAATTTATAACTTAATTGATTTAGGAAATTACATGGAAGCCTTATCTACTTCCTATTCCAGTGAATGTGAGAAGGTTTTACAGAATTTAAAACAGGCTGTTGCTTATCATCGATCCAATGGCTATCTATCCGATTCTATGGGGATAAATATTTATATGCCAGTATCGATTAATAATACAAATGGTTTGGATTTCTTTTTGTCTTATCTTAAAGAAATCTCCGAAGATTCAGCAACTCAAGCTTTATACTATTATAAGGTTTCCGGTTGTTTAAATGATGAATATCAAGCCTATGCCGACCAACAAGGCTATGGACAGGCGAAGACCATTGAAACCAGTGCTCTAAAGAAATTATCCGATAATGAGATTACTTTGAAAAAGAATGGTTTCCAGATTTCTTTAAATGATGAACAGAAAAATAATTATCAAAATGCAGCCATTGAAGTAGCAGCTTATGATGAAGAAAAGAATCAATTAATTGCCTACGGAAAAACCAATGAAGTGATTGAAAAAGATGGCGTAATAAAAAGTGATTTTGATGGAAAATGGATTTGTTTGGATGGACAAGCACTTTATACGGAAGTGGTCAGTGAATCGGATCAGTCAATTGCTTATCGAAGCCCAGTAAAAATAAATAAAGAAGATTATTATTTATTATTCTCCTACGATAAAGAAAAGAAGACTGTTTCTTTAACAGGGGCTTCCATGTATAATGCCGATGCCGAGGCGGATGCTTCGCAGGCCCATGTCATTGGAAAGACAACCATTTCCTTGGAAGAAGGCGATGTGATTCGACCTGTTTATAAGGTTTATAATTTGAAAACGAATAAAGAAAAAATAAAGAAGAGTAAGGAAAAGATTACCTTTACCTCTTCTACCAAGCTGACAATGGATAGCTTGCCAGATGGAAATTATTTAAATGCATTTGTTCTAACAGATATTCGTGGAGATGAATATTATTCCGGTGTAGTCGAACAAACAATTAAAAAATCAACGATTGCTTCACAAAAAATTAATAAGGACTTTGTTGGAAGTACCTATTAAAAATGAATTAAGTCACAATCTAGAATAAACGGTTGTGACTTTTTCAATCTCGCGTTGTGTATTTTTTCACTAAATTGAAGCATGTGAAAACATGTGTTATTGTAACAGAAATAAGGGCTTACATTTTATGTAAATAGGAATATCTGATGAAAGGTGGAATGAACAATGAGTCGATTAGAAATTGTTTCTCCAAAAAAAGCCAGAATTGTTATGGAGGATCTGTATAAGGACTTAGAAAGAAGGATTGAATCCAGTCCTCCAGGTTTATGTCCAGTTGATATGGCCAGAGCTTTTTTAGAGCTTTGTCATGCACAAACCTGTGGGAAGTGTGCACCTTGTCGAATTGGTTTAGGTCAATTAAATAACTTTATTCGAGAGGTTTTAGATGGAAAAGCGACCATGAAGACCTTGGATTTGATGGAAAAAACGGCTTTATCTATTATGGAATCAGCCGATTGTGCGATTGGTTATGAAGCAGCACATATGGTGTATAAAGGATTAATTGGATATCGTGATGATTATATTGAACATATACAAAACGGGCGTTGTACATGTACCTATAGTCAACCGGTACCTTGTGTTTCTTTATGTCCAGCACATGTAGATATCCCAGGCTATGTTGCCTTGGTTGCTGAAGGAAGATATGCAGATGCCATTCGTTTGATTCGTAAGGACAATCCTTTTCCAACGACCTGTGGTTTTATTTGTGAACATCCATGTGAGGCACGTTGCCGACGAAATATGATGGATGATTCGATTAATATTCGTGGCTTGAAAAGAGTTGCGGCTGATTTTGCAGGAGAGGTCGATCCACCAAAATGTGCTCCTTCAACTGGCAAAAAGGTTGCTATTCTTGGAGGTGGACCAGGTGGTTTAAGTGCGGCTTATTACTTGCAACTCATGGGACATCAAACAACCATCTATGAAATGCTTCCAAAGCTCGGTGGAATGCTACGCTATGGAATTCCAAACTATCGTCTTCCAAAGGATCGTTTGGATGATGATATTCAAGCAATTTTAAAAACAGGCGTACAAGTAAAAAATGGATTAAAAATTGGTAAAGACATCACAATTCAAGAGCTAAGAGAAGAATATGATGCTGTTCTTATTACCATTGGTGCAAGTACAGATAAAAAATTAGGCTTAGAAAATGAAGATGCGGATGGTATTATTTCAGCCGTTCAATTCTTAAGAAATGTTGGAAAGAATCAAATCATGGATTTAACAGGTAAAGAAGTTGCTGTTATTGGTGGCGGAAATGTTTCCATGGATGCAGTGCGTACGGCTAAGCGATTAGGTGCAAAAAAGGTCAGCATTGTCTATCGACGACGTGTTGCCGATATGACCGCTTTACCAGGTGAAATTGAAGGAGCCATTGCAGAAGGCATTGAGCTTCAAACCTTAAAAGCCCCTTCATCGATTGAAGTGGATGAAAATCATCACGTGAAGGGAATTTATGTGACACCACAAATGATTAGCTCGATTAAAAATGGACGAGCAAGTGTCAAACCAACTGGAGAAGAGGATCTCTTTATTCCATGTGATCAATTGATTGTTGCGATTGGTCAAAATATTGAGTCTGGACATTTTGCCAAAGCGGGAATTCCAGTTGAACGAGGAAAGATTGTAACCCAAAGCTCAGGTGCTTTTGAAAATTTACCTGGTGTATTTGCCGGTGGAGACTGTGCTAGTGGACCAGCTTCGGTTATTAAAGCCATTGCGGCTGCAAAGGTTGTTGCGGCCAATATTGATGAATATCTTGGCTATCGTCATGAAATTTCTTGTGATGTTGAAATTCCAGAAGCACACCTTGATGATCGTTTACCATGTGGACGAGTGAACTTGACTGAACGTGAAGTGGAAAGTCGTGTTTGTGATTTTAATGCGGTTGAAAATTGTATGACCGAAAAAGAAGCCAAACAAGAGGCAAGTCGTTGTTTGCGCTGTGATCATTTCGGCTATGGAATCTTTAAAGGAGGCAGAGAAAAATTATGGTAAATCTTACAATCGATGGAAAAAACATTAGTGTTGAAGAAAATACGACCATTATGGAAGCTGCTGCTTTAAATGGTATTCCGATTCCAAAGCTTTGTTACTTAAAGGGAATCAATGAAATTGCAGCTTGTCGTGTTTGTGTGGTTGAACTAGAAGGAAAAAAGAATTTAATTACTTCTTGTAATAACGTTGCCAAAGAAGGAATGGTGATTTATACCAACAGTCCGAAGGTAAGAAGACATCGTCGTACAACGGTAGAACTAATTCTTTCTCAGCATGATTGTGAATGTGTGACCTGCTCAAGAAGTGGAAATTGTAGCCTACAAAAGGTCGCAAATGATTTAAATATCATTCATATTCCATTTAAGATGGAAATTGAAAGACAGGCATGGAATGAAGATTTTCCTTTAATTCGTGATTCTTCAAAATGTATTAAATGCATGCGTTGTGTGCAGGTCTGTGAAAAAATCCAATCACTTGGTGTTTGGGATGTAGAAGGAACTGGTTCACGAACAACAATCAATGTTGCCCATCATCATACCATTGAAGAAGCAGATTGTGCTTTATGTGGTCAATGTATTACCCATTGTCCAGTTGGTGCTCTAAGAGCAAGAGATGATACTGAAAAGGTATGGGATGCGATTGCCAATCCGGATAAGATTGTCGTTGCTCAGGTTGCACCTGCTGTTCGTACAGCTTGGCTAGAGGACTTTGGACTATCCAGCCAAGAAGCAACAATTGGCAAGATTTTAGATGCCTTGAAAAAAATGGGGGTAGATTATGCCTTTGATACGACCTTTTCAGCGGATTTAACGATTATGGAAGAGGCCAATGAATTTATTCAAAGATATACAAAGGGTGAGTTAAAAGAGAAACCGATGTTTACCTCTTGTTGTCCAGGATGGTTACGTTTCATCAAATCGCAATATCCATATTTAGTTAAACAGCTATCGACAGCGAAATCGCCTCAACAAATGTTTGGAACGGTGATGAAAACCTATTTTGCACAAAAGTTGAATGTATCACCTGAACAAATTTTTACTGTATCAGTTATGCCATGTCTTGCTAAAAAAGATGAAAAAGAAATGGAGCTATTCCATGAAGAATATGCCGGACATGAAATTGATGAAGTCATTACGACTCGAGAACTTGTAAAAATGATGAAATCAGCGCATATTAATCCAGAAACGTTGGTGGACATTGAAAGTGACCGACCTATGCAGGATGGAACCGGAGCTGGTGTCATTTTTGGAGCAACCGGTGGTGTAATGGAAGCAGCTTTACGCACGGCTTATTATTTAATTAAAAAGGAAAATCCTTCAGAGGATGCTTTTAAAGCCATCCGTAGAAGTGATGACAGGGAAGGGCAAGGTATTCGTGAAGCTGAATTTGATATTGATGATATTCATCTTCGCACAGCCGCTGTTAGTGGCTTGGCCAATACGAAGGAATTATTGGATCGAATTAATCGAGGGGAAGTCCATTATGACTTTGTCGAAGTGATGGCTTGTCCTGGTGGATGTGTTGGTGGTGGTGGCCAACCGATTCATGATGGTCAAGAATTTTCCTTCCAAAGAGGAGAGCGTCTTTATCAATTGGATCAAAATGCCACAAAGAGATTTTCTCATGAAAATAAAGATGTCCAACAATTGTATGATGAATACTTTGTGAAAGCCAATTCACCAAAAGCCCATCAATATCTACATACGGAGCACAAGCTAGAAGGCTTTTAAATCGAGATAAAAAAGAACGCATCTTCAATCCTAATGACGAAGATGCGTTTTGCTTATTTTAAATTCATATGACAGATTTGGATTGCCGCTCCATTTTCCATTACAGAAAAGCCATGCTTTTCATAAAAGGGAACATTCTCTTTATCCTCTGGCATGCCTTCAATATAGAAAAAGTCTTTGTATTTCTCTTTAATATATTCAATCATTTGACCGGCAATTCCTTTTCCTTGATAGCTTGGATGAACAAGGACATAATGAATTTGAGCCAACATTGCGCTATCATCCAATACTCTTGTTAGGCCAACGAGCTTTTTATCATCCCATACCGTTAATACCGTGGATGAATGCATCAAAGCTTTGTATAAACGATCAGGATACTTTCCAGATATCCAATTGACGGATAAAAACAATTCTTCCACTTGCTCTTGGGTAAAGGTCTTTTCTTCTGTAAAATTTAACATAGATACTCCTTATTACTTGTTATAATCACATTTCTGACATTGTACCATTTCATTTTTATCTGATTTCTTATAAAAAATTCCTGACCATTGACAGATTTGTTGTAAGATGGGAACAACCGATTTTCCTTTTTCTGTGAGAGAATATTCCACTCTGGGTGGAATTTCATCATAGGATTCTCGATTCACGATGCCATCTTCAATCAAATCTTTAAGCGTTGCGGCTAAAACGGCATCGGTAATATTGTACATTTCTTTACGAATCTCGCTGTAGCGTAGCTTTTCATTTGTAGAGAGTACACAGATAATACGAGACTTCCATTTCCCACCAAAAATGGTCAGTCCATATTCTAAAGGACAGCGAATATCCTCTTCTAATTTTTTCTTATACTTTGCCATGTCAAATCACCTTCAAGTTTCTATCATTATAAATGGTAACTGATGGTTTTTGAAGGTACTATGAAATTTATGAGTGGGATTAAATTTCTTTCTTATTGTCTTTACCAGGTGTAGTTACAATTACTTTTGAAGGTGTAATGACTAATGCCCCTTTGGCAGTTGCATCACCATGAAACATGTTTTCGACCATACTTTTAAAGGTATTGACAATTTCGCCTTCCGTGATATATTCAGCAATCCCATGAATTTGGTAGCCTTCAAGACTTTGTGGATCATAGGTAGAAATAGCAATCTTTCCTTGATTGGCTTGAATGTTATTTAAGGTGGCCTCTAGAAAAACATCACCGACAACAAGCTTTCCATCTTCAGTGATATCTTTAAAAGCGACAGGGACGACATTGGGATTTCCATTTGCACAGGTCGCAAGATCCCACATAGAATTTTTTAATATATTTTTAACCGCTTCATTCAACATTTGTATTCTCCTTTATATCGATTCGTTACGTAACACAATCATAGTAATGAATTTACTTTTCTTTTGGAAGATACCAGCAAATTAATAAGCAACTATGAAATTTACTAGTTTCTTTGATGCTATAGCTTTAAACTATATCCATACTACAATTTTATGTATTATTCATATTATTGAAAAAATGTTAACTTATATTCAAGAAATCGATAACGATTTAGGAGGAAGAAAAATGAGTAAATATCAAACACCATACAAATATGATTTTGTGGGAAGCTTTTTAAGACCCGAAGAAGTAAAATGGGCCAGAGCAAACTATAACGAAGGAAAAATTACCAAAGAAGAATGTGATGCCATTATTGATAAGGCAGTTACAGATGTTGTTGCAAAACAAAAGGAATTGGGATTCCATATCATTACAGATGGAGAATTTAGAAGAACCTATTGGCACTTAGATTTTATGTGGGGCTTTGAAGGTGTAGGTCATCAACAAACTGGTGGTGGCGTACAATTTAATGCTGAGCTAGCATCGGTAGAAGATACTTATTTAACCGGAAAGGTAAAAGCGAAGGCACATCCTTTTGTGGAAGGTTTTAAGTTTTTAAAGCAATTTGAAGATGAAAATACGGTCGCAAAATATACCATTCCAGCGCCTGCTCAAATGTTCCAACAAATGATTGTTCCAGTGAATTTTGATAATACAAGAAAATATTATTCAACAAATAAAGAATTGATTCAAGATATTGGAAAGGCATATCAAGAAGTTATTCAACAATTCTATGATGCCGGATGTCGTAATCTTCAATTGGATGATTGTACTTGGGGTGCTGTTGTAGGAGATGCTGCTAAACAAAGATATCAAAGTCTTGGACTAGACTTAGAAGAAGTCAAAGCAGAGTTACTTGAAGTTAATAATCTTGCCTTAGAAGGAAAACCAGAAGATATGGTCATTACTTCTCATATTTGTCGAGGTAATTATCATTCAACCTTCTTTACAAGTGGACCTTATGATTCTGTAGCCGATTATGTTTTTGCGAAAGAAAATGTAGATGCTTTATTCTTAGAATATGATGATGAAAGATCTGGTGGCTTTGCACCACTCGCAAAGGTTTCAGAAGATAAGAAAGTCGTTCTTGGTTTGATTACGACAAAAACGCCTGAGCTTGAAGATAAAGAAACTGTAATTGAACGTATTCATGAAGCAGCAAAATACATTCCACTTGAAAGATTGTGTTTAAGTCCTCAATGTGGTTTTGCCTCATGTGAAATTGGAAATAAATTGACAGAAGAAGAACAATGGGCAAAATTAAAATTGGTAAAAGAAATTGCCGAAGAGGTTTGGAAATAGAGATTTTATAATATAGAGAAAGCAGATTTCAATGTAAGAAATCTGCTTTTTTAAAGCTTATGAGCTGATCATCCGTTATTCTGCTTCAATTTCTTTGATCATACACTCATTTCCTTGAATTAAATAGGTATGAAGGCTATGACAATAGGGGCATTCTTTTCCATAAGTTATCGTATCGTATTCTCTTTTACAATCCTGGCATTGGGTGATTGCCTCGATCCATTCATAGCTTAACGTTGAATTTTGAAGATAAGGGACTTTTTTTCGATAATATTTCCAACAATCAACCAGATAGTCAGGAACGATTCCACTCACCTTTCCGATTTCTAAGCTTACACGAGAAATATCCTGTAATTGATTTTCTTCAACGACACTTTCTAGTGTTTTTGTTATATGAACGACAATTCCTAATTCATGCATGATTAATTCTTCTTATTTCGGATGATCTTAATTTTACGTTTGGCGGCATAAGGCAAAATGGTTTTCATTTTATCTTCTGCACGAACCATTCTTGCACCATCTGGAATATCACGGGTTAATTCAATCGCATCAAATTCACACTTTTGAGTACATAAACCACAACCGATGCATTTGTTGGTATCGACAATACTTGCGCCACAGCCTAAACAACGTTTGGCTTCAATTTTTACTTGCTCTTCAGTTAAGCTTGAACGTAAATCTCTGAATGTCTTTTGGCCGATGCCTTGTTTATAGCCAGGAACTTGTCTTTGGGCATGATCAAAGTCCATATCAATTAAGACATTGTCTTTATCCAATTCATTGAATTCATGTAAGTCTCTACCAAGGGTTAAGGACTGACCTTTGTGAACATAGCGATGCATAGATTCAGCCCCTTCTTTTCCTTGGGCAATGGCATCAATCGCAAATCGTGGTCCAGTATGAACATCACCACCGGTAAAGATATCCTCTTGTGAGCTTTGATAGGTGATTTCATCCGCAATAATAGTTCCATTTCGTTTTGTTTCTAGCTCTAAGCCTTCAATAGGAAGAATGCTTTGACCAACGGATAAAAGAATAGCGTTGTAATCAACACGAATTGTATCGTTTTCATCATAGATTGGATCAAAGCGTCCTTGACTATCCTTTGTTGAAAGACATTTCTTTAATTCCATTTGATCCTTAAAGATTTCCTTTGGACCCCATCCACAATGAATCTGAATGCCCTCGTCTTTTGCTTCTTCGACTTCATCTGAACTGGCTGGCATTTCATTTTCAGCTTCTAAACAATATAAATCGACTTGTTTTGCTCCAGAGCGTAAAGCTAAGCGAGCAACATCCATGGCAACATTTCCACCACCGATAACGACAACCTTTCCATCGAATAAATGTTCATCTTCCTTTTGATTGGCTTCTCTTAAAAAGTCAATTCCGGTTTGAACATGTTCAAAGTCTTCACCTGGAATACCGACCTTACGTCCACCTTGGCAACCAATGGCAAGATAGAAGGCTTGATATCCCTCTTGACGTAATTGTTCAATAGTAAGATCTTTTCCAATTTCAATATTGCACTTAAATTCAATGCCCATGGCTTTTAAAACGTCAATTTCAGCATCGATCACTTTCTTTTCAAGACGGAAGGAAGGGATTCCATTCATCAGCATGCCACCTGGCTTTGCTTCCTTTTCAAAAACGGTGACTGGATATCCCATTTTTCTTAAATAATAAGCACAAGATAGACCAGCAGGGCCACCACCAATAATGGCCATTTTTTGTGGATAGAATTTTCCTTCTACATTTTCACAAAGAGGAATATATCTTTGATCTTCTTCAAGCTCTTTTTCCGCAATAAATTTTTTGATTTCATCAATTGCTAAAGGCGCATCCAACATGCCTCGGGTACATTGTTGTTCACATCGTCTATTACAAATCGCACCACATACAGCAGGGAAGGGGTTAAAGTCCTTAATGAGCTTTAAAGCATCCATGTAACGTCCTTCACTGGCCATTTTAATATAGCCTTGCACAGGTAAATGAGCTGGACAGGCACTTTTACAAGGAGATGTACCTGTTTCATAACAATTGATTTTTGCGGTATCTCTAAAATTTGGATTCCACTTTTCTTTGGACCACTTGACTTGATCTGGGAGCTCTTGTTTCGGATAAATAATTGGTCCATTTTTTGTACAGAGCTTTTGTCCAAGCTTTGCTGCACCAACGGGACAGATTTCAGCACATTTTCCACAGGCCACACATTTTTCTGCATCAACATGGGCACGATAGGCACTGGCTGACATATTTGGTGTATTAAAGAGCTGGCTTGTTCTTAGCGCATTACATACTCCATGTGCGCAGTTGCATATCGCAAAGATCTTATCTTCACCATCAATATTTGTGATTTGATGAACATAGCCTTTTCGTTCACAGCGCTCTAAGGTTTCAATAACTTCCTCATAAGAGCAATAGTGGCCACCCTTATTTGTTTCAACGACATAATCAGCCATATCACCAATCGCAATACATACATCCGCTTCAATATCTCCGGTTCCTTCATTGCGTACAGCTTGTTGGCGGCGACAAGAACAAGGAGAAAGGGCATACTTATCATATTTATTAAGCCAATGTGAGATTTTTTCAATCGAGAGGGCCTGTTGATTACTAGAAATCGCTTTTTCTACTGGAATGACATGCATTCCAATTCCACCACCTCCAGGTGGAACCATCGGGGTTACTTTTTCTAATGGAAGACGGGTCATCTGTTCAAAGAAGTCCGCAACAATTGGATGCTTTTGAACGAGGTCTTTATTCATGACCATAAATTCAGCACTTCCAGGAACAAATTGAGGCAAGACATATTGTTTTTCATGCTTTTCATTTTCCCAATTGTATTCAAGCATACCAATGGTTGATACTTCCTCTAAGACGCGTTCTACTCTTTCTTTTGGCCATCCACTTTTTTTAACAATTTCGTCAAAGGTCATTGGCTTTCGAACCTTAAAGCATAAGCATAAATCACATTGTTCATCGGTCAAAATTTCACTTAAACAACGATATTCTGGATCCTCTTCACTTAATTTTTTTACCTTGGCGGGAATTCGATCCGTAATTCGACGTGCAAGCTTATCTATATTGTTTCTATACATTTTTCTCTACCTGCCTTTTTAACCACATACACCAATCTTCAATTCCTTGGCCTGTTTTTGCACAAATTTCAAAAATTTCAGCTTTTGGATTTCGAAATAAGATATTCTTCTTACATTGATCGATATCAAAATCAAAGTATGGAAGAACATCGATTTTATTAATCAAAACCACATCACAAACTTCAAACATCAATGGATATTTTAAGGGCTTATCATCACCTTCGGGAATGCTGAGGATTGCGACATTCTTATGTGCACCTGTGTCAAATTCAGCAGGGCAAACTAAATTACCTACGTTTTCTAAAATAGCTAAGTCTAATTGGTCCATGCCCATTTCATAGAGAGCTTGGCGAGTCATATCCGCATCCAAATGACACATTCCTCCGGTATGGATTTGGATGGTACGAACACCATATTTTGAAATGGTCTTAGCATCTACATCGCTATCAATGTCAGCTTCCATCACACCTATTTGAAGCTTTTCCTTTAGCGTTTCAATCGTTCTTGATAATGTTGTTGTCTTGCCTGCACCAGGGCTAGACATTACATTTAATAGAAAGACACCTTTGTCTTTACATTCATTTCTTAATCTTTTGGCATCGGCATTATTATCCTCAAAAATGCTTTGTTTAACTTCAATCACCTTATACACAAAAAATGTACCTCCATACTTAAATTGTAAACGATTTCACAAGTGGGGTAAACCAATAAAAGATTGAATCTGTTTAAAAAAGAAGAGGTTCTATTAAGACTTCGCTTGAATAAAATTCAAAATATTTGAATTTTATTGTTATATTATATATAATGCATATATACGAAGGCGTAATACTCGAGGGAGTATTGCGTCTTTTTTTTAGAGAAGGAGATATATATGGAAGTTAAAGGTATTCGAAAAGAAGCATTTGTATGCGACAAATATGTTGCAGGAAAGAGCACAGATGAGGTCATGGAGGATTATGGTCTTACAAGTGTTGTAAAGCTAGGGTCAAATGAAAATATGTATGCACCCTATCAAATTGCGATTGATGCAATGAAATCCGAGTTGGATCGAATTAATATCTATCCTGAAAAGAATTATGTTCGTTTAAAGGAATTGATTGCTCAAGATTATGGTGTCACAAGTGATTGGGTCAGTCTAGGACATGGCGCTGGAAATGTTTTGGATGAAGTCGCTAAAACGTTATTAGAAGATGGTGATGAAATTGTTACGGGACAACAATCCTATTTATTGTATCAACAGATTTCAAAGATTATGGGTGGACGTGTTATTACGGTTCCATTGAATGAAAACTATACGATTGAAGCTAAAGAAATTATTTCAAAATTTAATGAACATACAAAAATTGTATGGCTTTGTAATCCAAACAATCCAACCGGTTCTGTGATTGATAAGGCAACTTTCCAAGAATTAGTGGATGCATTACCAGAAAGAGCATGGCTTGTAGTCGATGAGGCCTATGCTGATTTTGCTGATCCAAAGCTTTTACCAAACACGATTGATTATATTAAAGAAGGAAAACAAGTGATTTTAATTCGTACCTTCTCAAAATATCAAGGAATTGCAGGGGCTCGTATTGGTTGCTTGATTGCTAATCCGGATTTTGTGAATTGGTATGATACTGTCAGTGAACCCTTCAATGCCAATCGTATGGGCTTAGCGGCTGCGGTTGCTTTAATGAGTCCAGAAGGAAAAAAGGAATGTCGTAAATATGGCGATTTAATGGTTGCAGATCGTAAATGGTTAAATGAAGAACTCTCAAAACTTGGGTGTGATTGCTTTGATTCACAAGCCAACTTTGTCTTCTTTAGTACGCCATATGATGCCAGTGAAGTTGGTGAATTGTTATTAAGAAAAGGTGTCATTGTTCGTCCTTGTGGAGGATGGGGATATACCAAACATATTCGTGTATCTGTTGGTACCCATGAACAAAATGAAATTTTCTTAGAAAAATTCAAAGAAACATTAGAGGAATTATCAAAGTAGGTATTGGTTATGAAAGTAGCAATTTGTGATTATAAAGAACCTTTAAATCGAGACTTAGAGATTGAAAAAAATATATTCAAGAAATTTTTAGGTGAAGATACGGAAATTTCTTTGTATGTGCATGAAGGAGACCAAGAAGCTTTTATAGAAGCGATTCAAGATGTGGATGGAATTCTAACCTCTTATTTGGAATTTCCTAAAGAAATCATTGAAAGCAATCCCCATTTAAAAGGAATTTCTATTGAAGCAACAGGCTACAATTTTGTGGATGCTTCTGCAGCAGAAAAACAAGGGACAGGTGTTGCTGTGATTGGTGAATATTGTACCCAAGAGGTTGCAGATACGACCATTGCTTTGATGTTAGCAGTAGCACGTAAACTAAAGCATTATGATCGAGAAATTGAATACAAGCATAAATACGATTACAACTCGACTAGCGGCATGATTCGACTTGAAGGATCAACCTATGGCATTGTCGGCTTAGGAAAAATTGGAAAACAGGTCGCTCGTCGTGCCCAAGGCTTTGGTATGAAGGTCATTGCCTATTCTCCAACCTGTAAACCAGAAGTTGCCAAAGCTTTAAATGTTCGTTTGGTCAACAAAGAAGAATTATTAAAAGAAGCCGATGTGATTAGCTTGCATCCAAGATTGACTCCGGATACAGAAAACTTTTTAGATGAAGAAGCTTTCAATTTGATGGCCAAGAAACCAATCATTGTGAATGTAAGTCGTGGGGCCATGATTGATGAAAAAGCTCTTTTAAAGGCTTTGGATGAAGGAAAGGTTTTTGGTGCAGGATTGGATGTACTTGTCGAAGAAACCGATGAAAATACCTTAAAATCACCATTTGTAGGTCGTGAGGATTGTGTTTTAACCCCACATATGGCCTTTTATTCCGATTTTGCGCTCTATGAATGTCAACGCATTGCTGCCGAAAACTTATGTTATATGCTCTTAGGAGAACAAGACAAGGTTTTCCGTATGGTCAATGATGTAGATGTAAGCGTCAATAAAAAATAGAGGTGATTCTTTGAAGGATTTTTTAGAAGAAATCGATAAAAAAATATATTTTACAAGCTTTTTAATTGTCCTTTTGATGATCTTGGCTTTGATTTTTATTCCAGATACGATTGCTTCTTTGATTACAAGTGTTTATCAATTTTGTATTCAACAATTTGGTTGGTTGTACATTGTGATTAATGTCTTTTGTTTCGTATTGTTCTTTTATATCTATTTTGGAAAATATGGAAATATTAAGCTTGGAAAGCCAGAGGATAAGCCAAGATTTTCAACATTTAGCTGGGCTGCAATGATTTTTACCAGTGGAGCAGGGTCATCTACGGTTATTCTTGGTTTTGTTGAACCGATTTACTATTTAAAGACTACACCCTTTCATATTAAAGCAATGTCAAACAAGGCATTTGAATTTGCACATATGTATGGACAATATCATTGGGGATTAAGTGCGTGGGCCTTTTATATTCCAGCTGTCGTTGCGATTTCTTACATGCTGTATTGTCGAAAATCCGATGATGTGAAGCTATCTAATACCTTGACACCAATCTTTGGAATAAAGTTTAAGGATACGTTTTTTGGGAAATTGATTGATATTGTTGTTGTATTTGGAATCATTGCTTCCATTACAACCTCTTTGGGCTTAGCGGTTCCAGTGATGTCAAAATTAATTTCTTCGGTTTTTGGGATTGCCGATAACACCTATTTACGTGTTCTGGTCTTCTTTATTTGGTTTTGTATCTTTGGATGGAGTGTATTTCGAGGTTTGGATCAAGGAATTAAAAAGCTAACCAATTTGAATATGTATATCATCTTTGCGTTTTTAATTGTGATGACAGTTTTGTTTCCATTTTCGAAAATTTGTGAAATGGAATTAAATAGCATCGGTCTTTATATAGAGAATCTTCCGCGTATGGTTTTCAATACCGACCCCTTTGGAAATCAAAAATTTGTCCATGAATGGACCTTGTTTTATTGGGGCTGGTGGTTATCCTTCTTACCAATCATGGGCATCTTTATTGCGAAGTTATCTCGTGGTCGAACCTTAAAACAAGTCATCTTAGGTCAAATGGTCTATGGAAGCTTAGGCTGTTGTTCTTTTTTAGCTATTTTAGGTGGCTATTCTTTATATCTACAAAAAAATCATATTGTTGATTTGGTTTCTATTTTAGAAAAAGAAGGAAATGCAGGTGTGGTATATGCCATTATGCAAACCTTACCCTGCAGTAAATTGTTAATTTTATTTTTAGTTATTTTATGCTTTGTATTTCTTGCCACAACGATTGATTCAACGGCTTTGGTTTTAGGGCTTGCTTCAAGTAAGCGACTTGATCCGGAAAAGGATCCACATCTCTATAATCGTTTTAGTTGGGCCATTGCTGTTTTTGCCATTGCGATTGGTTTGTCATTTGTCGGTGGATTAAGTTTAATACAAAAATTTGCGATTGTTTTAGGATTCCCACTGATTTTTATTGTCATCTTGATTAGTATTTCAAGCTTGAAGGCGATGAAAGAGGATTTTGAAACTTCGCAAATAATCGAAAGGAAGGAAAGAGAAAATGAATAGTACTGTGAAAAAGTATTTAACTTTAATTGTACTTGGATTAGCTGGGGGATCAATTTATATTTTCCCTTATCTTAAGTATGTATTTTATGGGCCATTAATGAAGGTCTTACAAATTACCGATTCTCAATCGGGATTCTTACTATCAATGTATGCGATTGGATGTGTTATTTTGTATATTCCAGGTGGTATTTTAGCGGATAAGATGCAACCAAGAAAGGCTTTGGTTTTATCACTAGGCTTGGCTACGGTTTTAAATCTTGTTTTTGCGGCATTGGTTTATATGAATTTAGATGCGCATACAACCTATGTTGCCGCTTGTGTTATTTGGTTTTTAGATGCCTTTGCGTCTGCCTTTGTTTTCTGGACAGCGATTTTAAAAGCAATTCGTATGATTGGTACGGATGAAGAACAAGGAACGATGTATGGAATCTATTATGCGTCCAATGGAACAACCGCAGCAATTATTGCGGTCATTAATTTATGGGCATATAACGTTGGTGGTGGAGATGCCAATATGAAGGGTGGATTCTTTGCAGCGCTTATTTCAATGGCCGTCTTTACAGCGATTGCGATGTTTGGAATTTTCTTTCTATTGGATAAAGAATCAAAAAAGGATACCTCAACCGATGAAAAGGATCAATTTCATTTTTCAGATGTCTTTACGGTCTTAAAAATGCCTGCAGTATGGATTGTTTCGATCATTATGTTCTGTACCTATGGTGTATATTCCTGTGCTTCTTACTTTACCCCTTATTTAACTGATGTTGTTGGATTCTCTACAACGACAGCTGGAATTTTCTCTGTTTTACGTACATACATTGTTATGTTGGTTGCAGCGCCTCTTGGTGGATGGTTAGCGGATAAAGTATTTAAATCAACGCTTGGATGGTTTCGCGTTGGTGGAGCAATCTTAGCAGCATCCATTGTATTGGTTATTTTATTGGGTACGAATGCGAATGCGATGTTGATTGGATTATTAACCTTAATTCCAGGTCTATTTGCGATGTGTTTATATGGCGTTCAATTCTCAACAATGCATGAAGTGAATATTCCAATTAAGGTAGCTGGTACAGCAATCGGAATCGCATCAATCATAGGGTATTTACCAGATATGTTCTTAAGTACTTGGTTTGGTACAATGCTAGAAAACAATTCAGGAGCAGCTGGTTACTATCAAATTTTCTGGATTCTTGCCTTTTTCTGTTTAATTATCGTGATTTGTTCATCGATTCTTTATGTTAAATATGTAAAGCCAGCTAAAGCAAAATAAGAATGGCAGCACAATTGTGCTGTCTTTTTTAAAAGGGAGGTTTATATGCATACAAGATATATCTGTGTGGAAGGTTCACCAAAAGAGCGTGGTGAAAGAATTGGTCAGCTTTTAAAGGATCAAATTCAATGCAATTATATCAATCAGAAAGAATTTTATAGGAATACGCAAAGCTTTGACTATACAGATTGGGAAGATCAAGTCCATCATTACTTGCCGGCTATAAGAAAATGGGCTCCGGAAGTTCTTGAAGAAATGGAAGGGATGGCAAGTGGTTCAAAGATGGATTTGAAACAAATTCTAGCCT
Source organism: Segatella copri (assembly GCA_963654445.1). Lineage (GTDB taxonomy): Bacteria > Bacillota_I > Bacilli_A > Erysipelotrichales > Erysipelotrichaceae > Absicoccus. The sequence goes on from CAVKAP010000055.1 coordinate 25,288, forward strand.
TATCAACCGCTTATGAGAAATCCTTTAATCGAAATTTGGTATCCGATAAATGTACGTCTTTTCTTTTATCTCCATCTGTCACAAAAGACAAAGAAACCATAATCGGACAAACAAATGATGAATGCTTTAGAGAATGGTTATCTGAATTGGATCTAGTCATTCATCATGTCGATCAGAATAAAGAAGTCTTAATCTATACGCATCCTGGTATTCCAGCTTATATGGGAATCAACAATCATGGATTGGCCGTCATGTGGACATATATTGATAATGGTCAGATTGGTGATGGTTTGCCAACAAACATTATGATTCGTCATCTTTTGAATTTGAAAAATGTCGATGAAGGAATTGAATTTTTAAGTAAGGTTTGCCATGACATTCCAAATCAATTTGGATTAGCAGATTCGAATGGTAATATTGCTTCGGTTGAATGCTTTCCAAATCAAGTCTATTTCAAGAAAAATGAATCCTTTCTTGTCCATACTAATCATACAATCATTGGACAGGAAAAAGAATGCACATGTTCTTCTACAACCTATAACCGATATAAAATGATGAAAAAACAAATTCAAAACAATCTTGGAAGGATTGATACAGAATGTGCGAAAGACTTCCTAAAAAGTCATGAAGGTTATCCAAATTGTATCTGTGTACATCCTTTTTCTGAAAAACCCTTTAATAAAACCTTAGCTTCCATGGTTTTCAATCTAACGAAGGGACAAATGCATATTGCGTTTGGCAATGCCTGTGAAACGCCTTTTCAAACCTTTTGTTTTGATTCCTACTTGATAAGTGAATAATAAAAATATTTCATTTTCTTTTGAATTTGGTAAAATCTAAAATTGTGAGTAAAAACTCTACGCTTTCTTTTAGAAAGACAAGGGAGGAAATGGAATGAACAAAATGGAGGCAATGCCTATTGAAAAGCTTGTGATAAATATGTCTCTACCAATTATGATTTCAATGGTGATTCAAGCTTTATATAATATAGTGGATAGTATTTTTGTGGCGATGATTTCAAAAGAAGCTTTAACAGCTGTTTCTTTAGCTTATCCTATACAAACTTTAATGGTTGCCTTTGCCTGTGGAACAGGGGTAGGCTTTAATACTTTATTGGCTCGTTTTTTAGGGGAAAAGGAAATAAAAAAAGCCAATAATACATTAATGCATGGCTTGGTTTTAGCAGTTTTAAATGGTGTGTTTTTTGCGATGGTTGGACTCCTTTTTTCGAATGCCTTTTTGAAATGCTATAGCACAAACCAAGAAATCTTATCCATGGGGAATATCTATATCCAAATTTGTACCATCTTTTCTTTTACAGTCTTTATACAAATTATGTTTGAACGGGTTATGCAAGCAACCGGAAATGCCATTTATAATATGTTGATGCAATCTATTGGTGCGATTGCTAATATCATTTTAGATCCTATTTTTATCTTTGGATGCTTTGGCCTGCCTGCCTTAGGTGTAAAAGGAGCAGCCATCGCAACCGTATTCGGTCAGTTTCTCGCAATGCTTTCGGGCTATCTCTTAACGAAATTTAAGGTACATGAGCTTGAAATAAAATGGTGCAATTTTTCTTTTGATCTATCCATTTTAAAAAGGATTTATCAGGTAGGCATTCCAGCGATTTGTATGCAGTCGGTTTTAAGCTTTATGACCGTTTTCATGAATTGGATTTTAACTCCTTTTTCAGATGTTGCGGTTTCTGTGTTTAGTGTATATTATAAGCTTCAAAATTTTATGAATATGGCGATTCTTGGTATCACAAATGCCATTATTCCAATTATTTCTTATAATTATGGCGCAAAATGTATAGATCGTGTGAAGGGTGTGGTTCAATTTTCATTACGATTATCGATTGGAATTATGTTTGTTGGAATGTTAATTTTTGAATGCTTTCCATATGCTTTAATGCATTTGTTTAGTGCCAATCAAGCCATGTATTATTATGGTATTCCAGCTTTACGAATCATTAGTTTAAGCTTTGTCTTTGCAGGGATTACAATGATTTTGTCTGCTTCCTTTCAAGCTTTAAATCATGCGAATACATCCTTATGGATTACCTTAGCTCGTCAATTGATTCTATTGTTGCCACTTACCTATTTGCTAGCTCATCAATTTGGATTGAATGTTGGATGGTTTTCCTTTTTGATTACTGAACTAGTTTGTTCGATAGTCTCTTTAAAGCTTTGGTACAAAATAAAAGAAGAAATTTAAAATTGTAGAGATGCTTCTACAATTTTTTTTGTAGATGAATTGTTGTAAAATAGGAATAAGAGAAAGGAAGAAGACGATGGAAATGAATAAAATTGTGATTACGGGTGGTCCTTGTGCGGGGAAATCAACTGCGATGAGTTGGTTACAAAATGCGTTTTCTAAATTGGGGTATGTTGTGTTGTTTGTGCCTGAAACAGCTACTGAGCTTATTACAGCAGGGGTTGCACCTTGGACTTGTGGATCAAGAGCAGATTATCAAAAGTGTCAATTAAAGCTACAAATCGAAAAGGAAAAGGTCTTTGAACAGGCTGCTTCAACCATGTATGCTGACAAAGTTCTAATTGTATGTGATCGAGGTGCACTTGATAGTAAAGCCTATATGGAAGAAAGTGAGTTTGCGAAAGCCATTCAGTCAATTGGGTCTAGTGAGGTTGAACTAAGAGACCAATATGATGCCGTATTCCATTTGGTGACGGCTGCAAAAGGAGCTGAGGATTTTTATACAACCGCAAATAATACAGCTCGAACAGAAAATGTTGAACAAGCAAAAATATTAGATGATAAGCTGATTGCCGCTTGGACGGGACATCCTCATTTTCGAGTGATCGATAATTCTTCTTCCTTTGAAGGGAAGATGAAAAGATTAATTTCTGAAGTATCTACATTTTTAGGTGAGCCAGAGCCCTATGAAATAGAACGTAAGTATTTGATTGAATATCCAGATTTAAAATGGCTTGAAGAAAATCCTGCTTGTCAGCGTATAGAAATCATACAAACGTATTTAAAAAGCTCATCCGATGAAGAGAAGCGTGTTCGTCAACGCGGCTGTAATGGGGATTATATTTACTTTCAAACGATTAAAAAAAAGGTGACGGATTTAAAGCGGATTGAAATGGAAAAGAGGCTTTCTCAAGCAGAATATTTGGATCTTTTGATGGAAGCAGATACCAACAAAAAACAAATACGAAAGACACGCTATTGTCTGACTTATCAAAACCAATATTTTGAGATTGATGTCTATCCATTCTGGTCAGATCAAGCCATTTGTGAAATTGAGTTAAGTGATGAAAATATGGAAATTGTCTTTCCTGAACAAATTAAGGTCATCAAAGAAGTTACCAATGATGATTCGTATAAGAATGCTTCACTTTCAAAACGCTAAATAAGAAAAATACCGAGAAAAACGGATTCCGTTCTTTTCGGTATTTCTTTCTAAACATTATAGGTTCTACCTTGGTGAATTTTAATTTTATCTTTTAGATTTGAACCATAACGAATTTTAACAACTTTGTCCTTTTGGGCAATTTCTTCATAGTTTAATTCTTTGTTTTTCCAAGATTTTACAATGGCATTTAATAGATGTTGTTTTGTGTAATTCTTTTCATTATCTTTCATTTTAAAATGAATGGCGAGGAAATGTGGATCATTTCCATTGTGACTTTTTTGGATGTCAAGCGCATCCGAATAAGTAATCTCGATGGCATTTGGATCTAAGCTTGTATCTTCTTTTATATCGCTAAAATTAAGTTGATCCTCGGATAGGTTAAAATCACAGCCTTCATATAAATTATTGGAATAGTTTGCAGTCAAAGCCACCTGTGAAGCACGATTGGATAAAGTTGTTGCGTAGGTTACTTCGTTTCCATGAATATAATGGGTATTTTCTTTGATTTTTGAAAGCTCTAATCCAAAGATACCTAATCCAGATAAAACACAGAGGATTGAGCATACAAATAGAATCATAAATTTACGCATGGGTTTCACATCCTTTCGGCCAATAACGAACGATAAGCAAAATTAATAAAGTACTAAAGAATAGAAGACCAATTCCAGTAAGAAGCAGGCCAAAGCTAAAAATATGATAGATGACACAGAAGGCAATAAATAGAATCATACCAACGCTTGTTGCGATAAATAGACACATACAAGGAATACCAATTAGATATAAAAGAAATTTTCGAGCAATGGTCTTCCATGGATTTGGATCATTTAAACGAGTTGAAAATAATTCATTTTTATTCCAATTTGTACAAACATCTTGAATTAAACCATTTTGTGCTTCTTGATTTTTTAAATTTTGATAGCGATTTTTTACAATCGGACCAACAATGGCAAGAGCATAACCAAAATAGAGAATTTGTAGGATTGTGGTAATTGTACGATCAATCCAAAATACATTCATATTGGTAAATTGGAAAATACAGCCAAGTAAAAAGTCTGAAATGACATCGATTAAAAGCCATCTTCCAATGAGAATCAAAATTACTAACGCAATCAAATCTAAAATAAATTTTGTTTTCGAAGGTAATTGAGTAAAACGATTTTCTTCATAGATAACAGGCTTTCCATCCTCGATATAATAAGCATATTGATCAAAGCTTTCTTGTTGTTTTTCTTGTTCTATTTTCATTAAACGATTTCTTAAATTCATAATATTTCTCCTTAACTACAAAAAGATAAAGCATCCCAACAGCTTCCCATGAAATGAAGCATTTCAATCATTTGAGCATCTAAATCTAATTTCTTTTGACCTAAATAAGTGAATAGGTTTAATCCTTTTGATTTAAAATATGGATCATTTTGAATTTCTTCTTGAAGAAGATCCAATTCCTTTTTGATTTCTTCACGATCCTTTTTTGCGATGGCATAAGCGTATATTTTAGAAATTTCATGGAGTCTTACATCATAATTAAATAAACGTTCACGTGTCCAGTTTTCAAGATTTGAATAATAAGTATTCATTGTCTATACCTCACTTGTTTCTTGTTCTTTTTCTTGTCTATTTTATACCATGGTTAATTTTGAAAGTCAATAAAAAGTTATCGAAAAACAATAATAAATTAACAGATAGGATAAATAATTTAAAAACAAAAGAAGAGAAGGGAGTATTTTGATTCTGGATGAAAATTGCGCTTTTCTTGCAAAGAATGACTTAGAAGTCTACACTATTTCCATAAGGAGAAACTATGTGTGAAATTTTTGCTTATTCATCTTATGAAGCCCTTGAATTGAATCCATGGCTATCTACTTTTTTTTCGCATGCAAATAAAAATCCACATGGATGGGGATTGGTTAATTTAGATTCTGGTATTCCATGTATTGAAAAGGAGCCTTGTAGTGCATTGGATAGCTTTTATTTGAAAAGTCGTTTGGCAAGTCCTTATAAAAGTGCCTGTGCTTTAGCTCATATTCGTGATGCGACAGTAGGGCATATGGAATATGTGAATTGCCATCCTTTTACTTTAAAGGATCACAGTGGAAGAAATTGGACCTTGGTTCATAATGGAACAATTTTTGATTTTTCTTTAATGAATCGTTATTTGGATGTGCAAGAAGGACAAACCGATTCTGAGCGAATCCTATATTATATTGTGGGTCGAATCAATGAATCGACGACAAAAAAGGGAAGTGCATTGACTAGTCAAGAACGCTTTCGTGTGATTGGACATGTCTTGATGCATATGGCAAGGAAAAATAAATTAAATCTATTATTTTATGATGAAGAAAATTTATATGTTCATACGAATTATAGAAATAGTTTATATATGAAGGAAATCAATCATGGGTGTATGTTTGCGACCAAACCCTTGGATTCTGAAGGCTGGCAAGCCGTTCCTTTTATGCAGACACTTGCTTTTCATAAGGGACAATTATTGTATGAGGGAATGAGTCATCCTTTTGAATATTTAGATGATGCAAAAGCAATGGAAATGATGTATTTAGCATTTTCAGGTTTATAGGATAGGATATGAAAAATCGTTTAGATCAACAGGTCGATTTTATTCGTGAAATCGACAAAGAAAAATTTATTGAAAGACAAACCTACTTGACCGATGGAAAGCGCCATGAAAATGATGCGGAGCATGCTTGGCATCTGGCTATGATGGCCTTTCTATTGGAAGAGTATGCCAATGAAGAGATTGATGTATTGAAGACCATGAAGATGGTTTTGATTCATGATTTGGTTGAAATTGATGCAGGGGATACCTTTGCGTATGATTATGAATCACAAAAATCACAGGCTGAAAGAGAATTAAAAGCCGCAAAGCGTTTGTTTTCGCTTTTACCAGAGGATCAAGGTCAAATGATGATGGATCTATGGTTGGAGTTTGAAGCTTATGAAAGCCCAGAAGCGTGCTTTGCCCATAGCCTGGATAACTTTCAACCCGTTTTATTAAATGCAGCTTCCAATGGGAAGGGTTGGAAGCAATGGCAGGTTCGTAAAAGGGATGTTTTAAGAAGAAATGCGAAATCAGAAAAAGGATCCAAGGAATTATGGGCTTATAGCTGGGAGCATTTTATTGAACCCAATATTAAAAAAGGAAATATTAAAGATGAATAAATGGAGGAAAGTATGATTATTCAAGAAGAAAAGAAATCGATTCCAGTTGCATTGATTACTGGATACTTAGGAGCAGGTAAAACAACTTTATTAAATGAGCTATTAAAAAATCCCAAAGGACATAAGGTTGCAGTGATTGTAAATGATATTGGTGAAATTAATATCGATGCAAGCTTGATTGAAAAGGGTGGTTCGGTAACCCAAATTGATGATAGCTTAGTGCCTTTATCCAATGGTTGTATTTGTTGTACATTAAAGAATGATTTATTGGATCAAATCGTGTCTTTATCACGAATGGATAAATTTGATTATATTGTTATTGAGGCCAGTGGAATTTGTGAACCGATGCCAATTGCACAAAATATTACGATGTTAAGTGAAAGCGCAGAACAGAGAGGAATTCCTGAAATTTGTCATTTAGACAATATTATCTCTGTTGTGGATGCTTATCGCATGGCTGAAGAATTTGAGTGTGGTGTCGATTTTAAAGAAAAACGTGAAGTCTATGATCAAGAAGAAGATATTCAATCCCTATTGATCCAACAAATTGAATTTGCGAATATTACCATCTTAAATAAAGCTGAATTGGTCGATGAAAATCAAAAAGCACAAATTAAGGCAGTGATTAAGGCACTTTGTCCAGATACGAAAATTATTGAAGCCAATTATGGAAAAGTGGATGTCAATGAGCTTTTAGATACCGATAATTTTGACTTTGAAAAAGCGTATTACAGTGAAGGATGGGTCAAGGCTTTAACGGAAGATGAGCATGAAGAAGAACATGAACACGATCATGAACATCATCATGAAGAGGAGCATGAACATCATGGACATCACCACCATCATCATCACCATGGAGAAGGTGAGGTACTAGAATATGGAATTGATACCTTCGTTTATAGCTCTAAAAAACCATTCTCATTGGATAAATTAAGAGCCTTTACTGAAACCTGGACCAGTGCCATTATTCGTGTAAAAGGATATTTATGGTTTGAACAAGATCCATCTTATCTTTATGTCTTTGAACAAGCAGGAAAACAAATTCAAGTGGGAAGAGATTCAATGTGGCTAGCAGCCTGTGAACCTCAAATTCAAGAAAGAGAATTTAAGAATCATCCAGAAATTAAAGAAACTTGGGATGAAAAATACGGGGATCGTGAAAATAAAATCGTTTTCATTGGAAAAAAATTAGATAAAGAAGCGATTATTGCATCCATGGATGCATGTACGGTCGATAATTTTACTGAAAATTAATGAAAAACTATTGAAAACTAATGAAAATGTGTTAGGATAGTCTTCAGACAAAGGTGTCAAAGGAAATTTTCTTTTGACGCCTTTTTTTATGGAGGTATAGTTATGAGTGCAGGCGACACAGGTTTTATGATGATTTGTACAGCTTTCGTATTTTTTATGACACCTGGCTTGGCTTTCTTTTATGGAGGTCTAGTTCGACGTAAAAACGTTGTAAATACGATCATGGCATGTACATTTATTATGGGGTTATCCGTTGTGATGTGGATTCTATTTGGATATTCTCTATCCTTTGGAGGAAATCACGGTGGGATTATTGGTGATTTTAGATGGTTTTGTTTAAATGGAATTGCTCTGGATGATATTGGTCCATACGCAAGTACAATTCCACATTTTGTTTACATTGCCTTTCAGATGATGTTTGCGATGATTACACCAGCCTTGATTACTGGTTCTTTAGTTGGTCGTGTTAAATTTAAAGCATTGTTCTTCTTTATTATGTTTTGGTCCATTCTAGTTTATTATCCATTGGCTCATATGGTATGGGGCGAAGGTGGACTTCTTGCAGCTATCGGTTCGGTTGACTTTGCCGGAGGCGATGTCGTTCATATTAGCTCTGGAGTAAGTGCTTTGGTCTTTGCGATTGTTCTAGGACGAAGAAAAGGCTATGAACAAACCATTTATCGAGTTCATAACATTCCATTTGTAGCTTTAGGGGCATTTATTCTTTGGTTTGGATGGTTTGGATTCAATGCCGGAAGTGCTTTAAAAGCAGATGGTTTAGCTGCTCATGCCTTTTTAACTTCAGCTATTGCGAGTGCAAGTGCTATGTTATCTTGGATGTTTATTGATATTCGTAAGGAAGGAAAACCAACCTTGGTTGGAGCTGCAACGGGTTTGGTTGTTGGTTTAGTTGCTATTACACCAGGTGCTGGTTTTGTTCCAATTTGGTCAAGCTTTATTATTGGAGCTTTGGTCAGTCCAATTTGTTGCGGTATGATGGTTCTATTGAAACAAAAATTAAAAATTGATGATGCCCTTGATGCCTTTGGATGTCATGGAATCGGTGGAATCTGGGGCGGTATAGCCACTGGTCTTTTTGCCCAACATTCTATTAACAGTGTCGCAAAATGGGATGGCTTGTTCTTTGGCGATTATCACTTATTTGTAGCCCAAATCATCGGAATTGTTGTAACTATTCTTGTGGCGGTTGTAGGAACCCTTATTTGTTTAGCGCTTGTGCGTTGTATTAGTCCATTGCGTGTTGATGAAAAAGAAGAAAACATTGGATTGGATCTATCTCAACATGGAGAAAGTGCGTATCCAACCTTTAATGGTTTAGATTCATAAGGAGATAAAAAATGATAATTAAGATAGAAGCAATCGTACGAGAAGAAGTATTTGAAGATGTCAAAGAAGCTTTGAATGAAATCGGAGTCAATGGCTTTACGATTTCACAAGTTATGGGTTGTGGTACCCAACGTGGTTATAAAAAATTGGTTCGTGGTAATGAATTTAATGTATTAATTCAACCAAAAATAAAATTTGAAATTGTTGTCAGCAGTGAAGACTGGGAAAAGAAAACCATTGAGGCTATTCAAAAAGCAGCTTTTACTGGAGAAGTTGGAGATGGAAAGATCTTCAGCTATGAAATTCGACAGGTGCAACGTATTCGTACAAAAGAAACCGGCTATGATGCCTTAAACTAAAAAAAAGACCATTCGGTCTTTTTTTTAAATTGCATTTAAAGCATGTTCTAAATCTTCGATGATATCATCCACGTTTTCTAAACCAACGCTTAAACGAATTAAATCAGGAGATACACCACCTGCAATTAATTCTTCATCGGTTAATTGACGATGAGTTGAGCTTGCTGGATGTAAAACACAGGTATGCGCATCGGCTACGTGTGTGGCAATCATAGCAACTTTTAATTCTGCCATAAATTTTTCAGCGGCTTTTCTTCCACCTTTGACACCAAAGGAAACAACACCACAGGTTCCATTTGGCATATATTTTTCAGCAAGCTTGTGGTAAGGATTATTTTCTAAGCCAGGATAATTAACCCAAGTGATTTTTTCATGTGCTTCTAAGAATTCAGCGACCTTTTGCGCATTTTCACAATGACGAGGCATACGAACTGCTAAGGATTCTAGACCTAAATTTAAATAGAAGGCATTTTGAGGCGCTTGGATTGAACCTAAATCACGCATCAATTGTGCGGTTGCTTTGGTGATATAAGCACCTTCTTTACCAAAACGTTCAGCATAGGTAATGCCATGGTAGCTTTCATCTGGTGTTGTTAAGCCTGGGAACTTATCAGCATGGGCCATCCAGTCAAATTTTCCACTATCGACAATACAACCACCGACTGCTGTATCATGACCATCCATATATTTTGTCGTTGAATGGGTAACAATATCAGCACCCCATTCAATTGGATTACAATTGATTGGTGTTGCGAAGGTATTATCAATAATTAAAGGGACACCATGTTCATGCGCTTTTTTGGCAAAACGCTCGATATCAAATACAACTAAAGAAGGGTTGGCAATGGTTTCACCAAAGACACATTTTGTGTTTGGTTTAAAAGCCGCTTCCAATTCTTCATCACTGCAATTTGGATCAACAAAGGTAAAATCAATGCCCATTTTTCGCATTGTTACATTGAATAAATTATAGGTTCCTCCATAGATGGCGCTACTAGCGATGACATGATCACCATTTTGAGCAATGTTAAAAACCGAAAAGAAGGAAGCAGCTTGTCCTGAACTCGTCAACATAGCAGCACTTCCACCTTCAAGAGCACAAATCTTAGCCGCAACCATATCATTGGTTGGGTTTTGTAGACGTGTATAGAAATAGCCTTCGGCTTCTAAATCAAAAAGCTTTCCCATTGCTTCGGATGAATCGTATTTGAAGGTTGTACTTTGAATGATTGGAATCATTCGAGATTCTCCATTCTGTGGTTCGTATCCAGCTTGAATACATTTGGTTTCTTTTTTCATAGTTAATCTCCTTTTTTATATTATATTATAACGCAAAAATACTTTTAAATCGAATGGCCAGCACAATAGCCAGTTGACCAGGCAATTTGTAAGTTATAGCCACCGGTCTGCCCATCTAAATCGATGATTTCACCCGCAAATTTTAAGCCCTTGATTTGTTTGGATTCCATTGTTTTGGGATTGATTTCCTTTGGGCTAATTCCACCAACCGTAACCATAGCTTCATTATAGTCTCCAAAGCCAGTAATTTTAATGGAAAAGTCTTTTAGGATTTTTACTAGCTCTAAGCGTTGGCTTCGACTAATTTGATTCACTTTTTCTTGTGGTGAAAGCTCTAGTCTTTCAAGAAGCGCTTGAACAAAGCGTGTTGGGAATAGACGCTCTAATAAATGCTTCAAGGATTTATTTGGATTTTTTTGCATCAAATGATTCAGCTTTAAATCAAAATCTTCTTCACTATATTTTGGAAGAAAATCAAGATGAATCGTGTCCACATTTTTGTTTATGACATAGCTGGATGCATTTAAAACGATGGGTCCACTGATTCCTTGATGGGTAAATAGAAGATCTCCTTGTCCTTGAAAGATTTTTTTATCTTGTCGGCTTATTTTAATTTTGATGTTTTTAAAGGAAAGACCAGCCCACGCTTTAAAGTCTGTTTTGATCGATACTAAACCAGGGTATGTAGGATTTACCTTTAAATGATTGCCCTTGGCCCAGTTTAAACCATCGCCTGTGCATCCAGTTTGACGAAAGGAAAGTCCACCTGTCGCAAGAATAACAACATCTGCTTCATATCTTTTTTTGGATGTTACTACACCTTTTATTGTTTGATTTTCGATCCATAGCTCTTTACATTCTTCTTGGTTATGTAAAATAACGCCATTCTTTTTTAATAAATCGAGAAAGAATAAAACGACATCGACGGCTGATTGACTCGAAGGAAAAAGACGTCCTTTCTCTTCTTCAATCGTCATTAGACCATGGCTATGTAAAAATTCACAAAAATCTTGATTGGAAAATTGAGAAAAGGCACTGTATAAAAATTTTTCATTGTGGACAATGTGTTTAAAAAAATCTTCTTTTAGACCATTGTTGGTGATGTTACATCGACCATGACCAGTCAATCGGAGCTTTTTTCCAAATTGCGCATTTTTTTCAAATAATTCAACTGAATGTCCAGCTTGACTGGCAGCATAAGCACTCATTAGACCAGCAGGACCTCCACCTATAACGATAACTTTTGACATATATTTTTCACATCCTTTTCTTTTTTTTCAAGACATTTTTCATTTAAAGTGATATAATCAAGTCAAGAGATAGTTTATCACACCTTATGAGGATGAGGGTGTATAAAAAAATAATAATATAATAATTAGAAGAGGTGATTGAATTGTTTCAAAACGAATTTTTTGACCGTTTGAAACTGTACAATGCCTGGATTTTGGAAGATGACAATGGAGAAGAAGTGATTATTCAATCAAATCTTGTTGTCCGAACTTCCAGTAAAGATTACAAATGTAAAACAATAGAAGAAGTATGCGCTATAAAAACATCCTCAAATAAAACAATTGGCGAACTAATCGATAATTTACAAGGTCTTGAATTCAAGCATGTACCGAGCTCAACGGAAAGTCCAGTTGTAGGTTTACAATAATCCTATAAGAGAAGAGGAGTCATCCTCTTTTTTTATTGCGCTTTTTCATAAGCATAGATAAAATATATGCGTTATCTTTTGAGGAGGTTTTTATGTTGAAAGCCATTTTATTTGATTTTGATGATACACTTGGGAATCGTAGGGAATATACCTATCAAACCTTTGAATATTTGTTGGATAGCTATCATACAATTGATGATCCTTATGAAAGAGAATGTATTTTACAGGATTGTATGATTTGGGATATGCGTGGAAATTTTGATAAAGAATTTATTGTGCAACAGCTGAAGAAGAAATATGATTTAGATTTTCCTTTTTCTTCCTTTAAAAAATGGTGGTTAGAAAATCAATCAAGTTTTGCGTTAACTTTTACAGGAGTCGAAGAAGTGTTAGCATTGTTGAAACAAAAATATAAGCTAGCTCTAGTGACTAACGGCAATGATTATTCGCAGCGACAAAAAATAAAGAATACACATCTAGAAGCTTATTTTGATGTGATTGTAACTTCAGGTCAAGTTGGAAAGAAAAAACCAGCACCAGATATTTATAAGACGGTTTTAGATGCACTTGATATTTCAGCAAATGAAGCTTTATTTGTGGGCGATACCTTTTCAACCGATTTGATTGGTGCATATCGTTTGGGGATACAGACCATATGGATTACTCCATATGAAATGCCTTGTTCATTGAAAGAGATGAAACAAATTAGACATATTCGAGAATTATTGGATTTATAGGAGGATTTATGGAAGGTTATACAAATATAGAATTATTAGAGGGCTGTTTTACGGATGAAATGATTCAGGCGTTTTTATCAATGCATGGGTATACGAAAGAAACAATGAATCAACAAAAGCCATCTGTTATGTCAGAATTGATTTTATCCATCGTGTTGGATGAAGCTGCAAGTGTTGATCAACAAAAACAATTGATGGAAATTAAAATGGGTCTTTTAAGAGCAATCGAAGAACATTTAGAAAAAGTAGGAGATGACGAAAATCCACGGTATGATTTCTAAACAAGAATTAAGAAAAGAAATTGCACAAGCGCTTCAAGTATTGGATAGGAAAGAGAAAGCAGAGGCAGATCGTAAAATGGTTCAATGGATTCTTGAAAGTGAAGCCTTTCAAAATGCCAAGACGATTTTTCTTTTTGTTAGTACGGATCGAGAAGTCGATACGCATCCAATCATTAAAGAAGCCTTGAAGCTGAAAAAGAAGGTTTGTGTACCGAAAAGCTATGATCATGGAATCATGAAGGCCTATTCGATTCAATCTTTTTCGGATTTAAAGCTTGGACGATATGATATTTATGAACCGATTAGCTCAATTGAAGTCAGTCCAAAAGAAATGGATTTGATTTTAGTGCCTTGTTGCAGTGCATCGATGGATGGAAGACGATTAGGGTACGGAAAAGGATACTATGATCGCTATTTATCGCAATGTGATGCATTAAAGATTGTACTTTGTCGACAAGAGCTTATTCGTTCAAATATTCCAGAGGATGAATATGATCAAAGAATGGATATGATTTGTACCCAAGAAGGCTTATTTTGGGCAAAATAAAAAGTCTCTTTCGAGACTTATTATCAAAATGGTGCCGGTACGCGGAATTGAACCACGAGTTGATCCTTACCATGGATCTGTATTACCATTATACTATACCGGCATATGTCGTTATTTTGACAGAAAGTATATCATTCTGTCAAGAGAAGATTTAAAAAAATTCCAAAACTGCGGGTTGTTTTGCTACAACGATCCGTATTTTTTTGTTATAATAGGAAACTGTATAGGAGGCACAAAACGTGACTTATTATAAAATTTTAAAAGAAAGAAGACTAGCTTTACAGCTATCCATTCAAGATATATATATGCAAACTGGCTTAGATAAAGATTTTATTCAAGCCGTAGAAGAAAATGACTTAGATGCCTTTAAAGGGGATCTATCTTATATTCGTTATTTCACAAAAAAATATTGTGAAATTATTGGTGTAAATTATGAAGCGATTACCAATGATGTAGAAGCCAATTTATTGGCGTATCAAGCAAGCTTAACAAAAGAAAAGGAAAGCGAAAAAGAAACGGTCAAAGAAGCATCGAGTGAGAGTCCGAAAAAGGTTCATCAAGCGAAAAGCAAGAAGCGGAAGCCTTACAGCAAGAATAAATGGATTCGATTAGCTCAAAAAATGAATCGATCAAAATATGCGCATATCTACCAAATTGTAGCGGCTGGCTTATGTGTTTTACTTGTTTTATCGGTTATCAATGCAGGTCTATCTTGGCGTTCGAATCAACGATTAGCAGCAGAAGAGAAGGCGCGTCAGACTGAAATTAAGAAAAAAGAAAAAGAAACAGCTCAACTCGCAAATCAAAAGGATTCAACCGATAGTAGTAGCTCTTCCAATGTGAAGTTAAAAGCAACCGATAAGGACAACAATGTCTATGAATTATCGGGTGTAGTTGGTGATTCAGATGAGGTAACAATTTCCATTACTTTACCAGAGGAAAGCACAGTAGCTGTCTATAAAGATGATGAGCTTGTAACGGATAATGCCGATAAAGTGTATAGTGGAACCTTTAGTCAAACGGTTAAGGTGGATAGTGCATGTATGCTTCAAATTGAAATTGGAACCCTTTCATCCAATAAAATTCGTATTAATGGAAAATCACTTTCGTTCTCTAAAACCAATTGGACAGAAGGCTCATCGGCAGTAATTTATTTAGATGTATTGGGTGAAGATGGAGAAAGCGCTCAGGATACGAGTGATACATCGGATACAAGTGCGTATACCTATGATGAATCGTATTAGAAAGAGGCTTTTATGAATTTACCAAATAAATTAACGCTTTTACGCATTCTTCTTGTACCGGTTGTTGTCTTGGTTTATTTATGTATTCCAGCTACAAGCGGAATTATTGAAGTGAAATCAGGATTGGCTTTACGAGATGTCTTGGCCTTTCTCATTTTTGCGATTGCTTCAATTACCGATTTATTGGATGGGAAGATTGCTCGTAAATACAATTTAATTACTTCTTTTGGAAAATTTGCGGATCCAATTGCAGATAAATTATTAGTCAATACCTTATTGATTTTGATGGTTTATGTTCATCAGGTCAATGTCATTGCTGTCTTACTCATGATTGGACGTGACTTGATGGTTGATGGACTTCGTATGGTGGCCAGTCAAAAAGGAAAAGTGGTTAGTGCAGGTATTTATGGAAAATGTAAAACCGTTCTTCAAATGTTAGCAATTTGTTTCTTGCTTTTAAAGAATTGGCCATTTGAATGGATTCATCTTCCAATGGCATCCCTTTTATTGTGGGCAGCTACTTTAATGTCTTTGTATAGTGGATGGATTTATTTTATTCAATTAAAAAAATATGTTTTGGAGAGTATGTGATGAATGTAGCACAAGAAATCATTCGTATTTGTACCGATCAAAAGAAAACGATTGCCAGTTGTGAAAGTTTAACAGCTGGCTTATTTAGCAGTACGATTGCTTCAAATCCGGGAGCAAGTCAGGTTCTTAAAGGTGGACTTGTGACATATTTTACGGAAATGAAAGAAAAATTGGCAAAAGTTGATTCGAAAATCGTATTAGAATATGGAGTCGTCAGTGAAGCGTGTGCATTGGCAATGGCACAAAATACAAGAAAAATCATGGATGTCGATTATTGTGTTTCCTTTACTGGAAATGCAGGGCCATCCTCGATGGAGGATAAACCAGCCGGTTGTGTATATTGTGCAATTGCGACATGTAATCAGAGCTTTGTATATCATTTTCAATGTGATGATATGACTCGAAATGAAGTAAGAGCATATGTAGTGGAACAGATGCTTAAGCATTTATATGATTTAGTGAAGAAAGGATAAGTATGGCAAAAGAAAAAGTAGAAAATCAAGACAAATTATTGGAAGATGTCTTGAAGCAGATTGAACGTGAATATGGAAAAGGCTCCATTATGAAATTGGGAGAAAGACCAGCGGTTGATATTGAACCCATTCATTCCGGAAGCTTACTTTTAGATCAGGCTTTAGGAATTGGTGGATATCCAAAAGGTCGCATTATTGAAATCTATGGACCAGAATCCAGTGGAAAGACAACCCTTGCTCTTCATGCGATTGCGCAAGTTCAAAAGCAAGGTGGACGTGCGGCCTTTATTGATGCAGAAAATGCGATTGATCCCATCTATGCTCGTAATTTAGGGGTTGATATCGAAGAATTAATTCTTTCTCAACCGGATTCTGGGGAACAAGGATTAAATATTATGAATATGTTAGTCGATAGTGGAGCGGTCGATTTGGTTGTGATTGATAGTGTGGCAGCCTTAGTTCCACAAGCTGAATTAGATGGAGAAATGGGCGATCTACAGGTTGGAGCTCAGGCTCGTATGATGTCAAAAGCCATGCGAAAGCTCGCGGGAATTATGAATCATAATGAATGTACAGCCATCTTTATTAACCAATTACGTGAAAAGGTCGGTGTGATGTATGGAAATCCAGAAACAACACCTGGAGGAAGAGCCTTAAAATTCTATGCATCGGTTCGTTTGGATATTCGTAAAACCGATGTCATTAAAAATGGTTCGGATATGATTGGAAATAAGGTACGTGTACGTGTTGTGAAAAATAAAGTAGCGCCACCTTTTAAAACTGCCAATTTAGAAATTATCTATGGCGAAGGAATTTCCTATGCCTCTGAATTGATTGATCTATGTGTAGATGCCGATATTATTCATAAGAGTGGCTCATGGTTTAGCTATGATGGAGATAAGCTAGGTCAAGGAAGAGAATCGGTTAAGAAATATCTTAAAGATCATCCAGAATTCCAAGGCTTATTGGAAGAACGTTATCAAGCTTATTTATCAAAGCCTGAAGAAAGTGAAGAATAAATAATGGAAAAGCTAGATGTTGAAAATTATCAAAAGCCAATTGTCTTTGTGATTGATATGATCAATGGCTTTGTCAAAGAGGGAGCCTTAGCGGATCCAAGAATCAATTCCATTGTGCCCAATTTAATTCAATTGATGGATGGGATGAATTGTCGCAATGTTTTTGTATGTGATAGTCATCCGCCTCATACACGAGAATTTGATGCCTTTGCGCCCCATTGTTTAATTGGAACAAAGGAAGCTGAAGTGATTGATGAATTGCAGCCTTATATTAAAAGAATCATGAAAAAGAACAGCACCAATGCCTTTCATTGCCAAGACTTCCTAAGCTTTTTAGAGGAAGAAATGGACTCTTATAGAGATATTATTGTGACAGGCTGTTGTACGGATTTATGTGTTTTACAATTTGTCTTAACCTTACAGGCATGGCTCAATGAGCACAATAAAAAGGAATATCGCATCATTGTCCCTAAAAATTGTGTAGAGACCTACGATATTCCTAATGTTCATTCCGCAAAGGAATGGAATGATATTTCTTTAAAGATGATGCAAATGAATGGAATTCTTGTGGTGGATTCAATTGATTTTTAATTGACCTTCAATCATCAATAGGATAATTGGAAAGATACATTCTTGAATGCTATCATCATAGAGCATGCGATGCTTACCGCCTTCAAATAGAATGAGTTGATGTTTACAATTCATTTTTTTGGAGGCATTTTTTGATGAAGAATAAGGAATGACTTCATCATCCAGTCCATGCAGAATAAGAGTTGGTGCCGTAATTTCATAGATTGAATCCTTGTACTTTGAAATCACATTCATGAAGGCTTGAACTTGTTGATTGCTCGGCTTTGGAAGACTTTGGGAAGAGCTGCTGATGTTTTTTACAACCTTTAAGCCTTGATTCATCACCTTTTGTACACTTAGGTATTCAAAGGCAGGAGCAACTAAGATTAAACGTTCAATCTTATAAATACTAGCAAGATAGGATGCAATTACACCTCCCATAGAAAATCCAATTAAAACAATGGATTGGTTCTGATTGAGAACATCCTGCATTTCTTTTTCACAACGAGAGATCCAATCCTTCTCATTGGCATCGTTGGGATTAGTCACATCATATATGTCAAATTGGATCACTTTATAATGTTTCTTTTTTAAATACATAGCTAAAGGATCAAATTCATGGTGAAGCTTTTGACCAAAGCCATGAATCGTCACAATGACGGGTTTTTTATTCAATGAAAATAACATGAAGGCCCTCCTTTAATTCCAATTATTATAACGAAATGCTTGATGAACATCTATAAGAAAATAATCTTTTCATGTATAATAAGGCCATGCAGGCCACGTTAATTATCAAAAATATTGAAAATTTATATACATGTGATCAACAATTCACGGTTTTAAAGCATGCTTTTCTGGCTTTATTTCACGATAAAATCATAAAAATGGGAACGGATTCCTTTGAGGATTTATTGGATCCGGCAACCGTAGTGATTGATGCAAGGGGTGAATGTGTCATCCCTGCTTTTATTGACTGCCATTATGCAGGTTTTCATTCGGTTCGTTTAGGAGATCAATTAAGAGAGGATCATTCCGCTTTATATGCGATGAAAATGAATGGAATCTTGACTTTATTAAGTCCAAATCCTGCTTTACAACGAAAGGATTTAACCCAGGATGTTTTCTTTACCAAGCATCAATCCACTTTACCAATCATCGAAACTAAGATGTTTAAAGAATGTCCAAAATCTCCATTTCTTTTATCCTGTGGCTTTGGAAAACCAAATTCTTATGTATACAGCTTTCAACCGATGCTTTATCAATTATTTAATGGTTGGAATGTTGAAAGCCAATATTTATTAGAAGCAATGACTTCTTTAGTCGCTAAAGAATTTCATTTAGAGGATCGTGGAAGCATAGAAATTGGAAAAATTGGGGATCTGCTTATTTTACAGGTTCCAAGTATCGAACATTATTTTCAAAGCTTAGGAAGACCTCTCATTCATCGAATGATTAAAAATGGGATTCCTTTTTATCCACATTGGATTGTTTGTTAAGAGCAGTATTTCCTTCTTTGTGGTAAACTTGATGATAATAGTAAGGATGTGAAAATATGGTTATAGGATTTATTGGCTGTGGAAACATGGCAAGTGCAATGATCAAAGGAATTATTGAATCAAATTGGGTGGATGCACAATCCATTGTTGTTTCAAATCGTTCCAAAGAAAAATTAAAGAAGATGGAAGAAAAATATTCGCTTCGTATTGAGTCGGAAAATAAAAACGTAGCGGAATGTGCCGATTTACTGGTTTTGAGTGTTAAACCGCAAATGTATGTTGAAGTGATGAATGAAATTAAAGATCATTTAAAAAAGGATGCTTTAATCTTAACCATTGCGCCAGGCTTTACGCTTTCTGAATTAAAAAAATATCTTGGTGAAGTGAAAATTATTCGTTCGATGCCCAATACACCGGCTATGGTTGGAGAAGGCATGAGTGCTTATGTTTGTAATGAAAATTGTAATCAAAAGGATGATGAATCGATTCAAGAATTCTTGAATTGTTTTGGCAAGTGTGCCAAGGTCAGTGAAGCACAAATGGATGCAGTTACTGCAGTTTCAGGATCGAGTCCAGCTTATGTCTATATGTTTATTGAAGCAATGGCAGATGCTGCTGTTAAAGAAGGTTTGGCTCGCAATGTCGCTTATGAATTTGCAGCACAAGCTGTCTTAGGAAGTGCGAAGATGGTTTTGGATACGAAAAAGCATCCCGGTGAATTAAAGGATATGGTGTGCTCACCAGCCGGAACGACGATCGAAGCGGTTTCCGTTTTAGAAAAAAGAGGCTTTCGTGGTGTTGTGATGGAAGCAATGGAAGCCTGTGCAAATAAATCAGGTGGTATGGGTAAATGAATCAAATCAAAACAGATTTAAAAGACTTTCAATCATCCGATTGGTTGATTCTATTGGGTGTTTGTTCCTTATTTTTACCACATACCTTAACCGTTATTGTTTTTGTGGGAATTGTATTGATTGCGTTGTTTAAATTTAATTTAATGCAATCGATTAAGAAACAAAAAGGAAATATATTCATTTATGGCTTTGTTTTTTTAGAAATGCTCGTATCCTTTTTTTATCGGAATTGGACAGGTCTATTGGTTAGTCTTTCCTTTCTTTTATTGTTTGTATATATTGCGTTTTATAAAGAACATCACAATGAAAAGCTTTTAGCCTATATGATTGAATGTAGCTTGATTTGTTCTTTTCTATTATGCTTTTATGCCTTATATCAATTTAATCAAATTTCGATTGCGAATGGGTATCATTTTACGGACTTTCATATCTTTAATAGTCCGAAAAGAAGAATTGTTGCGACCTTTCAAAACGCAAATATTTATGCCTTGATGCTGGAATTTATGTTGGCGCTTTGTTTGTATCGTTTTCTACAAACAAAAAAAATCCTATTAAAAGCGTGGTATGTGTTTTTAGCTCTTTTTCAATTTTCAATCATTTTATTGACGGGATGTAGAGCTGCTTTAGTTCCATTGATTTTTGTGATTCCAATCATGTTATTTTTTACCAAAGAAATGAAGCTCTTTGCGCTTTATCTTGTATGCATCGTGCTTTTATTGTCGGTGGTCTTTACGCATCCAAATTTAATTCCACGATTCAATGATTTTTCTACCATTGAATCTCGTTTAAAAATTTGGAAAACCGCAATCAAAGGAATTCAAGCCCATCCACTCTTTGGGAATGGACCTTGGACCTATAATTATATTTATGAAAACTACAATGGCCATAAGGCAGTGTTCTGCCATAATATCTATTTAGAAATGATTTCTTCCTTTGGAATTATAGGAACCATTCCTTTATTAGGAATTATTGGTGTGTATTTCAAGGAAGTCTTTGCATGTAAAAAAACAAACGCATTGCTTTTTTCTTTAATGCTAAGTTGTATTGTGATTGTAGCGATTCATGGATTGGTTGATGGAACCTTATATCCAATTAAAACGAATTTGTTTTTATTGATGATATTATCAAGTTATAAAATTTCAAATAAATAATGGTATCTTTTACTTAAAAAAACGTATTTGAATATAGAGACAGACGTAGGAGGAATGTATGAACTTTCTTAATCCGATGCTCTGTCTTTTTTTAATTCTAGGACAAGTGAATTTTTCAAATCTGGATTCACAGGTTTCAACGATTGAAAAGAAACTAGAGCTTGTTGATCAAAATACGGTTTCTGATTTATCAAAGGAGATTTCAAAGCTGGTAATGAAATTGGATAAAGAAGAACAGGTGTTAAAAAAAGAAATAAAGGAAAATAAAAAAATAAAGAAGGCTTGTCAAAAAAGAGAGAAAAAGATACATCAAAAGCTAAGCTTAGAGAATAAACAAAAAAGTTTCTTTCTCATCAAGCGAATCATGCAATCGAAACAAATAGAAAAGGATCAAAATAAAATCAAAAAATTAAAAAAGGAGATAAGAAAAAGAAAGAAGAAGATAAAAAGGCAAGAGCTAAAACAAGAGAAAGTAAAGAGCTATTTAAGGCGATTAAATGCATGTCAAAATCAAATTGGTGAAAAATTTCAAGAATATTTCAATCGTATTCAAAGTGATGGACAAGCCAATCCAAATCAAATGGTTCAAGGGAATGCGAATCTTCCTGCCTATGGGTCTATTTATGCCAGTCAGGATCAAACTTCACTTTCTTGTTTATGGGATGGGAGCTATGCCTTGGATG